>JAZSND010000032.1:0-34784 GCA_045536235.1 Acutalibacteraceae bacterium | reverse complement strand
TTCAGCTCGTCAGCCTGTTACGTTCAAACTCACAGCATCTTTAATTTTTATATTGATATTTCTTTTACGCTTTTTAATCTCCGCCGTTGATGTATTTGTTTTTCTTAATAAAACTTTTCAATAAGCGGCATATAAGGTGCGTTTCGCACCGGCATTGTCTGCGGCAACTCGCCGCTGAATTACAATTTCAAGAAAGAGAAAAGGTATGGAGCTTTTATTGTGCCCGATATGTAAATCGCTGCTTACAAAAAGCGGAAATTCCCTGTGCTGCGGCAAAGCGCACTGCTTTGACCTTGCGAAAGAGGGCTATGTCAATCTGCTCACAGGCAGCAAATCAGGCGAACTTATAGGTGACAACCGTGATATGGCACGAAGCCGCAAAAGCTTCCTTGATAAGGGCTATTTCGAGCCGCTTGCTGCAAGAATCAGCGAGCTTATAAAATCAAAAGGCTGCAAAACGGTTGTTGATATCTGCTGCGGCGAAGGATATTACACAGAATATATCAAATCCCAAACCGATGCAGAAGTCTACGGCTTCGATATTTCAAAGGAAATGGTACGTCTTGCTGCAAAGCGAAAAAGCGGTGCGCATTTTTTCGTTGCAAATATGGCAGATATTCCGCTTTCCGACGGCATGGCTGACTGTGCGGTACACCTGTTTGCTCCGTTTTGTGAAAACGAATTTGCAAGGATAGTCAAAAGCGGCGGTATACTGATAAGCGTTTGTCCCGGAAAAAGACATCTGCACACATTAAAAGAAAAGCTGTACGACACACCGTACGAAAACGACGAAACTGCACCCGAGCTGAACGGATTCACTCTTATCGCCACAGAAAACGTAAAAGCTGACATACACCTGCAAACTCAGGAAGATATAGATGCACTTTTCAGAATGACTCCTTACTACTACCACACATCGGGAAAAGACAAGCTCAAGCTCTTATCGCTTGATTCACTTGATACACAAACTGATTTCTTTATACGGATATACTCCAAGGATTAAACGATGAAACGAATGAAACATGAAATTGATATGTGTAACGGCCCCTTGCTTGGCAAGGTGCTGCTGTTTTCGCTGCCGCTGATGCTTTCAGGCATACTGCAGCTGCTGTACAACGCAGCAGATGTTGCGGTTGTAGGCAGATACGCCGGCAGCAATTCGCTTGCAGCAGTCGGCTCAACAGGTTCGCTTATAAACCTGATGATAAACCTTTTTATAGGCTTGAGTGTCGGTGCAAGCGTTGTTGTTGCCAAAAATCTCGGCGCACATGATTTCCGCAGAGCACATGATGCTGTACACACCTCAATATCGCTGAGCATTATTTCAGGCATCGCAACACTGATAATCGGTGTGTGCTGCTCGGAATTCTTTCTTGAGCTTATGGACACACCGGACGATGTTTTAAGCCTTGCAACATTATATATGCGCATTTACTTTCTGGGCATGCCGGCACTTATGGTTTATAACTTCGGTAGCGCAATACTGCGTGCAATGGGCGACACAATGCGACCGCTGTATTTCCTGACTATATCCGGACTTGTAAATGTTCTGCTCAACCTGTTTTTCGTAAGATCGCTGCATATGGACGTTGCAGGCGTAGCACTTGCCACAATAATTTCACAGTATATTTCAGCCACGCTTGTCGTTATCTGTCTGCACAGGCTCGAAAACTGCTGCCATCTCAATTTCAAAGAAATCAGGCCCAAAAAAGATCTGGTGCTTGAAACAGTAAAAGTCGGTTTACCTGCCGGAATCCAAAGCTCACTTTTTTCCGTTTCAAACGTACTTATTCAGTCGTCAATCAATTCTTTCGGCTCGACCGTTATGGCAGGTAACGCTGCTGCAGGCAACATTGAAGGCTTTACCTACACCTCAATGAACTCAATTTACCAGGCAGCCATCACCTTTACAAGCCAGAACGTCGGCGCCAGAAAGCCCGAAAGAATAAACAGGGTGCTTGTTGCAACGCTGTTTACCGTAACCGTTGTAGGTATTGTAATGGGCTTTTTCTCGTACCTTGCAGGCGAACCTCTTCTTAAAATCTACTCCACAGATGCGGCTATTATCCCCTACGGTCTGGTAAGGCTCAAATATGTGTGTCTGCCGTATTTCCTGTGCGGTGTAATGGAGGTTTTCGTGGGCATGCTGCGCGGCATGAACTGCTCAACGCTGCCTATGTTTGTTTCAATTTTCGGCTCATGTGTTTTCAGAGTTATCTGGGTTTACACCGCTTTCCGTGCATATCCGCAGCTTGAAACACTCTATATAGCCTACCCTATTTCGTGGCTTATGTGTTCTGCAGTTCACTTCATATGCTACATTGTTATAAAAAAACGCACAACAAAAAAGCTGTTGAATCAGGCTGAATAAAAGAAAAAACCGTGTTCTCTTTAACTTAAGAGAACACGGTCAATTTTTTATTATCAGGCAGCTGCTTCAGACTGTGTATTTGTTTCAGGAATCAGTCTTGTATAGCTTGTCTGTATGCCTGTGCCCGTATCGGTCAGGGTAAGAGTATCCTCAGTCAGCACAAAGGTTTTCTTGTCTGTGTAGGAGATACTGTAGAGCGAATAAATAATCGTCAGCGTTGATGTTTCTTCATCTATTGTATAGCTGCCGCTAAACGAAACCACACCAAGCAGCGGAACATCAAGGTTACCGCTTGCCACACCGTCCTCGGTAAAGACAAGTGAATATATTCCGTTGCCGGATGACCATTCGCCGACAATAAGATTTTCGGGTGCCATTATAACTTCCTTTTCATATACATTCCAGCCGATAAGTCCTGCACCGGCAAGAAGAGCAACAACAAGTACAGCGATAATTATTTTTTTCATTTAAAATCATCCTTTCTTCAGAGAGAGTTAAGTTTCATCATCGTTTTTGCTACCGTAGCCGTAACCGTAACCGTAGCCATAGCCGTAACGTCTGCCGTAACCGTAGCCTCTGCCGTAGCCTCTGCCGTAACCGTATTTATACTTTCCGTAAGCACCTCTGACACCACCGACAGTAGCATTATTATAGATACAGCCCATGAGTTCAGCCTTGTTGGAGCTGATATCGTCAATAACACTTTTGATATGCTTGCTCGATGCGAAGTTTTCACGCACTACAAGAATTGCGGTATCAGTAAAGTTTGTGAGGATATTTGCATCCGCAACAACCGACGCAGGTGCTGTATCAACAATTACGTAATCAAATTCCGAACGTGCAGCCTTGATAAGCTTGTTCATCTGCTGAGAAGAGAGCATTTCAGTAGGCTCATTGTTTGCCTGGACTGTTGCAAGGATAAAGAGCTTGTGCTTTTCTACATATTTGATCGCATCGCTCAGCTCTGTTTTACCGCCGATTACATTTGCAAGGTCACTCTCCGGATTTACGTTGAGGTTAAGGAACTTACATACAGCGGGCTTACGCATATCCGCATCGATAAGAAGAACAGATTTGCCGTTTTGCGCAAGGCTGAGCGCAAGGTTGATTGCAACCGTTGTTTTACCTTCATTTTCGTTGGCGCTGGTTACCATAATAACCTTGTGATCATTACGCTTACAGTAAGACTCAACCTTGGTTCTGATGGCCTTGTACTCTTCAATAAACGAAAATCCGAGTGTTCTGTCCGTAATGAGAAGACGCTTTTGCTTGTTCTTCTTTTTTCTGTTCTTCACACTGTCTACAGAACCGATTACGTTTGCATCAAGCTTAACTGCTATATCGTCTTCTGTCTGGATAGTATCGTGCATTGCATTTGTGATAAGGATTGCAACAAAAGCTAACGCAAAACCTACAACAGCACCTACAACAGTATAGAGTGTGTATGACACCTGTTGGTCTGCGGTTGTGGGCACAAACGGCTCTTCATACATCTGGAGCGTTGCGTTGGGATAAGCATAGTCAACTATTTCGCTGTAGCAGTTAGCTATTCCTGCAGCAAGGGCATATGACATTTCAGAGGATTCCGTAGTAACGCTTACAATAATAACGTTTGTGTTGCTCTGAATCTCAACATTCATGTGTCTGGAAACATCCGTTGCGGAAATATTATAGCCACTGCTTTCAGCAACACGTTCGCACATGGTTCTGCCTTCAAGAATATACTTAAAGGTATTTGCCATCATGATAGAGCTGCTGATATCACTTGATGTATTGACATCAGTGGCATCCTTGTTATAAACCGTAAAGCTGAGGTTTGATGTATAGGTCGGTGTAGTTGTGGCATAAGCACAGCCCCAGCCTATAGAAGCAGCCACAGCAGTAGAAATAATAAGCAGCCACCATTTTTTAAGCACCATCTCCAGAAGGAACAGAACATTAATTTCAATTCCTTTGGCTGCACCCGTGCTGTTGATATTTGTATTCATACCTATTTCCCTTTCTGTTTCAACATCATTCATTATTTTGAGAAGACTCAGGCATCAAACTGCTTCTGTCCGATAAGCAATCTTTGCCTGCATCCATATCATTATCAAATACGCACACATACTGAAAAGCCATACATATAAATATCATAGCATAAACAGAATAATACAGCACTGTTCCGTATTCGCAAATTATAATTGAGAGCATTACCATAAGCATAATCTTGGCAACATCGTCACCGTATCTGATGCTCATTCTGAAAAGCTTTGCCGTGAGGTAAGCGTAAAAGCTGTAATATGCCGTAAATCCCACGATGCCTACGCCGACAAGCAGCTCATAATAATTGTTGTGAGCATACGCATACAGACCGATTTCAGCACCCAGTTTACGGATAAATGTCGCTACGCCGGAACCTATTACAGGCTTTTCAAGGAAGTATTTCTGAGCATATTCTATAAACATATTACGTGCATACATGCTGTAGTCGCCCGAATCTGTAAGCAGCTGCTCAACCATTGATTCAAGGCGTCGACCGATAGTCCAGTAAAGCTGTTCAATATTCATTATTGCATACAGTATCAGAGCAACCGCTGCAACAGCTGTAATCAGTCTTGTAATCATTTTATAGTTCAGTTCTTTTGATACAGACAGAATAATAAACGACAGCAAAACCGTAAGTACAGATTTACGTGAACTTGTCATGATAACAAGCATAAGCTCAATAAACAGGAATACGTAATAAATACGCTTTTTCATATAATAGGCATAGTAAAGCGTAAACAGTATGCACACAGTAAACGTCATGCCGACCGCATTGGGATTTCCACCCGTTGCCTCTCCGCCGAGCTGACCTTCAAACCAGTTTCCGACAGGTGTTTTTATAAAGATATAAAACGCACACGCAATACCCGACCAACACACCAGCTTTAAGCAGCGATTGAAGCCGTCACGTGTTGCATATGTTTGTGACATACAGAACAAAACGGCAAGTATCTGCACAAGACGGGTCATAACCGCAATTGATGCATTCGGATATTCGGACCACAGCACAGAAACCAGCGATATAAGCGTAAACAGCGTGAACCACCAGAATATCGCCGGTATGTTCACCGTACCGTCATGATAAAGCCGCAGAATAACTTTAATAACCGATAATCCGACAAACAGGAAAAAGCCGACATAATAAATATAGTTGGCATCCGTGTATATACAAAGCAAAGCAGTAAGCATTACAAAAAATGCCGTATCAATCAGATTATCGAACTCAAGCTGCTTAAAAAGAATATTTGATTTTCCGTTTCTTTTTATTATTGAAAGCATGAGTACTTGTACCCCAATTTAAGCTATATATTGTGTATTATATCACAACTTTTTAAGTTTGTATACTATTTTTAATATATTTATTTATATTCTTATAACAGATTATTTTTCCGGAATAAAGACAGCCGCCGGGCCCGAAAGCCCGACGGCCATCCCGAAGGATATGTGCTCAAACCGCGATCAGATTGCGTTTAGCAACCGCAGCCGCAGCCGTTGTTGTTTGCGCAGCCGCAATCGTTACCGTTGTTACCGCAGCAGAACATGAGAAGGATGAGAATGATGATCCAAGAGCAGTTGTTGCCGTTACAGAAGTTGCATCCCATAGTCCGTTTTCCTCCTTTCCTTGCTTGAGGCTCAATTTGTTTTGCTGAGCCTTACATCACCATATTATGGCAAAGCACAAAAAGAGGTTACGGATTCAGATTAAATTTTATTCTGCTTTATTTTCATTTTTCCGGCATATAAATGCAAACAAAAGCATACAGGGCAAAAGCGCCGTACTGTTACGCACCGTTCCCCTGCTGTTTTGTTGAACAGGCTTTTTCTTTTGGTTGCTTTATTCGTTATTGTTTGGTATAATAAGTTGATGTTATTTAAGCATATCAGGATTCAGGAGTTAAAAGGAGAAAATTATGAAAGAGAAATTCATGCACTCGTTTGAAATCGAAAAGCTGATTCAGCGTTTCATCGCTGCATGGTGCTGCATGAACCTTTACACGGTTCTTTCACAGTACATTCCGTTTACAGATATAAGCTTCACCTTCCGCATTGATCTTATTGTATGGGGCGGTCTGTTCGTACTGCTGTTTTTATTTTTCACCATGCTCAGCATTTTTGCAAACAAGTTACCTGTCGATTCATGGCTGTTCACATTCAGCTTTGCCGCTTTTGCAGGACACACTCTCACTATAGAAAAAAGCATCTGGTACACACTTTGCATAGTTATTCTTGCAGCAATTGCCATAGCTTTCCTGCTCAAAGACGATAAGCTCGCACTCAACAAAATAAAAATCGGCAACAAACCCACCGCCATCATTGTTGCTTTCTCCGCCTTTGCGCTGCTGGCGCTCATTTCTGCATACGGCTGCCTGCGTTATGCAACATACAGCTCACCCAACTTCGATTTCGGCATATGGTGCAACATGTTCCACTATATGAAAGAAACAGGTCTGCCCACAGTATCAAGCGAGCGCGACCAAATTCTTTCGCACTTTGCGGTACACATTTCCCCTATCTACTATCTTCTTTTGCCGTTATATTTTATTTTCCCCTCACCTTATACACTGCAGATCGGTCAGGCGATAGCCATAGCGGGCGGTATAATCCCGCTGTATCTGCTTTGCCGTCACAAGGGACTTTCCAACAAGTTTATCATAGCAATCAGCCTTGCCTATGCCTTTTCTCCTGCGCTTATCAGCGGCATCGGCTACGATATGCACGAAAACTGCTTCCTTGTACCGACACTTTTATGGATGTTTTATTTCTTTGAAAAGCAAAAATTCCCGCTGATGTACGTTGCAGCGCTTGCTGTCTGCCTTGTCAAGGAAGACGCCTGCCTGTTTGTGCTTTTCTTCGGCATTTACATTTTCCTGTCAAAGAAAAAATATCTGCATGGCATTATACTCGCCGTTTCTTCGGTAGCACTTTTCGGACTGGCAGTATTTCTGATCAACAAATTCGGTGACGGCGTGCTTGCCTCACGTTTTGATAATTATATGTACATGGACGAAGGTCTGCTCGGAATGGTAAAAGTCATCATCACAAACCCTGCGTATGTCTTTACGCAGACACTCAGCGAAGAAAAGCTGATTTACATTCTCAAGCTCCTTCTTCCGCTCGGTCTTTTACCGATAGTCACAAGAAAGGTTTCGCATTTCATCCTGTTGCTCCCGATAATGCTCATAAATTTAATGACAGATTATCCGTATCAGCATAATCTCGATTTCCAGTATTCCTTCGGTGCAGCCGCTATTCTTTGCTACCTTACAGTAATAAACGCAGCTGAAATCAAGGGATATGCAAGGCAGTACCTTGCTGCATTTGCTGCCGCTGCATCAATTATCATTTTCCTGCCTACAGCAGGCTCAAAAATCGATGCGTACATCAACCGCTATCAGAGCGGACAGGAAGAGTTTGCAATCCTCAACGAAGCACTTGAAACCATACCCGAGGATGCAAGTGTCAGAGCAAGCACATTCTTTGTGCCTCACATAGCGCAGCGCAAGGAAATATACGAAATACGCTCAGCAAACGAAACGGACTATATGGTCTTTGATATGCGCCCCTCTCTTGCACACGAAACCGATGATCTGCGTGCAGAATATCTTGCCAGGGGCTATACCGTAGAGCTTGATATTGCCGACCATATCATGATAATGAAAGCACCCGATGTTGCACCCGGTGATGCACCCGAAACACCTGTTCTGATTTTCCAAGGAGAAGCACAATGAATTACAGCTTTTTTGCAATGTTTTCAAGAATGAAATATATTGACCGTTGGGCACTCATGCGCAACACACGCAAAGAAACCTTAAGCGAGCACAGCCTTGAGGTTGCTGCAATTGCGCATGCTCTTGCGGTAATTTCAAATGAACGCTGCGGCACAGCGCTGAATGTTGAGCGTGCTGCGCTGCTCGGCATCTACCACGACATGCCTGAAATAATAACAGGTGATATGCCTACTCCCATAAAATACGGCAATCCCGAGCTTAAAGCTGCATACAAAACCGTAGAGCGTGAAACAGCCGGTCGTCTCGTCTCTCTTCTGCCGGAATATATGCAGGACACCTACAGAGGCTTTTTTATAAAGCAGGATGAAGATGCACCGCTTTGGCGCACAGTCAAGGCAGCAGATAAAATTTCCGCACTTATCAAGTGTATTGAGGAAGAAAAAGCAGGCAACAGCGAATTTTCCGGAGCTAAAAAATCGGTAAGCAAGCTGATTGCGGAGCTGGACTTTGAACCGGCAAAAATCTTCCTTGACGAGTTTATTGACAGCTACAACCGCAACTTAGATGAATTACAGCAAATAAACTAATTTTTTTCGACAATATTCCACACATTTGTAAAGAATATATAATTATTTTTAACAAAAACAAAAAAAGCTATTGACAAACACAAATATTTCCTTTATGATTAATATACTTGTCCGGGAATGAGGTGTTTTTTGAAATGGACTCAGCTTCTTTCAAAAACCACAGCGGTAAACCTCTTCCTGACGAAGAGCTTGTTCTCTCCGCCCGCAGCGACAGCTCAGGCGGCGCAATGCTTGAACTGCTGCGGCGCATCTCCCCGTTTATTCATTCAAAGTCGGGTCAGTTCGGCCGCACCGAGCAAGACAGGCAGGACTACTATCAGGAAGGTATTGTCGGTTTTCTTTCCGCTGTTCATGCCTACAAACCGGACAGCGGTGCAAAGTTTTCCACCTTTGCCTGCACCTGTATACTTAACAGGATGAAAAACCTGCTGCGTCAGCGTTCAAAGGGCAGCGAATACCAACTGCTTTCCCTGTCCGAAACGCAGAGCATAGAGGATTTTCAGTCAAGCCCGGAAGAAGCTTTTCAGGCTGCTTTTGAAGCAGAGAACATAATCAAAGCAATTTCCAAAAAGCTTTCCGCATACGAAAAGCAAGTGCTCTTTCTGTATTTACAGGGCGAAAGCTATTCATCAATTGCCCAAAAATTAAGCAAGACCCCCAAGTCGGTTGACAACGCCATGCAGCGCATACGCAGCAAGCTTGACCCCGAAGCCGACGATTAAAACGTAATATGCCCGTGTAGCTCAATTTATAAGAGCGTGTCGGTTCAACCGGCAAGACAGCGGTGTAAATCCGTTCCGGGTTAATAAACAATATTTTTTTAGCGAGGTAACCAAAATGTACGAAGACAAGACTCTCATCTGTAAGGAATGCGGCAACGAATTTGTTTTCACAGCCGGCGAGCAGGAATTCTATGCTGCAAAGGGCTTTGAAAATGAGCCTCAGCGCTGCAAGACTTGCCGTGACGCACGCAAGAACGCTAACAAGCCCGAGCGCGAAATGTTCGACGCTACTTGTGCACAGTGCGGCGCAGAATGCAAGGTACCCTTCAGACCCCGTGAAGATCGCCCCGTTTACTGCAGCGAGTGCTTTGCAAAGATGAGGGAAGAAGCATAAATTTATAAATAAATTTTCTATTTTTATGCAAACCAACAAAACAGCCGTTCTCGATCTTGAACGGCTGTTTTTTCTTTTACGGCACATAAAATCAAGCAAGCAAAAATATGGGCAGCCGGCGAAAACCGGCTGCCCGTGTTCTTTTCTTATTTACCAAGCTGAATTGTAATATTGTAATCGGGAACGTAAACGCCTTCAGCAAAATTTCTTGCTCTGAAAACAACCTTGCTGCTGTACACTTCCATCATGTAGCCAATACCGGGGCCGTTATAGTCGCCATCCTTGTTTTCAATAGTGATTGACGGCAGGTTAACAGAGTGGAAATTGCCTACCTTCTCGTAGGTATACTGACCGAAGCCTGTATGCATGTGACCGCTGATAAGAATAATATCGCTGTACTTGTTAAGAACTTCGTAAATAGCATCTGACTGCTTGCCGACTGAGCCGCCGGGGATTGCGCTGCCCCATGTACCGGGAAGACCGTGTGTATTATTAAGTGCCTGATGAAGGATAACAAATACAGGCTTACCCTTGCCGGATTTTGCTGTAAGTGTTTCATCGAGCCAGTCAAGCTGCTCATCACTGATATAAGCTTCTTCAAACTCTGTACGGTCTGTGCCCATTACAACGAATGTATAGCCATTGACTTCGTAAGAATAGTGTGCAGCGTCAATTCTCAGGTCGCTGCCGGAATTCTCGTTGAGTCTGTTTGTGAATTCAGAGAAACGTGCAATACTCTGGCTGTAAAGGCGAAGTCTTACATCGTGGTTGCCTGTTGCCATGATATGGTTTGCAACCGGTGCCTCAGCAACCGCATCGTAAACTGCATCAAATTCGCACTGAAGACCGTTTTCTGCAATATCGCCTGCAATGATAAGCGCATCAAGGTCAACAGAGGAATTGTTAAGGTCCTCACCTGCTGCACGGATGACGGGTGCACGCTCAAGCAGATAGTTGGAAACCTGTGAGTCAGCCCACATAACCGCCGTCAGCTTTGCACCGTTTTCAAGGTTGTCAATGGGTTCATCCGTTGACGGACCTACGTAGGGGTTTACAAGGTAGAAAATGGACATTAAGAACGCAAAAATTTTAGCAAACATTTCAAAGTTCCTTTCTTTGATTTTTATTTTCAAATAATTGCTCACTTAAAAACAAGCTGCACAAGCAGCATATAGAAAACCGTACCGCCTGCTACACTCAGCAGCGTATTGCGTTTCCACAAATGAATAAGCACAACCGCAGCGATTGCAATAAATTCAGGCAACGCAAACGGAAACGAGGTAAACGCTGCATCCTTAAGGCAGTACACCACGAGCATACCCATGACGGCATAAGGTAAAAACTTACCGAGAAATGCAATAAATTTCGGTGTTTCCTTTGAGCCGAAAATAACAAAGGGTAAGCCCCTCAAAAGTGCCGTGATAATTGCAGAAACCGCAACAATAAGAATCGAATGTACTGTACTGTCATTCATCTTCGGACACCTCCTCTTTCTTTTCAAGAGGTTTACGAAGTATAAACAGCAGCACCGTAATCACAACCATTGACGGGATGAGAAAATCCTCACTGCCGAAAACCGCAAGGCAGAGCGCAGTTGAAACAACGCCGATAATTGCAGGTATATGATTTTTTGTGCTTTTCCACTGCTCAACAAAAACCGTGACAAAAAGCGCAGTCATTGCAAACTCAATGCCCTTGGAGTTGAACGGTACATTAGTACCTATGAAGTTTCCGATAAGGCAGCCCATAATCCAGTAGCTCTGATTAAATACCGAAACAAAAAAGCGGTACCAGTGCGGATTACTGCCCTCCGGATAGTGACCGTCGCAAAGAAGGGAATATGTTTCGTCTGTAAGTGAAAAAGCAAGATAAATCTTTTTAATACCGGCACCTTTATATTTATCTATCATAGAGATGCCGTAGAACAGGTGCCTTGCCTGCACCAGGAGAGTAGTGATTGCCGTAGATATCAGCGAAGCACCGCCGCTGAGCAGGCTGACCGCAACATACTGCATAGAACCTGCGTACATTGTGACGCTCATCGCAAGCGCCCACCAAATGCCGTAGCCGGCTTTTGCAAGCAGCACGCCAAAGCCGATACCGAGCACTATGTATCCCGCAAAAACAGGCAGCGATTTTATGAATGCCGCCTTAATGGTTTTACGTTTCATTTTTACTTAAAAAATGCCACCTTTATTGGAATTAAAACAAAAATTATAATATCACAATTTTCAAGCACTGTAAAGGATAAAATACTTTTTATTTGGCAGAAACAGAAACTGATGCATTGCCAGCTGCATCGTATGCAACTACTGTGTATTCGTCGCTGAGTGTACCTGCCGCATCGGTAAATACAAGCTCATAATCCCACTTGTAATTTTCAAAACGTGTTAAGAATTTGCCGTTTTTGCATACTCTGTAATACGCAATTCCAAAATTGTCCGTTGCAGGATCAAAACTGATTTCAATGCCGTTTTCAGTCTGCGCTTTTGTAACAGCATCGGGCAGAACGGGCTTTTCGCTTTCAAGCACATAGCCGTTTGCAACATAATCACGGTAGGTTTCAATATAATGCGGCTTAACCTCATTAGAGCTGAAATAGTGAGAATATGAGAAAGTAATTATGTTTTCGCAGTAGCGTGAGGCAATGTCAAGCTGCTTTGTAAATCTGTCAAGGCATGCTGTTACAGACTCGATATTTTCCGTTTCGGGGCGCAGTAAAGTACCCGCCAGAATACTCGGACCCGTTGCAATATCAAAGTTTTCGCAGTTACCCCAGAGTTTTACATCGGCATCCGCTTTTTCAAGTGCTGCGCTGTACGCTTCCCATATACCGACAAGGTCATCCTCTTCAACCCAGTCTGCGCCTACTGCGTCCTGCGGTGCGACAATATCACCGTCACGGAAATTGACAAGCTCAAAAAACGTAAGCCACTGTGCATAGGTACCGATTTTGCCTGCTGCCAGATAGTTGGCGGTAAACGGACTTATCATCAGCGGCATATCGGGCGAAACTGCTGTTGCCTTTGCAAGAACGGTGTTAAGTCCGTCAGCCATGCTGCCCATGAGCAGCGTACCACAGTTTATCTGATTATTGATTTCAAGTGTAAAATACCAGCCGTAAAGGTTGTCCGAACCGTAATTAGCCGCAATATCTGCAATCATGTCCGCAGTAATATCGCATACCTTTTTGTAATCGCCCGTAAAATTGCCGAGCGTCCAGAAAGAATCAAACATCGTAAGGCCTGCAAAAACCTTTATATCCGTGCCTTCACAGGCTTTGAGTGCTGCTGCAAGCACATCTCCGCCGTTTGTTGCAGATTCAAACTGTGCTATGGTGCTGCTGTAATATACTGTCCAGTTGCCAGACGAATCCATATTCGCAAGGTCCTGCAAAACAAGGTATTCCACACCGTCGAGCTGCATGGTTTCTATTTCGGCAGTCCAGCGTTCATCACTCCATGTGCTGCTGAGCCACGACTGCAAAAATGTGCCTGTAAATTCGGGCGCACATTTCCTTTCGGGTATAGCCGTGTTACCAAACGGTGCAGCTGCAGTAATAAACGCAACAAGCGAAATAAAAAAATTCTTTATTAATGAAAACACACATATCGCCTCCTGAATAATAATTGTACCATAAATATACGAATACGTAAAGCAAATTACAGTTTGTCGGTAAGACCGACAGCAAATGCCGCCTATCGAAAGGTTTTTTAAAAAATAAAATCCATCAACGGCGGAGATTAAAAAGCGTAAAAGAAATATCAATATAAAAAATGAAAAATGCTGTGATTTTGAACGGAACAGGCTGACGAGCTGAAACTTTACTCCTTTATCCGAGCGAGGGAACCATAGGCGGTATAGCAAACTTAAAAGTCTGATTTGCTTTTATAGCCGTTATGGCAGCAGAACAAAACAACTTTTTGTTCTGTCTGCCGAGCGGATTTGCTATCGTCAGCCGTAGTGGAGTGCGCAAAACCCCAAAAGTTCTTTTGGTTACTTTTGTAACGCTTGACAAAAGTAACATAACAAACCTTATTTATATCGCTGTAATTTAAAAAGCCGGACCGTAAAAGTCCGGCTGAAAGTATTATAACACCTTGTTTTTAATTTCGTCAACCTTATCGGTCTTTTCCCAGGGCAGGGAAATATCTGTTCTGCCAACGTGGCCGTAGGCTGCTACCTGCTTGTAAATAGGCTGGCGCAGACCGAGAGTTCTGATAATAGCAGCAGGTGTAAGATCGAAAACCTCATTAACAGCTGCCTCGAGCTTATCCTCAGCAACAACGCCTGTGCCGAAGGTATCAACACGAACTGAAACGGGCTGTGCAACGCCGATTGCGTATGCAAGCTGAACCTCGCACTTCTTTGCAAGGCCTGCAGCAACAATATTCTTTGCAACATAGCGTGCTGCGTATGCTGCACTGCGGTCAACCTTAGTCGGATCCTTGCCGGAGAAAGCTCCGCCGCCGTGACGTGAATAGCCGCCGTAAGTATCAACAATAATTTTTCTGCCGGTCAGACCGCTGTCGCCCTGAGGACCGCCTGTAACAAAGCGACCTGTGGGGTTAACATAAATTTTTGTATCGTCATCAAGGAATTCTGCGGGAACTACGGGCTTGATTACGTTTTCGATGATGTCTGCACGAATCTGCTCCTGCTCAACATCTGCGCTGTGCTGTGATGAAACAACAATAGCATCAATTCTTACGGGCTTATCACCGTCGTATTCAACTGTAACCTGAGTTTTACCGTCAGCTCTGAGATATGTAAGCGGACCGTTTTTACGCACCTCAGTGAGCTTTAAAGCAAGCTTGTGTGCCATTGAAATGGGCAGCGGCATAAGCTCGGGAGTTTCATCACAGGCAAAGCCGAACATCATGCCCTGGTCGCCTGCGCCCTCACGGTCAACACCCATTGCAATATCGGGGCTCTGCTTGTCCATAGCAAGGAGAACTGCGCAGCTGTTGCCGTCAAAGCCTTTTTCTGCGCTGTCGTAACCGATTTCGCATACAGTTTTGCGTGCGATTGCGGGAATATCAATATTTGCTGTTGTTGAAATTTCGCCCATGATAAGTATCTGACCTGTTGTGCAGGTTGTTTCGCAGGCAACTCTGCCGTTGGGGTCCTGAGCAAGAATTGCGTCAAGAACTGCGTCTGAAATCTGGTCGCAGATTTTATCGGGATGTCCTTCTGTTACAGACTCCGATGTAAAAAGTCTTTTACTCATTTTTTCTCTTCCTTTCTCTTTTGTACCATTTCATTTCGACAAAAAAATACGCTCCGCAAAAACCGAAGCGTAATAAGTTAACCTTATCTTCCGGTTTTCACCGCAGGATTTGACACCTTGCCGTATGGCAGGTTGTCGGGCTTCGCAGGGCCTGTCCCTCAGCCGCTCTTAATAAGGAGCTATTCATTTCGTTGGGTATTATATAATATTATATTTTCTTTGTCAAGGGCAAAACTTTACAAATTACAGTTTGTCGGTGCGAAGCGCACTCCAAATGCCGCCTATTGAAAAATATCATTAATAATAAAAATACATCAACGGCGGAGATTAAAAAGCGTAAAAGAAATATCAATATAAAAAAATTAACGATGTTGTGACTTTGAACGGAACAGGCTGACGAGCATAAAACTTAACTCATTTATCCGAGCGAGGGAACCATAGGCGGTAGAACAAACTTAAAAGTCAGATTTGCTTTAATAGCCGTTATGGCAGCAGAACAAAACAACTTTTTGTTCTGTCTGCCGAGCGGATTTACTCTCGTCAGCCGTAGTGGGGTGCGCAAAACCCCCAAAGTTTTTTTGGTTACTTTTGTAACGCTTGACAAAAGTAACATAACGCACCTCATTTATATCGCTGAATTACAGTTTGTCGGTGCGAAGCGCACTCCAAATGCCGCCTATTGAAAAATATCATTAATAATAAAAATACATCAACGGCGGAGATTAAATAGCGTAAAGGAAATATCACTGTAAAAAAAGAATGATGCTGTGATTTTGAACGGAACAGGCTGACAAGCATAAAACTCAACTCATTTATCCGAGCGAGGGAACCATAGGCGGTATAGCAAACTTAAAAGTCAGATTTGCTTTTATAGCCGTTATGGCAGCAGAACAAAACAATTTTTTGTTCTGTCTGCCGAGCGGATTTACTATCGTCAGCCGTCGTGAAGTGCGCAAAACCCCAAAAGTTTTTTTGGTTACTTTTGTAACGCTTGACAAAAGTAACATAACAAACCTCACTTATATCGCTGAATTATAAATTACAGTTCAGCAATATATTTGCCTGACGGCAAACGCAATATAATTTCAGAAATGAAATTGCGATACAGCTTATCTGCCGTTGGCAGATAAGCTGTAATCAACTCACAATCTTACCAAACGAAGAATACATTCCCAACGGGTCACCGCCGAGCTGTCTGCAACGCAGAACCGCTTCCCTGCCGAAGCGTTCACGTATTTCTTCAATTTCAACCTCTAACTTTTCAAGGCGTTCAAGCCGCTCATAATCGCAGCCAAGTGTAAACTGAATACATTCATCCTCCGCCGTCAATTCACACGCACGTATACCGAGCGAACGCAGCGGAGTTTTTTTATCCCATATTTCGTCTATCAGCTCTGCTCCCGTTTTAAACAGTAATTCTGTAAGACGTACCGGTTCAATCAGCTTTCGCTGATGCTCGGTTATATTGAGCTGAGTATCACGTATATGCACCTGAATGCAGCCTGCAAGTGCATGATTTTCACGCAGACCGTGCGACACTCTGTCGGAAAGCTTCAGAAGAATAAGCAGCACATCATCCCAAGTACACAAATCCTTTTCAGGTGTAGTGCTTCTGCCGATACTTTTGGGCGCAGGCGCAAAGGCAGAGCTTATAACCGGCGAATTATCAAGCCCGTTTGCAAACCGCCACAGAGTTTCGCCGCCTTTTCCCAAAACCAGGCGCAGCGTTTCAGGCGGAGTATTTGCAACGTCGCCCAAGGTCAATAGCCCTATTCTGCGAAGGCTCTGCTTTGTTGCCCTGCCGACGCCAAGCATTTCGCCGGCATCAAGCGGCCATACAATATCACGGAAATTATCCTTATCTATAACAGTTACCGCATCGGGCTTTTTGTAATCACTGCCAAGCTTAGCGAAAATTTTATTGAAACTGACACCAACCGAAACCGTCAGCCCTGTTTCGCCTTTTACTGCCTTACGTATTTCGTTGGCTATTTTTTCGCCGCTGCCGAAAAGCATTGTGCTGCCCGTAACATCAAGCCAGCATTCATCAATGCCAAACGGCTCTATTTCGTCCGTATACCGTTCATAAATCCTACGGACTATATTGGAGTAATAATTATATTTTTCATAATGAGGCGGCAGCAGCACCAGATCAGGACATTTCTGCTGTGCCTGCCATATGGCTTCCGCTGTTCTGACACCGAGCTTTTTAGCTGCTTCATTTTTGGCTAAAATTATGCCGTGCCGCTTTTCCACACTGCCTGCAACAGCTACGGGTCTGCCCTTTAAATCGTCCCTGCCAAGGCATTCCACCGAGGCAAAAAAATTATTCAGATCACAGTGCAGAATCAGTCTTTGTGCCACAGTTTACGCCTCCTTGCTACACGAACATTTGTTCTGTGTGGTTTATGATAGCACAAAAGCATGCCAATGTAAAGAGGTTTTTTCTGCCGTTTGACATTTTTTTTGCCCTATTATATAATGTATGAAGATTACATTGAAAGAGAGAAAGCTATGTACAAGGTTGGAATTTGCGGACACTTTGCTTTAGGGCAAGAACTTGTAAACGGTCAGATTGACAAAACAAAGGCTGTTTACAAAGCACTTGCCAAAGTTTTTGGCGAAAATCAAATATCAATTCTTGATACACGTGGCTGGAAGAAAAACCCCGTAAAAATGTTTATGGGCTGCAGAAAGCTGCTTCAGGAATGTGAACATGTTATTATGATGCCTTCACGCAACGGATTTAAAGTTTTTCCCCTTGTATTTGAGCTGCTTAATAAAGGCCTTAACAGAAAGCTGCATTACGTGGTTGTCGGCGGTTGGCTTGCAGAAAGGCTTGAAAATAATCCAAAACTCATTCCTCCGATAAAAAAACTTGATAAGATATATGTTGAGCTTGAACCTATGAGAGATGCTCTTATTCGTCTTGGTGTTGAAAATGCTGTTTATATGCCAAACCTGAGAAAAACAAATGCCCTGACAGCAGATGAACTTGTTTACAGTACACATGAGCCGTACAAGCTTTGTACTTTCTCACGTATTCTGCGCGAAAAAGGTATTGAAGAAGCAGTGTACGCAGTTACTCAAGCCAACCAAGCGCTCGGCAGGACTGCTTTCACACTTGATATTTACGGCAAAACCGAACCTTGGTATCAGGAACGCTTTGACGAGGTGTGTAAAGGATTTGAGCCTTACATCGAATATAAAGGATTTGTAAATACAGATAACAGCACACAGCTACTCAAAAACTATTTTGCACTGCTGTTTCCGACCTTTTGCGAGGGAGAAGGCTTCGCAGGAACTATCGTTGATGCCTTTGCAGCAGGTATACCGGTACTCGCTACTGACTGGCACTATAATTCATATATAATTCGCAACGGTATTGACGGGCTTGTTTACGACCCCGAAAAGCCTGAACTGCTTGCGAAAATCCTTATTGAAGCTGCAAAGAAACCCGATATGCTCAACAGCATGAAAACCGCCTGCCTTGAACGTGCATCTCACTTTGAAGCTGACAAGGCTGTTAAAACGCTGCTGAACGAACTTAAAAGCGAAAGCGAGGTTCAGCATATATGAGTGTCAAACGGCTGCTTTGCTGCATGAGTAAAATGGATTCCGGCGGTGCAGAGGGCTTTTTAATGAAGCAATACCGCATGCTTGACCGCACAAAATATCAGATGGATTTTTGCGTAAACGTTAAAGAGAAGTGCTTTTACGACGATGAGATTGAAGCCTTAGGCGGCAAAATCTATCGCATTGCGCCAAAATCTGTTGACTTTAAAAAATCGCTTAAAGACCTTGAAAACATAGTACGTGAAAACGGCTACGAAAGCGTAATATGCAACTCAACAAAGCCCGGCACAGTACTTGAGCTTATAGCCGCAAAAAAAGGCGGTGCAAAGCGGCTTATATACCGCTCAAGCAGCGCAAATATGTCAGGCGGCATTAAAACAAAGCTGCTGCACCACACCGTCGGCAGGCTTGCGCACACAGTTCCCAACGTCAGAATCGCACCGTGCATTCTTGCTGCGGAATATTGCTTCGGCAAGGGTTGTGTAAGCAAAGGTAAAGCTCAGATACTTTACAACGGTATCGACACATCTGTATACTGCTACAGCGATGAATTGCGGGAAAGCACACGCAAATCACTCGGTTTGACCGATGAATTTACCGTAGTACACGTCGGCAGATTTACCAAAGTCAAAAACCATGAATTTCTGTTTGAGGTTTTTGCTGAAATTTTAAAAACAAAGCCCGATTCAAAGCTGCTGCTTGTCGGTGACGGCGAATCCGAAACACAGCTGAAAGAAAAAGCCGCTCAAATGGGCATAGCAGAAAGCATAAATTTCTTAGGACTAAGACGGGATATACCTGCGATACTTGCAGCGGGCGATATTTTTATCTTCCCATCTTTTTTTGAAGGCATGCCCAACACCGTTATCGAGGCGCAGGCACTTTCTTTACGCTGCATAATTTCCGACACGATAACACCTGAAGCCGGCATAACCGAGCTTGCTGAGTATTTACCGCTCGGCAATGCAAGACAGTGGGCAGCGGCAGCGCTTGAATTCGCGGACGGTTATGAGCGAAAAAACATGACCGATATATTCATTGAAAAGAAATACGATACTTTGAGCACATCAAAAGAATTTATTAAATACTGTTTTGACGAATAAAAAATAAAGACCTTGAGCTGTTAACTCAAGGTCTTTAAATTTATACATCAGCTGATTTTTATTGAAAGAATTTCATAGGGTTTGAGCTGTGCGAAAATAACGCCGCCCGATACAGAACACTCTGTAACCTCAGTTTCAATAAGGTCAACTACACTTGCACGGTCAAACCGGCAGTTCGGTTTGATTGTGATGTGGCAGTCAGCACCGGCACTTTCGTAAATACGAAGGACTATGCCCTTTCCGTCCTCGGCAGCTTTGACGCTTTCGATAACAGCGGAACCGAGATTAAGCTCCATAAGCTGTGCAGCCGGCTTAGCTTCAACCTGACCGTCGGTTGATACCTTTGCAAAGCTGAGCGGAACATTAAGCATATAAGCGTGTTCGGAAACCTTAGCTTCCACCCTGTTGCCGCTGTGCGGATAGAGTGCATAGGTAAACGAATGCTTGCCGTAATCAGCATTAACATCAGGATAGCAGGGTGAACGCAGAAGATTGACATCAATTGTAGTATCCTTGACTCTATAGCCGTATTTACCGTTATTGAGTACAGCTGCACCGTAATCACGCTGAGAAATATCAAGCCACTTCTGTGCACAGATTTCAAACTGTGCGTACTGCCAGCTTGTATTTTCAGTTGTGGAGCGTTCGAGTGAACCGAACTGAATATCGCACTCAACCTTATCGCTCACAACGTTTATCGGAAACGCTGTACGCAGCATCTTGCGGCGCTCACGCCAGTCAATATCGGTTTCAAAGCGAATAATACCGGCAGGAGTGAGAACAATTTTCTGCTTGAGAACAGAATCACCGTAGCTGAAATACTGTGTTCTGACTGCATTGCCGCCCTCTATCGAGCAGTTAAAACTTTCCAATTTCATAAAGCTGCTGACATCCTGAGTATAGTCAAAGCGCATATCCCATGCATCTCCCCTATCCTCATAAACGCTGATAAGGTTCGCGTTTTCATCGGGCAACAGTACCTGACGGTCAGCCACTTTATCGTAAATTTCAATTATCTTGCCGTTTTCGCCAAAGGCAACAAAGAGCTTTGCGTTTTCAAGCCTGAACTCATCGGAAGCGCAAGGTTCAAAGCTGTCGCTGCTTTCATCAAGGCTGCGCATACCCATTGCAGGTACTGTAATCGCCCTGTAGCCGCCTGTTGTTTTAAACTGTTCCGTAACCTCAAACGGAAGAGAATTGAAAACAATCGTTTCATTTACTCTGCCTATTGTGGCGGCAACCTTTGCGTAAGCTGCCTTTTTAATTTCGGAAAGGCGCTTGAGTATAACCTTGAAACGTTCTTCCGTCTCAAGATAAACACGGTTGATGGATGAACCCGGCAGAATATCGTGGAACTGATAGAGCAGATATTCCTGCCATATTTCATCAAGCTCTGCCTTGGGATACGGCACATTTGCCGCAAGCTTCGCCCATACGCAGGCAAACTCAGCCTCACGCAGCGCAAACTCGGTACGGCGGTTATAGCGTTTTATTCTGGACTGTGTTGTGTATGTACCCTGATGCCTTTCAAGATAAAGCTCACCAATCCACTTTTTGAATTTGTCCTTATCGGCATCAATTCTGTCGAGCATGTCGATTGAGTAACCCTGCTCACAAGGTACAAGACCCTCAAAATTCTTGATACGCCTGAGGCTTTCAAGGTGGAAATTACTCGGACCACCGCCGCCGTCACCGATACCGAAGAGCATAAGCGCCTCTTCGCATACGGCATTATCTTTATAATTTTCTTCAATCTTCCTGAGTGAACGAGGCATTGCCGGACCGTTGTATGTATCCTCAGGCAAAAGATGAGCAAGCACACTTGTGCCATCAATACCGACCCAATTAAAGGTGTGATGCGGATATACGTTATGTTCACTCCATGAGAGCTTCTGCGTTACAAAATAATCCACACCGCTCTTTTTCATAATCTGCGGCAGGGCTGCACTGTAGCCAAAAACATCCGGCAGCCAGAGGGTTCGGACATCAACGCCGAATTCCTCCATAAAGAACTTTTTACCGTAAAGGAACTGACGTACAAGCGGTTCACCGCCGCTGACATTTGTATCAGCCTCTACCCACATACCGCCCTGACATTCCCAGCGGTTTTCCTTAACCTTCTGCTTTATTTTTTCAAACAGTTCGGGGTAATCCTCTTTAACCCATTTGTAAAGCTGCGGCTGGCTTGCGCCGAATACAAAATCGGGGTATCTGTCCATAAGCTGAATTACATTTGAAAAGGTTCTGGCACCCTTACGCTTTGTTTCACGGATTGGCCACAGCCATGCAAGGTCGATATGTGCATGACCTATACCCGTAACACGCAGCGAACTGTCACCGCCTTTTTTATCAAGCTCAGCTTTGAGAATACGCTTGACGGATTCACGATCAAAATCAAGGTTAGTGACATAACAAGCTGCCTCATAAGCTCTGCCGAGCAGACGCTTATAGCGTGCCGAATTTTTGTCAAGGCAACCGAGTGCATCGTTAATAACAGCAAAATCGTAATAAATATCTCTCAACTCACTGTCGCATACCGCAAGGTCAGCTTCAACTACGCTGCCGCTGTCCTGGTATCTGCCGAAAAGGTCATTACAGCCTGCATCTGCCCAAAGGCAGATTTCGCCGCTCTCCTTTGTCTTTTTATCAAGAACATAGATACGTTTACCCGGTGCGCCGAGTGAATCATCAAAATCAGAGCTTACGTTTGTAAGACAAGCTACAGGTACACCTGCTTTGTCAAAAACGCACATTTCGCCGCTTACGTCAAGCATAAGCACAAGATTTTTGTTGCGTTCGCTTTCGGGAATTATACCCTCAAAGCAAAACCATGCACAGTCCCACAGCTTACCCCATGACTGACCAACATTCAAAAATTTTTCTTCGCCTTCAAAACGGTCTGCAAATTTGACGGGTTCTTCCGTGATGTATGCCTTTATGCTCAAAGGTGCAATTTTTGTGTAGATACCTGACTTAACAGTTTTTAAAACATCTTTAAGCTTACGAAGCATATATCTGTCTGAATACGGCATAAAAACACCCTTTCTTTTTTAAAAAAGGCGGTATCAAAACCCTATTAAAGTTCTGATACCGCCTTGAATTTTAAGCTGCATCCTCAGCCTGAGTAGGAATCGTAAACTGGTCAAGAATTGAAGCTATTGACCTTGTTGTGGTTTCGGGAGCCTGCGTCGGGGTAACGGCGGCTGTAGGTTCCTCCGCCGGAGGTGCCTGCGTTACGGGGTCTGTAACGGGTTCGCCCTCCTGCGGGTAGCCAACGGTTGTTATTTCCTCAGCAGGATTTGTTACAGCTGTTGTTTCATCGCCTCTGTTCCACCAGTCAAGCCAACCGCGTCTGGTTGTTGTTTCTTCAACGTAATAGCCCGTGGTGTATTCCTGTGTATAATAAGTTGTGCTGTCTGACGGATTATAGGTACCTGTATAGCTTTCGTTATAATTAATATAATCAAATGCCGAAACACGGTCAGGATCAAGCTGGATATTCGTTGTTCCGTAAAGAGCCATCTGAACCTTCTGCGCTGCAACAGGATAATCCACAACTACATAGGAAAGTCCGTCAATTCTTGCTTCAGCCATTGTTTCTGCATCCGGCATGGTAAGCTGCTGTATCTCATAATTCATCCAGCCCTGTGTTACAGCCTGTGCACCGTACGATAGAATTTTGGGTTTTGAACAGTCTGTTGCAAGCAGCGGAAGCAGAGTATCAACAACGCTGTTAAGCTGGGTAAGGCTTGCGCCCTTTGCGCTTTCAATAATAGCGGTGATAACACCTCTCTGACGGCGGGTTCTTGAAACGTCGCTGTCAGCATCGCATTTACGGATACGGGCATATACGAGTGCCTGATCACCGTCAAGCTTTACCTTGCCGTAGTTGGGAATTTTATCTATTTTAGTTGTGGTGCGGTTGATATATTTCTGCTCATACTCCTGCATATCAACAGTTATGCCGCCCAAAGCCTCAATAACCTGCGGGAAGCTTGTAAAGTCAACCGCTACATAGTAGTCAATATCAATTTTATAATATTTTTCAAGGGTTTCTACCGTTGCCGCAGCACCGCCGGCTGAATATGTGGCGTTTACCTTTGCAACACGGCTTCTTCCGTTGATTTCAAAGTAAGTGCGGCTGTCACGCATAAAGGAGCAAAGTGTAATCTTTTCGGTTTTCTTGTTTATTGAAACAAGAATAAGCGAGTCTGAATTACCGCCTTTTTGTACGCCGCCTTTTCCGTCAATACCGATAAGCAGAACGTTGATAATATATTTCTGGTCCATAATGCTGCCGTCAAGCTGATACCACTTTTTAAGCAAATCATCAAGAGAAGCTGCATCGGAAACCTCATGCATTGCTTCAAACTCTGCCTCGTCAAAATCCTCAGTAAATTCATCACCGTGACCGGTGAAAATTTCATCCTGACCCTCAATATTGATAAGGTTAAGCTTGTCGTTGATAAAGCTTGCAATAAGAAATATAATAAAAAGCACAAGGAACACAATAATGCCTATAAGTACACGCTTTGTATTTTTCTTATCGTCCTTCGCCATAAATTCAATAAATTTATTGGGATAGACGATATCACGCTGTTCTATCGGCTTGTGGCCGCGCTCGTAGTTGCGTTCTTTTGAGCTATCGGAATAGATATCTTCAAATTGTTTTCTGTTGTTATTATCCATATCTCTTTCCCTTTATTCATCCGCCGCTGCACCCCTGCAGCGGCGGATGTTTTTACTGAATGGGGTTATTCTTCTGTTGTTTCTTCAGCAGGCTGTGCCGTTCCTTCTTCAGCTTCAGCCGCTTCTTCATTCTCACGTTCTGCGGTGGTTACGGTAACAAGCTTGTCACCCTCACCTACACGCATTACACGCACACCCTTTGAGGTGCGTGAGAAAAGGCTTATTGAATCTGATGGCATACGGATAATTACACCGTCTGACGAAATGAGGATGATATCTTCATCTTCCTTAACATTCATCAGTGCTGCAACATTGCCGTATTTTTCCACCTTGTAGTTTGTAACGCCCTTACCGCCTCTTGACTGAGTTCGGTATTCGTCACTCGGGCTGCGTCTGCCATAGCCTGTTTCGGTTACGGTCAGGATATAGTCATCATCCTTGACAACGTCCATACCGACAACCTCATCACCGTCACGAAGCTCGATAGCCTTAACGCCTCTTGCTGTTCTGCCAATGGGTCGTGCATCGTTTTCGTTGAAACGGATTGAATAACCGTGACGTGTTGCGACAAGCAGGTCATCGTCACCATAGGTGAGCTTAACCCATGCAAGCTCATCATCCTCATCAAGGTTTATGGCAATAACACCGTTCTTGCGGATATTCTTGTATGCATCAAGCAGAGTACGCTTGATAATACCCTTTCTTGTTACCATACAGAGATATTCGCCGTCTGCCTCACCAGGAACCTTGATCATAGCGGAAATCTTCTCTTCTGCATCAAGGGGCAGAATATTGACTGCATTCATACCCTTACCGGTACGTGAGCTTTCGGGAATTTCGTAACCTTTAAGCTTGTACGCTCTGCCAAAGTTGGTGAAGAACATGATGAAATCGTGAGTTGAGCAGGTAAACATCGTCTGAACGAAATCCTCCTCACGGCGTGTCATACCCATGACACCTCTGCCACCTCTGCGCTGGCTGCGGTAAGTGTCAGCCGGCATACGCTTGAGGTAACCCTTGTTGGTAAGTGTGTAAACACTTTCCTCCTCAGGAATAAGGTCTTCTATATCAACCTCACCGCTGATGTTGCAGATTTCTGTACGTCTTTCATCCGAATACTTTTCCTTAGTCTGGATAGCCTCTTCCTTGACAAGTGCAAGAACTCTTGCTTCGCTGCTGAGGATTTCGGTGTATTCTGCAATTTTAATCTTGAGGGCAGCCATTTCGTCCTCAATCTTCTGACGCTCCATACCTGTCAACTGACCTAAACGCATTTCAACAATCTTCTGAGCCTGAACATCGTCAAAGCCGAAGCGCTCAATAAGACGTGCTTTACCTGTTGCCTGGTCAGGCGAATTGCGGAGAATGCTGATAACCTCATCAATATAATCAAGTGCGATGAGGTAGCCTTCCAGAATGTGAGCTCTGTCCTGAGCCTTCTTGAGGTTGTACTGTGTACGGCGGACAATAACTTCGCACTGGAATTTAATATAATTTTCAAGCATCTGCTTGAGAGTAAGTACTCTGGGAACACCGTCAACAAGGGCGAGCATGATTACGCCGAAGGTGGTCTGCATCTGAGTGAAATTGAAGAGCTGATTGAGAACAACCTGCGGATTTGCATCACGCTTGAGGTCGATAACAATACGCATTCCCTCAATGGCAGAATAGTCGTTAATATCGGAAATACCTTCGATACGCTTGTCCTTTACAAGGTCGGCAATGCTTTCGATAAGCCTTGCCTTATTAACCATGTAGGGAATTTCCGTAACAACAATCTGGAAACGTCCGTTCTTGGTTTCTTCTATTTCAGCCTTTGCACGTACGGCAATTTTGCCTCTGCCCGTTGCATATGCAGCACGCATACCGCTCTTGCCCATGATTACACCGGCTGTCGGGAAGTCAGGACCTTTTATATGCTCCATAAGCTCTGCAACGTCAGCTTCGGGGTTATCAATAAGACAGCACATGCCGTCAACAACCTCACCGAGGTTGTGGGGCGGAATGTTTGTAGCCATACCGACTGCGATACCCGTAGAGCCGTTTACAAGCAGATTCGGAATACGTGAAGGAAGAACCGTAGGCTCTTTCAGACGGTCGTCATAGTTGGAAACAAAATCAACTGTATCCTTGTCAATATCGCCGAGCATTTCAAGCGAAATTTTGCTCATTCTGGATTCGGTATAACGGTAAGCAGCAGGCGGGTCGCCGTCGACCGAGCCGAAGTTACCGTGACCGTCTACCATAGTGTAGCGCATTGAGAACGGCTGTGCCAGACGAACCATAGCATCGTAAACAGATGCGTCACCGTGAGGGTGATAACGGCCGAGAACCGCACCGACGGTATCCGCACATTTTCTGTAGGGCTTATCCGGGTAAAGCGTATTCTCGTACATTGTGTAGAGGATTCGTCTGTGAACAGGCTTAAGTCCGTCCCTGACATCGGGCAAAGCACGTGAAGTGATAACCGACATTGAGTAGTCAAGGAAGGAGTTGCGCATTTCGTTGTTCAGCTCAACGTTTATAATTTTTTGATTGGCAACGGATTCTGCATCAAAACCCATTTTATTCACCGTGCAGCATCAGCACATAGGCTATGCCGCTTCCTTATCTAAAATTTAAGTGACATTCCTGATTTTCACAAAGCATGACGAAAAAACAGCCGCTGATAAAACATATCCGATTTTAAATCAGCGGCTGCAAAAATTAATCTACGGGGAAGAATGCCTTGTGTACTGCTGAAACTGCCTTATCTGCAAGTTCAAGGTCGATGAGAACGGAGATTTTGATTTCGGATGTAGAAATCATCTGGATGTTGATATCCTTCTCGTAAAGTGCCTCAAACATCTTGGAAGCTGTGCCGGGGTGAGTTTCCATACCTGCACCGACAACAGAAATCTTTGCTACGTTTGTATCGCAGATTACGCTGCCCTCAGCAAGGTCAAAGGATTCCTTGATGATGTTTACTGCAAGCTCACCGTTGGACTTTGCAACTGTGAAAGTGATATCCTTAGTATCGTCACGGCCGACGGACTGAAGAATGATATCTACGTTGATATTTTTAGCTGCAAGCTTTGCAAACAGCTTGAAAGCAATACCGGGTGTGTTGGGAACACCGATAACTGAGATTCTTGCTACGTCTGTATCCTTTGTGACGCCTCTGATTAACATTTTTTCCATTTTAGCTACCTCCTTGACAATGGTGCCGGGTACTCTCTTGAGGCTTGAAAGAACCTCTACCTCGACGTTGTATTTTTTGGCCATTTCGACCGAGCGATTGTTGAGAACCTGTGCGCCGAGCGTTGCAAGCTCAAGCATTTCATCGTATGTGATTTCAGCAAGCTTCTTTGTGCCCTCTACCTTGCGGGGGTCAGCTGTGTAAACACCCTCAACATCGGTAAAGATCTGGCAGCGGTCTGCATTAAGCGCAGCTGCAATAGCAACAGCACTTGTATCGGAACCGCCTCTGCCGAGTGTTGTGATATCGTCAAAACCGTTAAGGCCCTGGAAGCCTGCAACGATAACGATATTGCCCTTGCCGATTTCGTTCTTAAGTCTTTCAGGCTGAATCTTTTTGATTCTTGCAGCACCGTAAACATTGTCTGTTTTAAAGCCTGCCTGCCAACCCAGAAGTGAAACAACCGGGTAGCCCTCTGCCTCAATAGCCATTGCAAGCAGTGCGCTGGACATCTGCTCGCCTGCGCTCAGAAGTGAATCCATTTCGCGCTTTGATGCCTTCGGGTTAATTTCGGCTGCCTTTTCGATAAGATCATCTGTTGTGTCACCCTGTGCGGAAACAACTGCAACAACATCATTGCCCTGCTTGTAGGTATCAATGATGATTGAAGCAACATTGCGGACACGGTCAGCATTTGCAACAGAACTGCCGCCGAATTTCTGTACTATCAATCCCATTTATAAAACCTCCTAATGGTACTCTATATATACTATTCGCCTATTAATAATCCGTTACCCGGATTACGCTGCCGACTGTAATTGCGGCTTCGGCGATTTTTTCATCAAACTCGCCCTGTGCAACGGGAGCTGTAACAAAACCAAGCTCGTTTGCAGCTGCGCCCTCGTATGTGAGATACTCTACCTCACCGAAGAGGTCTGCAATGCTCTGCTTTGCAGCAGCTTCGTCTGTGTAGCTTGCACGGACAAAGAACGGATGCTTGATATCCTTGTAGTTGACAACATAGTCTGCTATGCTGTCCTCCCAACCGAATACCTTGCGGCTTGCTGCGTGACGTGCACAGTCAACAACGTCAGCCATAACAGCACTTGCTGTAGGAAGCTTACCTGCGCCTCTGCCGTAGAAAACAACATCACCTATAGCGTCGCCACGAACGAGGATAGCGTTGAAAACATCGTCAACACCTGCAAGCTGGCTGCCGCAGCGGATGAAAGCGGGAGAAACCATAGCGCTGATTTTACCGTCACCATAGCGTGTAGCTCTGCCGATAAGCTTGATTACGCCGCCCCATGCTTTTGCATATTCAACATCGGCAAGTGCAATTTTTGTGATGCCCTCTGTATAAACCTCATCGGGATAAACGTGGTTGCCAAAGCAGAGAGAAGCAAGAATACAGATCTTTCTGCAAGCATCCTTACCCTCAACGTCTGCGGAGGGGTCACGCTCTGCATAGCCGAGTTCCTGAGCGATTTTGAGTGCATCCTCAAAAGTCATACCGTCGTTAATCATCTTTGTGAGGATGAAGTTGGTGGTGCCGTTGAGAATACCTGCAATTTCATCTATTTCGTTAGCTGCAAGGCAGTTGATAATCGGACGGATAATCGGGATACCGCCGCCGACACTTGCCTCGAACATGAAATTGACATTCTTTTCCTCTGCAACCCTGAGCAGCTCGCAGCCCTTTGCAGCAACAAGCTCCTTGTTTGAGGTTACAACACTCTTACCTGCGTTAAGGCAAGCGAGAACAAAATCATAAGCGGGATGAACGCCGCCCATTGTTTCAACAACGATGCCGATTGAATCATCATTGAGAATGTCGTTAAAATCCTTTGTGAAAAGCTTTTCGTTTTCATCGCCGGGAAAATCACGCAAGTCAAGAATTCGTACAAGCTCAAGCTCGTCCTGAGTGCTCTTTTTAACAATGCTTGCGTGGTTCTTTTTGAGGACCTCGGCAACGCCGGAACCGACAACGCCGTAGCCCATGATTGCTATATTCATATCTTTTCCTCCGAAGGGGTTATTTTAGCATTTTATGATGACCGAACATTCTTCCCATCATATCTTTAGCATTATATCACATTATAATAATATAATAAAGAGGAAATTAAAATTTTTCTTAAAATTTACGCAAAAAAATTCACCCGAAACAGCTTAATTTCGGGTGAGATTATACTATTTGCATTATGCCGCTGTAAATTCAGTTTATCGCTCTGTTAATTTGTTTGCCAATAGGCTCCCTTGTGTAAAGGTAGATACCGAAATCGCTTGCTATTTTAACTGAGGAATTATGCAAGAGGCACTCTTTAGTGTTCCATTCAGGCTATAGTAGATTTTTTTAAAAGTAAAGGTTAAGCCCGTCAGCCTGTTCCGTTTCAACTTCCGGCATATCTCATTTTTATGTTAATATTGCTTTTACGCAAAATTTTCAATTTCACCATTGATGTATTTGTATCATTGATAAATTAAAAAAACAGGCGGAATTTGGTGTGCGCTTCGCACCGGCATTGTCAGCGGCTACTCGCCGCTAAATTATAATTCAGCAAGATAAAATCTTAAAACAAAGCAGGCAACATCAAAAACGATGTTGTCTGCTTTGTTAATTTTTAGTCTTCTATCGCTGCCTTAGCGGAAAATGCCTTGCGGATTTTTTCGTAATTTTCGGGTGTGAACTTCGGGCTGCGGTCGTAATAATATACGCCGTTCTGCTCCTGTTCGATATTGGTCAGCTGAGTGTAGCAATATGCGCAGCACTGGTCACAGTCAAGCAGAGCCTTGGTCTGACCGCACATACGCTCAACTGCTTCGTCCTCGGTTGTGGGGTTTGTGCCGTAGCCCCAGCCGTTTTCTTCGCCGGGTGCCCACCATACTCCGCCATATTCGCTGACGAAATAGGGCTGTCCGCCGTAAGACTGTCTGCCCGGATGTGTTTCGTGAACAACACCGTTTGCAAGGTCGTTTTCAGCCATCATTTCACGAAGTCTTTCGGGATTGGGTTCATACTCATGAACGTCATAAATATCAGTCATAACGTGATAATTACCGCTTGTATCAATACAGGGACGGGTGTTATCCGCAGCCTTTGTGACGAGGTAAATACCGGCAAGCACAGAGTCAACCTGCTGTCTGCCGTCACGGTCCCATGTTTCGTTGAACGGACACCAGCCGACTATTGCAGGGTGGCTGTAATCCCGGTCAATTTCCTCAAGCCACTCGGGAATAAAGCGTGCAAGTGCGCTGACATCGGTATGGTCAAGACCCCAGTTGCCGGCTTCACCCCAGACGATATAGCCCATCTTATCAGCGTGGTAGAGGAAACGCTGTTCAAAAACCTTCTGGTGAAGTCTTGCGCCGTTGAAGCCGCAGGCAAGAGACAGCTCTATATCCTTTTTGAGCGCTTCATCTGTGGGTGCAGTATAGATGCCATCGGGATAGAAGCCCTGGTCGAGCACAAGGCGCTGGAAAACCTTTTTGCCGTTGATGCACATACAGTTATCCTTGACAGAAACAGTACGAAGGCCGAAATAGCCCTTGGCTGTGTCAATAACTTCGCCGTTCTTTACAAGCTCATAAGTGAGGTCATAAAGTCTGCCGTTACCGACTTCCCAGAGATGAACTTCGTTAAGTGCCATAGAAACGTTGACGGTATTGCACATTACGTCTGCAACTGCTGTACCGACCTCTTCACCGTCATAATAGGCTGTAAGCTGAATTTCGGTACCGTTAATATCGCCTGCAACGTAAATATCGCAGTTGATAATACCCGAAAGGTCAGCGGTTTTAATTTTTGAATTGCTGATATATGTATTGGCAACCTGCTCAATCCATACAGTCTGCCAGATACCTGTTGTTCTGGTATAGTCACAGCCGTGTGAATAGTACTCCTCGCTCTGCTTACCTCTGGGCTGCACGCCGGGAATCAGCAGGTCAACAGCGTTTACAACGATTGTGTTTTCACCGTCTTTAACAGCCTTTGTTATATCAATAACAAAGCCTGTGTAGCCGCCGACATGCTTGGGGAATTCCACACCGTTTACCCAGACTGTTGTTTCATAGTCGCATGCCTCAAAGTGAAGCAGCGTTCTGCCCTCGCCTTTTTTGAGTTCAACACTACGTCTGTACCATACAGAATGCATGAAATCCTTATAATTTATGCCTGAAAGCTCACTTTCGGGGCAGAAAGGAACAATTATCTTTTTTGTGTATTCAGCACCGTCAGCATACATTTTGCGAGCCTTGCCGCTGTTACCGAAATCAAATTCGAAATCCCATTCGCCGTTGAGATTGATATAGCTTTCACGCACAAACTGCGGACGGGGATATTCAGCACGGGGCATGTTTGTATTCATAAAACTTCTCTCCTGTAATTTTAAATTTTTGATTTTGATTCAAGCAGTCTGTTCTTTTCGTCCCAGAGTGCCTGTGACAAATCGACATAATATTTATGCGGATTCTCAAAACGGGTAACCTCATCCCAAAGGGTAGCCACCTGCTGCTTGCAGTAGCTTTGTGTATCCTTGAGATCCGGGCAGGTATATACGCATTCGCCCTTGTCAAAAAGCTTGACCTGAAGCGGTTTTGCTGTAAAATCAGTGACTGTTTTACGCTTCCACGTGTGAACGGGATCAAAAATATCGTAGGGCTTGCTGTCATCTATCTCCTCATCTTTAAGGGTTATTACGTCAGCAATTGCCTTTCCTGTCTGATTATCGTAAAGACGCCAGAGGTTTTTAAAGCAGGGTGTTGTGATTTTACCTACGTTTTCGCTTATCTTGATTTTCGGCACAAGCTCTTCGCCGTGTCTGACAGCAACAAGCTTATAAACACCGCCGAAAACAGGGGCAGACGAAGCTGTAATAAGCCTTTCGCCGACACCGAAAGAATCAACCTTTGCGCCCTGGATGAGCATATCGCGGATAATATATTCGTCAAGTGAGTTTGATGCAACTATACCGCAATCCTCAAAGCCCGCTTCATCGAGCATTTTACGCATTTTCTTTGAAAGGTAAGTAATATCGCCACTATCAATACGAACACCCTTCGGGCGGAAACCGCGCGGCAGCACCTCACGCCTGAAGGCTTCAATAGCGTTGGGAATACCGCTTTTAAGTACGTTATAAGTATCAACAAGCAGTGTGCAGTTATCGGGATACTCCCTGGCATATGCACAGAAAGCTTCAAGCTCGGTATCAAACATCTGAACCCAGCTGTGTGCCATTGTACCGAGAGCGGGAATTTCAAAATCACGCTCACTCATTGTACATGCGGTACCTACACAGCCGCCGATATACGCAGCTCTTGCGCCGTAAATTGCACCGTCAAAACCCTGAGCACGGCGTGAACCGAACTCCATAACAGCACGGCCGTCTGCCGCACGGACAATACGGTTTGCCTTGGTAGCAATAAGGCTCTGGTGGTTGATACAAAGCAGCACCATTGTTTCAATAAGCTGAGCCTGAATAACGGGACCTCTGACAGTAACTATTGGCTCACCGGGGAATATCGGTGTACCCTCCGGAACAGCCCATACATCGCAGGAAAACTTGAAATCTCTGAGATAGTCAAGAAACTTTTCATCAAAGCCTTTTCTGCGAAGCAATGCAATATCATTTTCATTAAAAGTGAGCGATTCAAGATATTCAATAAGCTGCTGAACACCTGCCATAATGGCAAAGCCACCGCCATCCGGAACAGAACGGAAGAACATATCAAAAACAGCCTCGCTGTCATGCATGCCGTTATTGAAATAGCCCTTAGCCATTGTCAGCTCATAAAAATCCATCAGTGCAGTAAGGTTTCTGCCTCTTTCACCATCACGTTTAAAAGCCATTTAATATCGCCTCCGACAAAAATATCAGTTGTATTATCAAACAACACGACCTATATTTTCAATATATTATCCTACATTATAACACAAATTTGTCAAAATACAATAAATTGCTGAAAAATGATGAATATACAAACTGTATAATACCGTGTTTTGCATCAATTGAAATATTAACAATCGTATAAAAAAACAGCGTATAAATATATTGACAACCACACTGTAAATGAATATAATTAAAGCAGAATATGAATATTATATGAACACAGATTATCATCTTTAAAGTATCTATACAGTTTGTTTACCAACACACCACCAAAAGAACAAAAGGAGATATAGTATGAGAATCAGAAAACAGGCACTTGGTGACAGAAATATCGTCGGTGCACGTATCGAACAGCAGCGCAAAGCAATCGGTCTCAAGCAGAAGGATTTGCTCACTCAGCTGCAAATTAACGGTGTCGATCTCAACGCATCCGGTCTTTCAAAGCTTGAAGGTCAGCTGCGCTATGTAACCGATTTTGAGCTGGTTGCAATTGCAAAGGTGCTTGGAGTCAGCATTGACTGGCTCGTTGGCTTAGATGATTAAATTATCATACTCATATATTCAGCAGGACTGATTTATTCAGCCCTGCTTTTTTATTACCTCTGCTGACAAATAAGCAGAAAAAAGCCGCAAGCAGCTTTCACTGTTTGCGGCTTTTGTTTAATTAGTTATAGTCAGAAACGTTAATTATTCGTTGATGGAAGTAACAACGCCTGAACCAACTGTACGGCCACCTTCACGGATAGCGAAACGGAGACCTTCTTCGATAGCGATGGGAGTGATGAGCTCAACGTTCATAACAACGTTGTCGCCGGGCATGCACATTTCAACGCCTTCAGGAAGGTTGATAACGCCTGTAACGTCTGTTGTTCTGAAGTAGAACTGAGGACGGTAGTTGTTGAAGAAAGGTGTGTGACGGCCGCCTTCATCCTTGGAAAGGACGTAAACCTGACCGGAGAACTTTGTGTGGGGCTTGATTGAGCCGGGCTTTGCAAGAACCTGACCACGCTCGATCTCAGTTCTCTGAACACCACGGAGAAGAGCACCGATGTTGTCGCCTGCCTCTGCATAGTCGAGGAGCTTACGGAACATTTCGATACCTGTAACAACAGTCTTTCTGCTTTCGTCTGCAAGACCAACGATTTCAACTTCTTCACCAGTCTTGAGCTGACCACGCTCAACTCTACCTGTAGCAACTGTACCACGGCCTGTGATTGTGAAAACGTCTTCAACGGGCATGATGAAGGGAAGGTCTGCCTTACGGTCGGGTGTGGGGATGTAGCTGTCAACAGC
>JAZSND010000035.1:0-52823 GCA_045536235.1 Acutalibacteraceae bacterium | reverse complement strand
TAAGTTTTTAACTTGGTTCTGTAAATACATTCTGTTTTGAGAATTGAAAAGAAATTTTCAGCCATTGCGTTGTCATATGGATTTCCACGTCTTGACATTGATGGTGTTATGCCGTATGATTTTGTCAGGTTAAAATATGCTGGAGATGTATATTGAAACCCTTGGTCACTGTGGAGTTGCAGCTCTGCGGTGACCTTCTCTTTTTTCTTTGCTGCTTTGATGGTACTTAAAATGAGGTTGATATTCTGCTCTGTTCCGGTTTTGTAAGCAACAATACTATTGTCATACAAATCTCTGATTACAGAAAGATAAAGTGTTCCTTGTCCTGTCTTGATGTACGATATGTCCGTTACCCACTTTTGGTTGGGTCTGTCGGCTTTGAAATCTCTGTTCAACAGATTTGGATAACGGTGAAGATGATCTGAGTAATTACGGTATTTATTTCTTCTGATTACCGACAACAGGTTGTATTTCTGCATAACTCGGAGTATTGTCTTGGGATTATGGTGAATATTTTCTCTTTCAAGCCATAAGTGAACCCTGCGATAACCGTAGGTTTTACCACATTTATCTTGACATTCCTTTATCTTTTCGGCTAATGGTAAATCTTTTGCAGGTATATCTATTCTTTTGACATAGTCATAGTAACCGCTTCTTGATACACCAAAGAAACGGCACATTTCGCTTATTGAATATTTGTCTTTGTGACGATAGATAACCATAAACTTTACACTTGTCCTCACTTCCTTTCTGTGTGCGAGAGAAAATCCCGCATCAATTCATTTTCCATTTCTAATGATCTTATCTTTGATTCTTTTCGTGCAAGAATATATCTAAGTTCAGCAATCTTATCTTCTTCGCTTACTACATAATTTTTTGGCGGTCTACCTTTTCTTTTTAACAACATTCCTGCTTCAAGTTTTTGTTCTTTTATACGCAATCGCCTAAAAAACTCTTTATTTGACTTTCCCTAAATCCTAATTTTTCACCAATTTCTAGATATGTGAAACCTACGTCTTTTAATTCTAATATTTCACTTTCGTATCGGCTTATGTGTCTGTACTCTCTCGGCATAGAAATTCCCCCTACGGTATTTTATTCTACCATAGGGGGTGTCTTTTTTCTATTGTCCGTTTTTAACGAACCTGTGCATACAGTTTTCAAAGCCCTGCTTTTAATTCTCAGACTCTGCTATCTGATTTTTGCTTTGCCTTATAATCTTTTGATGTTTATAAGCCATAACAATCTGAATTTTAATTATTTTCAATATCAAATCTTTAAAAATTCAATTGTATTTTTTTCAAAATATGCTATTATATTAAGTGTGTAATTATTATCAAAACCTAAAAAATTAAAGGCGAAACCGTTGTCACTATCGGCGACACCTGCATGAACTCTTATCTACCTATACATATTTCTCGCATATGGGGAATTGTTATCAGCAAAGAAAAACGGACATTGAGCTTCATGCTTTAATTTGAAGTGAGGAAAACTGTATGTTAGTTCCAAATGTTAACCTTAACGGAAAAACGGTTCTTGTTACCGGAGCAGCCGGATTCATCGGCTCAAACCTTGTTGCTGAGTTATTAAAAACCGTTGAAAAAATTAAAATCGTAGGAATCGACAATATGAACGATTATTACGATGTTTCCATTAAGGAATTCCGGCTCAAAGAAATCGAAAAGCTCGCTGCCGAAAAAACCTCCTGTGAATGGATTTTTATAAAAGGGAGCATTGCCGATAAAGTGCTGATTGAAAACTGCTTTGCAGAGCACAGCTTTGATGTTGTTGTTAACCTTGCCGCTCAGGCGGGCGTACGCTATTCAATAACCAACCCCGATGTTTACATCGAAAGCAACATAATCGGCTTTTATAATATTCTCGAGGCTTGTCGCAGCTACCCTGTTGAGCACCTTGTTTACGCCAGCTCATCAAGTGTTTACGGCTCAAACAAGAAAATCCCCTACAGCACCGACGATAAAGTTGATAATCCCGTAAGCCTTTATGCCGCAACCAAAAAGAGCAACGAACTTATGGCACATTCATATTCAAAGCTCTATAACATCCCTTCAACGGGACTTCGTTTCTTCACTGTTTACGGACCTGCCGGCAGACCCGATATGGCTTATTTCGGCTTTACAAACAAGCTGCGTGCCGGTGACAGCATTCAGATTTTCAATTACGGAAACTGCAAACGGGATTTTACCTTTGTCGATGATATAGTCGAAGGTGTCAGGCGTGTTATGCAGTGTGCCCCCGAAAAAGAAAACGGTGAAGACGGTCTGCCGATTCCGCCGTACAGAGTTTATAACATAGGCAACAACAATCCCGAAAATCTGCTTGATTTTGTTGATATTCTTCAACAGGAGCTCGTGCGTGCAGGCGTTTTGCCGAAGGATTACGATTTTGAAGCCCACAAACAGCTTGTTCCCATGCAGGCAGGCGATGTACCCGTAACCTACGCTGACACAAGCGCACTTGAACGTGATTTCGGCTTCAAGCCGTCAACCTCTCTGCGTGACGGACTTCGCAGATTTGCCGAATGGTATAAAGAGTTTTATATGTGAGGAGAAGATAAAATGAAAATTGCAGTTGCAGGCACGGGATATGTCGGTCTTTCAATGGCAACCCTGCTGGCTCAGAAACACAGCATTACTGCAGTAGATATAATTCCTGAAAAGGTCGAAAAAATAAACAATCGCATCTCTCCCATTCAGGATAAATATATTGAGGATTACCTTACAAACAAAGAACTTGATCTGACCGCAACTCTTGATGCACATGCCGCATACGAAGATGCAGAGTTTGTTGTTATCGCAGCACCAACTAACTACGACACAAACAAAAATTATTTCGATACTTCAGCGGTTGAAAATGTTATTTCTACGGTCACACAGATTAACCCCGATGCGATAATAGTTATTAAATCGACCATTCCCGTAGGCTTTACTGAAAGCATAAGAGAAAAAACAGGCAACAAAAACATCCTTTTCAGTCCTGAATTTTTAAGAGAATCAAAAGCCCTTTACGATAATCTTTACCCCAGCAGAATTATTATCGGCACAGACCTTGCCGACGGTCATCTTGTTGAAGCAGCAAATAAATTCGCCTCTGTTCTCAGCGATGCTGCGCTCAAAGAGGATGTCCCCATTCTTATCATGGGTTTCACCGAAGCAGAGGCAGTCAAGCTTTTTGCAAACACATACCTCGCCCTGCGTGTAAGCTATTTCAACGAGCTGGACACCTATGCTGAAATGAAAGGTCTTGACACAAAACAGATTATTAACGGCGTTTGCCTTGATCCAAGAATCGGCGACCATTATAACAACCCCTCCTTCGGCTACGGCGGATACTGCCTGCCTAAAGATACAAAGCAGCTGCTTGTCAATTATGACGATGTACCCGAAAACATGATAACTGCAATTGTTCAGGCAAACCGCACACGTAAGGATTTTATTGCAGACAGAGTGCTGCGTATGGCAGGTTATTACGGCTATGATGAGGATATGGATTACAACGCAAGCTACGAAAAGCCGGTAACCATAGGTGTCTACAGACTTACCATGAAGTCTGGCAGCGATAATTTCCGCCAGAGCAGTATTCAGGGCGTTATGAAGCGCATCAAAGCAAAAGGCGCAACAATTATCATCTATGAACCATCGCTTGATGACGGTTCAACCTTTTTTGGCAGCTTAGTTGTAAATGACCTTGAAAAGTTCAAGGAAATGAGCAATGCCGTCATTGCAAACCGCTACGATAACTGCCTTGATGATATTGAGGACAAGGTTTACACAAGAGATCTTTTCAGAAGAGATTAAAATCCCAAAAGAGCCGATTCACTTTTTCAGTGAATCGGCTCTTAAAATTAATGTGCTTTTATTCTGCCGGCTGTTCAAAAAGCCTGAGCGTATGCTTCGCACCGGACTGCATGCAGGCTGATTTTTTCAGAATCGACCCTGCACCCTGTGTTGAAAAGATTGTCGGAAAGAATATCCGTCAACGCTTTTTCGTATTCTCTTAGCTCAGCGTTTTTTATACCCATTTCAAATCACACAATTTCAAAAAATGTATCAGGCTTACCGGGGTCAAACTGCTCGTTTGCCCACATGAGAGTTACAAGATTTTCCGTTTCGGAAAGATTTATTATGTTATGCGTGAAGCCGGGCAACATGTGCACCGCCTCTGGCTTTTCGCCCGAAACCCTGAATTCCATAACCTTATCCGAGCCGATTTCTCTTTGCTGAATAAGAGCCGTACCCGAAACCACGATAAAGAATTCCCACTTTGTATTGTGCCAATGCTGACCCTTGGTTATTCCGGGCTTGCTCACATTAACTGAAAACTGACCGCTGTTTACCGTTTTAAGTATTTCGGTAAAACTGCCTCTGTCATCGCTGTTCATTTTAAGTGGAATGCTGACCTTTTCTTCCGGAAGGTATGAAAGATAGGTTGAATAGAGCTTCTTTGCAAAAGAATTGTACGGAATTTCAGGCACAACCAAGGTTTCGCGCTGTTCCCTGAAGCTTTCAAGCAGCTCTACTATTTCGCCGAGAGTTACCTTATGCGTAACAGGGAAAAAACAGAAACCGTTTTTTCTGTTTTCCTTATTCTCCAGAGCATTCAGCATTTCATCGACAAAATCGTCGATATAAAGAAGCTCAAGCTCAACGGCGGGATCATTGACCGTTATCGGTAAATCTTTTGCGATGTTGTTACAGAAGGTTGCAACGGCAGAGTTATAGTTGGGCCTGCACCATTTTCCGAAAAGATTGGGCAAACGGTAAACGAGAACCTTTGAGCCGTTTTCTTTTCCGTATTCAAAAAGCATATTTTCCGCTGCGAGCTTACTTTTGCCGTATTCCGAGCCTGCAAACCTGCCCTCAAGAGTTGCCTGCGTTGACGATGAAAGCATAACAGGAGCTTTACTTCCGCTTTTTTTGAGAGCAGCAAGCAAATCGGAAAGTGCACCGCAGTTTCCTGTCATAAATTCGCTTTGCTCTTTGGGTCTGTTGACACCGGCAAGGTGAAAAATAAAATCTGCTTTTTCACAGTACTCCTCAAGCGCAGCGGGGGTTGAATCAACATCGTATTCAAAAATGCTGTCTATAACAATTCCGGGTCTTGTTCTGTTTTTTCCGTCCTTGATGTTCCGGAGATTTGCCGCAAGGTTTTTGCCTGCAAATCCCTTCGCACCGGTAATAAGAATGTTCATTAAAACTTTCTCCAAACCATTTTATTTACTATTCCTGTATAGCTTTGTATCAGCCTTACTATTTTATCGGAAACATTTTTATCCTCATAGTCGGGAACGGGAGTTGCAAATTTCTCGTTACCCGTAATTGCAACAGCTGTTTCAACAGCCTGAAGCAGACTGTGCTCATCAATGCCGGCAAGTACAAAGCATCCCTTGTCGAGCGCCTCCGGACGCTCTGTAGATGTTCTTATACATACGGCAGGGAAGGGTCTGCCAATGCTCAGATAGAAGCTGCTTTCTTCAGGAAGCGTGCCGCTGTCGGAAACAACTGCCATTGCACCAAGCTGCAGCCGGTTGTAATCAGAAAATCCGAGCGGCTCATGCATAATGATACGCTTATCGAGCACGATACCCGAGCTTTCAAGCTTTTTTCTGGATCGGGGGTGACAAGAATAAAGAACCGGCATATCGTATTTTTCTGCCAGACTGTTGAGTGCGTTGAAAAGCGAACGGAAATTTTTATCCGTATCTATGTTTTCCTCTCTGTGGGCAGAAAGAAGAATGTACTTCTTTTCTTCAAGCCCGAGCTTTTCAAGGATATTGCTGCTTAATATTTTATCAAGATTTGCGTTGAGCACCTCTGCCATGGGCGAACCGGAAACATAGGTGCGCTCTTTCGGCAGACCGCATTCCGCAAGGTATCTTCTGGCATGCTCCGAATATGCGATATTAACATCGGAAATGATATCAACAATTCTTCTGTTTGTTTCCTCAGGCAGGCACTCATCCTTGCAGCGGTTACCTGCTTCCATATGGAAAATAGGAATATGCAACCTCTTTGCACCGATTGCGGAAAGACAACTGTTTGTGTCGCCGAGAATAAGAAGTGCATCAGGCTTGATTTCCTCCATAAGCTCATAGGAGGATGAGATGATATTGCCAACGGTCTGCCCCAGATTTTCACCTACACAGTCAAGGTAAGTTTCAGGCACATCAAGATCAAGATCCTCAAAGAATATTCCGTTGAGAGTGTAGTCATAATTCTGGCCCGTATGTGCAAGCACCGTATCAAAATATTTACGGCATTTTTTGATAACCTCGGAAAGCCGGATGATTTCCGGTCTTGTGCCGACGATTATCAGGAGCTTCAGCTTGCCGTTGTTTTTAAAGCTGACATTGTACTTCATATTTTCACCCTTATGAATTGAATTCTTCAAGTCTTTCTTTTATATAATCAAGCTCAAGAAGCTTTTCTTTTACCTGCTCAACATCAAGCATTTTCGTGTTATTGCTGTTGAATTCAGTGAGAGTTGCACGCCTGACATCGCCGTCTGAGAAATATTTATCGTAGTTGAGGCTTCTGTTATCGGCATGAACCCTGAAGAAATCGCCCATATCCTCCGCCTTGGCACACTCCTCGTTGGTGAGCAGAGTTTCAAACATCTTTTCGCCGTGGCGGATACCGATGATTTTTATATCTTCCTTTTTGCCGCCGAAAAGCTCACACACCGCCTCAGCCTGAGTACGGATTGTACAGGCAGGTGCCTTGCGAACAAATATATCGCCGCTTTCGCACTCTTTGAAAGCAAAAAGAACAAGGTCAACAGCTTCTTCAAGGGACATGATAAAGCGTGTCATATCGGGATTTGTTATTGTTATGGGCTGGCCGTTTTTGATCTGATCAATCCAGAGCGGAACAACAGATCCGCGGCTGCAAAGCACGTTGCCATAGCGTGTGCAGCAGATTTTTGTTTTATCGGGAGAAACGTTTCTTGCCTTTGCGGTTGCAACTCTTTCTTCAAGCGCCTTTGTTATACCCATTGCATTTATCGGGTATGCTGCCTTGTCTGTTGAAAGGCAGATAACGGACTTAACCCCTGCCTCAACAGCGGCATTCAGCACATTATCTGTACCGATAACGTTTGTTTTCACAGCCTCCATAGGGAAGAATTCGCAGGACGGAACCTGCTTTAAGGCTGCTGCATGGAAAACATAGTCCACTCCGCACATTGCATCCTTCAATGAATCCGGATTTCTTACATCGCCTATATAAAACTTGATTTTGTCCGCAACCTCGGGCATTTTAGCCTGAAATTCGTGGCGCATATCGTCCTGCTTTTTCTCATCGCGTGAAAAAACACGGATTTCCTTTATATCTGTTTTAAGGAAGCGGTTAAGCACGGCATTGCCGAAGGAACCCGTACCGCCTGTGATAAGTAATGTTTCACCTGAAAAACTGAACATTTTAGTTTCCTCTTTCTTTTTAGGTTATATCTTTTCTATGCAGGGTAAAACCGCATTGCCCCAGTCCTTGAACCAATGCTTTAATTTAACTGATTTGTCCGAGTGCTCAACTGTAAAGCGCATTGCATTTGTTCTGTCGTAGAACATTATACTGCCTGCTTTGTCTTCATCATAAAGAATCACATCTGCGGTATACTTACCCGGCACAAGGTAGGATGTATCAAATGTAAACTCAGCCGAATTAATACCCTTTTTATGCTCAAGCTCACCGCCGAAGACAACACCTACAGGAGTTGTATCAATGCCGTTGATGACCATTTTCATCAGCAGTCTTTCCGTATCGTTTTCACTGTTCCAGGTTATACGGAACGGAAAAGTATCGCCGTACTCGACCTGATTGGTCTGAGCCTGATACATATGTAGATTTTCGAGCAGGTGTCTTTTGTTGCATTTGGGATGCCTTTTCACATTTGAAGTATCAAAAAACACCGTATTATCAAGGTTTTCATCCGCCATATAAACGGCAATTGCTTCTTCAGTTGAGCCTTCAAAAGCCTTTGTGCCATGGGAAAGAACCACACATCTGTTGCAAAGACTCTTCACAGTAGCCATGTTGTGGCTGACATAGAGAATTGTCCTGCCCTCTTCCTCAGCAACTGTTTTCATTCTGTCGATGCACTTGTTCTGGAAGGCTACGTCGCCTACTGCAAGCACTTCATCCATAATCATGATCTCGCTGTCAAGGTGAGAAGCAACGGAAAAAGCAAGCTTAACCTTCATGCCGCTTGAATAACGCTTTACCGGAGTATCAATAAACTGACCCACCTCAGAAAATTCAACAATCTGATCAAATTTCTTATCAATTTCTGCTTTTGTCATACCTAAAATTGCGCCGTTCAAGTAGACATTTTCTCTGCCTGTAAGCTCCGGATGGAAGCCTGTACCGACCTCGAGCATACTGGTAATTCTGCCGTTGAGATAAATGTTACCTTTAGTCGGAGCGGTTACACGGCAGATCAGCTTAAGTATTGTTGATTTGCCCGCACCGTTTCTGCCGATAATTCCTACTGTTTCACCCTTTTTAATATCAAACGATAAATCATTGAGTGCGAGGAAGCGCTCATTTTTCCCATATTCTTTTTCGCCGATTTTAAGGTTGGGATTTTCCTTATGTCTGAGCTTTGCTATTTTAGACTGGATTTCGCCCTTGAGCGTAGCACCGCCTATAGCACCGAGGCGGTATTCCTTTGAAACATTTTCAACTCTAATTGCAAGTTCTTCCATACCGCACCTCACACCGTATCCATAAAGGTTTTTTCCGATTTACTGAACATCAGCGCACCGATTACGGCAACCGCCGCAGTAGTAACCCAGCTTATACCGTAAAACAGCCAGTCTATCTCACCTGTGCCAAGAAAAGCATACCTGAAAACATTTATCGGCGAGGTAGTGGGATTGAGCATATAAATGTTATAAAATGTGCTGCCGGGTGCAAGCTGTGAGCGGCTGAACATATCGTAAGCAACGGGTGAACAGTATGACCACAGGCTTACGCCGAAGCCGACAACCATTGCAAGGTCACGGTACTTTGTAGTCAATGCCGAAATAATCATACCGAAACCCATACCAAGAACCGCAAGCTGAATAAGCACGAGCGGAGTAATAAGGATAAACAGATTCGGCGCTATGCCCGCATCGGTTATGAGATAATAAACCATAAAGCACAGCATAAAAGCGAACTGAATAAAGAAGCCTATAAACTGTGAAATTGCTGTTGAGACAGGCATAACAAGTCGCGGAAAATAAACCTTACCGAGAATAGCCGAGTTGCCCGTAAAGGTGTGCGAAGTTTCCGTCAGGCAGCTCGCAAACAGCGTCCATATTATTGTACCGGAAAGATAGAACATAAAATTCGGCACACCGGAAGCACCGAGTCCCGCTATGCTGCCAAAAAAAACGGAATAAACAACCGTTGTGAAAAACGGCTGAATAACCGCCCATGCAGGGCCAAGCACCGTCTGCTTGTACTTTGCAACAAAGGTCCTGCGAACAAAAAGCATTATAAGGTCCTTGCAGTTTTTTAGACCCTTTATGTCCATATTGAATATGCTGCTGTCCGCTCTTACAATAGTTGTCCATTTTTGCTGTGTCATATTTATCTCCTGTTTATCTGAAAATAAGGCCTTCCTCCGGGTATGGAACTGCGTTCACATTAAGAAGTGATTTCAGTTTTATTTTATTTGGAAAAGGTATCGTATCGTTTATGATTTCTTTCCCGCATTTCTGACCTTTCCAAAGTACTTCAGAAGGGAATTTCTGTTTTTCATTTACAGTAAAAACAAATTTGTTTTCAAAAGGCAATTCACAAAATTCCTGTATGTCCTTATCGCAACAAAGATTCATATATGAAAACTTCAGAATTATATTATCATAGTTTACTCTCGCCTTGCGTCTGTTCCATTTTTCCTCGGCTTCTTCTCTGGTTTTATAGTGAAGGAAAACTATTTCCACATCATCAAGAATTCCTATAGGCTTGTCTAACTGATTTCTTCTTTTCAGTTCCTCGTAATATTTTGATTTTTCGGGAGAAATAAACCTAAGTGGCATATTAAGATATCTGTGCAAATCAGATACAAATTTTATATAATCCGATGCAAAGAAATATAGCCCTGCGGTCGGTGACAGATACGGCAAGTCAAGATACTGATAAGCCCTGCCGGCCCAACAGTTATTTGAAATAATGGAAAAATCCTTGTTTTTTATACTGCGTTTAACAAAAAAACGTCTGATTTCATAACTGGCGGTACGGATTTTCTCAACAAGCTTTTTACTGAATTTGTTGAACTTCCGCTTAATGAAAATCCCCCTCATTTGTTTCCTCCGGAATCAGATAATATTTTCAATAACCTCAAGCCATTTGCCGGCAATAACTTCGACGGCAAGTTTTCCCCTGATCTTTGCGGCATTTGCCGAGCATTTTTTTGAAAGTTTCTCATCCTCTGCCATTTTAACCATAGCATCTGCAAGCGATTTAATGTCCTTCATAGGCACAAGTAATCCGTTTTCGCCGTCCGTTATCAATTCTCTTGCACCGCCACCCAAACAGTCTGTACAGATGCAAGGCAATCCAATAGCCATTGCCTCAACCATTGAGTTCGATAACCCCTCAAAATCTGATGAAGAAACAAACATCGCGCAATCACGCACTTTGATGTGAACATCTGCACACGGTGGAAGAAGATGTATGTATTCGTCTGCATCCAAAGATGTTATCAGATCACTTATTTGCACTTTTAGCTCTTCTTCATTTTTTTCGACAGTATTACCGTATATCTCAAGAATATATTCAGGATGCTTTTTGTGCATTTCCAAAAAAGCTGCTATCATAAGCGGCAAATTTTTCTGCTCCGAAACTCGGCAAAAATTAACAACAACCTTTCTGCGATCCCCCTGATAGGGTTCTGGCAAATTTGATTTTACCGGATTATTGATGACAACTGCATTTTTCAAGCATCCACCAAAAAAAGAAAATTCATCCCCGGTCTGCAAAACTGCACCCGCAGCACGTGAAAGCATATCAAAAAGATATGCTTTTTCTTGTGCATTTTCAGGAAAATCAAGTTCCGGCGCATTACGCTCTGCATAAAGAATTTTGCTGTCTGTACTGTTCGTCGCACCAAAGGTCTGTACAAAATACGCTATGCCAAACGGAATATATAAGCTGTCGGGATTATTTGCGATATAACACGACATTTTTTCACCTTGCCTGAGCAATTTAATTTGGAAGGCAAGTTTTTTGTCTTTTTCAGGCAAAAACTTTGTAAAATACCGCAAACGTTTCAGTGTCCTGATCTTCTTTGCTCTTTTTTGATAGTTTTTCAGAACCGACAAATCATCTTTATGCTCAGTGACATAGTCATTCAACAAAACAATTTCAACATTCGGATGATGCTCAAAGAACACATTATCCGCCATTTCCTTTGTAACAAGAATTGTTAAATTATAACCTCTGCGAGCAAATTCATTTGCAAGGTTTGTTGCACGCATCGGAACTCCGCCGTTTTTATAGTTTCCTACAACAAAAACGATGTGTTTATTACCCTTTGTACAATCTTTCATTTAAAAAACTTTCCCATAAACTTATTGTTGATTATTTTTCGTGCCAGAGGTTTATAGACATTGTAATAAAACCTGCTTTTTAAATAATTATAAACTATCGCAAGACCGCTTTTGCCTTTAAGTCCGGAATAAATCGTTTTGTAATAATTATTGAGTCTGGCATACTCAATATATTTCAGTGCGTTCTGAACGGTTTCGTCTTTGGCAATTTCATCAAGCATTTTCAGCTTTTTGAAAAGCGAAAACCGGCTTTTTTCGTATTCGTTCTGCACACCGCTTGCTGCAAAGAAGAATGTGCAAAGATGCATATAATTACTCAGATCCTGCTTTTTGTATCCTTCAACATCCTCGTATAATTTATCTATAAGCGGACGGATAAGCTTCCAGTAATTTTTTGTATAGCCTCTGGAAAGTGAGTTTCCGTTACCTTCCGTACGGTTGTGATATAAATATTCATCGTTTAGTGATACATATTTCTGAGCGTAGAGTGTAGTTTCAAAAGTCAGCTGCAAATCCTGACTGCGACGGAATTTTCTGCCAAAAGAGATTCCGCGTTCTTTTATAAGTGACATTTTATAAATACGAAGGCAGTTACTCCATCTTATGACAGAGTTTGCACCTTTTTCGCTTATGCCTGCAAGTGAACGGGGCAGAATTTTCTTTTCAATCCGGGCTCTGTCATAAACACCCGCAGGTAAATAAACGCAGTCTGTTCCGTTATCATTAAAAAAGCAATTGCAAAAGACGATGTCTGCATTTTCTTTAACTGCTTCGGAATACATTCTCTCATACATATTCAGCTCAAGCCAGTCATCAGAATCAACAAAACCGATATATTCACCGCTCGCTCTTTCAATTCCGTCCTGACGTGCGGCTGCAAGGCCTTCGTTTTCTTTTTTGTAATATATAATCCTGCTGTCTTTTGCGGCATATTCTTTACAGATTTCACTTGAGCCGTCGGTTGAGCCATCATCAATTATGATTATTTCGATATTTTCAAGAGTCTGACCGATAACACTGTCCAGACACTTTTTCAAGTACGCAGCGGCATTGTAAACCGGTACAACAACGCTTACGGAAACGCTCGCATTTTCCACTTAAGACTTCTCCTTTAAAGAGCGCTCTTTTCTTATTTTTAAAAGAACGGGATAATACTTTACGGGCAGTGTAAACAACACCTTCAGTTTATTCAACCCTTTTGCTTTGAAGATTTCAAAATAAACCGTTTCAGCCCATTTATTCCACAGAGTTTTCTCCAGCTTTACCTGATTGTAAACCTTATATATTTTGTTATGTTCAATAATTCTTTCTATCCATGCTTTGATTTTTAAATCGTAGGGTTTTCTTCCGGTCAGCAAGCCCCAGTGTATATTTTCCCAATCGTCCGGCAGCTTCAGTCCAAGCCACGAAAGCTGTTCTGCCATAATATTTTTTGCACATTCGGTCTGAACAGCCTTTTTATCGGTAGAAACTGCCTTGTTATGCATTCTGTATTTCACAAGAACTTCGTTCAAATTCTGACATTCGCCATATTTGCTGCATTCCGCCCACATTCTGTAATCCTGAGCATAAACATATTTTTCGTTATATGTAATGTTGTTTTCTGATAAACTGCTGTGTCTGAACATTGCAGTAGGATGAATAATATTATTGTGATTACCGAACAGAAGCTGGATTCGGAACAGATCCTTTTCTGATAAGACTTTTTTAGAATATTTCTCTTTTAAAGCTTCTGCTCCACTCCCAAAAAGTTCAACCCATGTGCCGCAAACAACAACCGACGGGTTTTGCTTCATATACTCAACCTGTTTTTCAAATCTTTCAGGCAAAGAGATATCATCAGCGTCCATCCTTGCAACGAACTCGCCTTTTGCTGCTTTCATCGCTCTGTTGAGAGATTTTGTAATACCCATATTCTCATTGTTTTTGAGCACGGTAATTCTTGGGTCATTATATGATTGTATTATTTCAACTGAGTTGTCGTCAGAAAAATCGTCAACAATTATGAATTCAAAATTTGAATAAGTCTGATTAAGGATGCTTTCAACCGCTTCACGCAGATATTCCTCGGGCGTATTGTAGTTACTCATTATTACCGAGATCAATCCTTTTTTCAACTCCATGGTTACCATCCTATTATTTTCCTGAATTTTTCTTTAAACAGAATTGTCAGATATTTTCTTCTGCAAAACGCATCCCAAACATTCAAATATGATTTTTTTATGCTTGTATGCTTTTTGATTTTATCAACGCTTCCTTCCAGAAGATAAGCAGACCAGTCAAAATCAATAATTTCTTTTTTGCGTTTCAGGCTTTTTGATGCTCTGAGAAATTTAAGCATAAAATAAACCGTTTCGTTAAAATTTCGCTCGTAAAGAATCCGGCGGGTTTCTTCGTTATCAATTCCCATAAGGGAAAGATTGCTCAGAATAAGCTCGTAAAGATATTTTGAGTTAAAATAATCGGGATTTTTGCTTTCAAACCCCAGAGAGAAGCCGTCAATATTTTCACGGTAAAAATACAGTAAATCATCGAGCAACAAAATTGACCCGGAATTTGCAAGAGCATCAAAAGAGTGATATGCATCCTCTGCGAAACGCTTCGAACGCACAATATCGCTGCAGGGAATATTATTCTTTATGATATCTTTTTTGAATACCTTTGACCATAATGAACCGTTTAATTGCCCGCTGACAATCTGATTGTATACGGTTTTTCTTTCGTCAGGAGTTCTGAAACATACGGGTTTATCCGAAACCGACACAGCGGTTTTCTTTATCATCCCGTTAGCGAACCTGAAAAAACCAAAGCAAACAGAATCCGGAAAACCGGATAGCTCAATATTTTCGGATAATACTCTGATATAATCTTTGTCAAGTAAATCATCCGCATCCAGGAAGCCGATATAATCTCCCGGGCATTTCTGAATTCCGAATTTCCTGGTCAGAAACTGCCCCTCGTTTTCCTTGTGATAAGCAAAGATTTTATCAGGATATCTGCTTGAATAATAATCGCAGATTTCTGCGCTTTTGTCTGTTGAACCGTCATCAACAAGTATCAGTTGCCAATCAGGCTTGCTCTGACAAATCACAGATTCTATGCACTCTTCAAGAAATTTTTCACAGTTAAAAACGGGAACAACAATACTGATTTTCATTTAAAGCCCTCGCCTTAAAAGCTTTTTAGAATTTTTCTGATTTTTTTCCTGATAAAAAACAGCTTTATATACCAAAATTTCTTTTCGACAAGATGAGAATAAAGCGCTTTGTACGCACGGTTTTCATACCGGTTATCCCTCACCGAATACACTTCCGGTGGCAACATGGAACTCCAATTATAATTCAATACGGCCTTTCTTTCGCCGGCAGGAACATTCTCATAGTAGGTTGAAAATGTATACATCACTTCATTCAACCATCTTGCATTTAATTTCTGACGGTATTCTTCAGTATCCATACCCCATTCCGGAAGATATTCCTTAAAGCGGTCATAAACGTAAAGTGTGTTTTTTGTGCCTATGGTTTCAGGACGGAAACTACGGGAAATACTTTGTTCGTTTGTTCTGTAATTATAAAGCGGTTTATTGGTATATACGATTTTTTCTGCGGCAGTAAGCAAGTGTATTGATCTGAACCAATCTTCTGCCATATTTTTATCATAATACAAACTGTAATCGGTTGGATCATTTTTAAGAATATCGGTTTTGACAGCTTTTAAGCAAAGTGACGTAACATACGGCGTTGTTATTAATGCCTCGTATATTTCATTTTTATTTTCAAGAGAAAAAACGGTTTCACTTTGTTTGAAAGAATTCTTTTTTTGTGTTTTGTTTATGCCGTCAAAATAATTCATGGTGAAAATCACAATATCTGTTCCGGCATTTTTATTTATTGAAGCACAGATGGTTTCAAGTAAGTTGTCTTCGACAAAATCGTCGGAATCAACAAAAAGTGAAAACTCACCGCTTGCAGCAACAATTCCTGCCTGTCTTGCAGAAACAAGGCCTTCGTTTTTCTTATGAATAACTCTGACTTTTTGCGGATAATTTTCAGCATATCTGTCGCAGATTCCGCCTGAAGAATCCGTTGAGCCGTCATCCGCAAGGATTATTTCATATTCGCCGTTATAGGTCTGGTTTAGCAATGATTCAACACACTGCTCAAGATATTTTTCAACATTGTAAACCGGAACGAGTATGCTGAATTTCAACTGCTTTTCACCTCTTGTGTCTGTTAAAGTTTGTCGGTAAAACTGACAGTAAATAATGCCCGTTAAAAGAACATCATTTATAATAAAAATCTGTCAACGTATGATTTACCTATTTGTTTAACTGTCTAAAAGCTCAGACCATTGCTCACGATACTTTTGAAATTCCTGTGAATAGTCTGTATTCTCAATCGTTCCTATCAAACAGGAATAAAGCTGTTTGTTTTCCGTCAGCTCTTCTATACTGTCAGCAAGTGACCGGGCATTGATTTCACAAACAATTCCGTTTTTGCCGTTTTCAACAAGTTTGTTTCCGCCTACAGTTGCAGTAGAAACAACGGGTTTATTCAGCCTTTGCGCTTCAATAATCGTAACCGGCATTGCCTCCTCATATGACGGCTGAACATAAATATTACACGCTTGCATATACGGATAAGGATTTTCTTTCATTCCCGTGAGTACAATTTCATTTTGCAAACTGTATTTATTTATCAGCTGCTCAATGTTACTTCTTTCAGGACCGTCACCGACAAAATACCATGTAAACGGTATGCCTTTTTCTTTAAGAAGCCTTGCAGCTTCAACGGCCAGGTCAAAGCCCTTGACCGGTGCGAAGCGGCCGCATGAACAAAGTACGGTTTTGTTTTGCGGTGCGGTTACTGTATATTCGCCGCTCTGCTCAAGAATCATATCCTTGTCTGTATAGTTTTCAACAATACGTATTTTCGCTTTGTGTTCCGGATACCATTCACCGATCAGCTCTTTTTGCTCCTTATGTAAAGCAGCAATTTTATCGTAATGCGGCAAAACCGCCTTATGAAGTTCAGAAAAATCGTTTGTGCTGGTATGATAGAAGATTATTTTTTCGTCAGCGTCTATACACTTGTCAACAAACAGTGCCGTATATCCCTGAACATAGGCAATTGCCTTATCGTATTTTGCATTGCTGAAATATGTTTTTTTCTCATATTTCATTTCAGCCTCACGAATTCTGTCCGCCAATTCGGTATCCGCCACGGATACTTCTTCTTTTTTACCGAGTAAACGGTACAGCAAACTCTTGAACTGCAGCACCAATGCAAACGGTTTTCTGTAATAACGGTTCGGGTCTTTGTTTACAATAACCTTTACACGTTCATCAATAAATTTCACAAGCTGCGTACGGTTTTTACGCAGGTACAGCGTAACATCATATTTATTGTAGTCTATTGCCTTCAGAGCAGATATAAGCGTTTTCTGAACGCCGCCTATGGTCATATGATGGGCAACAATAAGCAACTGTTTTTTCATTTATAACAGCTCCATCCATTTTTTGCTGTATTCCAAAGCGACAATTCTTTGCAGATTTTTGCGAAGAAGCACCGGAGTAATCCGGAAAGACTCCGGAATATTGCTGCAAGGTGTTGCAACGATAATTTTCGTTCCGCCGTCAGCGGCAAGACGTGCCATCCGAACCGGTTTCTTAAGTTTGTCGGAGCCGTCATCAAGGACGGATAATATGTGGCAACGATTATATTACAAGATACACCTTAATAATTATTAAAATCTTTAAATTAAATAATACTACATTATTCACATGAAAGTCAACATGAATTTGCTATTTCCATTATTCTGCAAAGCAATTCTACGCGATCGCAGATTTTTTCTTTTGCAAAAAAATTCCGGTAAGCGCCTCTTGAACTTTATACACTTTTTATGTATAAGAATACAGATTAATTAAAGGTGTTGAGTTCTAAGATTTATCACTGCAAACTCACATTGCAATAAAACACCTTTAAAATTCACAGTATTGCGAATCATAAATTTTGTTTGTCACTTTAAATATACATAACAATATTGTTTCGCTGTTTTATACAAATTGCGCTTGGGCGCAAACAGCATCTGCATATATTCCGCCGTGTCAGCAGCAATTCAAAACCTCACGATGAAATGTATAAGCATTAACAAAATTGTATATTTATTCGTTATTTTTAAAAAATATACATTTCCGTCTTAACTGTAACCGGATCCAAAAAGGATTAGCAGTATAAAAGCACTATCCGTTCTGCTTTCGGTAATCATTGCGTATTCAGGTCTTGTATAACGGTATTTTCATGCTTACGGAAAGCGGAAAGCTTTTGTGGGAAGGCATACGCAAGGGAGCAGAAAAAGATGAGCTGATAAACATGCTGCTCAACGAATATAAAACAGATAAAGATGCTGCAAAGGCTGATACCGAGCAGTTTCCGGAAAAGCTCAGAAACCACGGTATAATATAATCATATAATTTAAAAATTAAAGCGAAGTGGAATTCCACTCCGCTTTAATTGATATCTGCGAATTATTCAATCAAAACTGCTGTCTTGACAGATTTTGAATAAGGAAGTTCACGGTCATTATAGGTCATATTCAGACCGCCGGGGATACAGGTGATTGTATTTCCGATGATGCTGCCGTGAATATCAAAATCGCCCGATGCAAGCGCTACGTTGCCCTCAGGCGCATAAACTATGCCCCACAAATCAAAGCCGCCCTGCTGTGAATAAAGCGTTATATCACCTTTTCGTGAGTAGATAGATAGCGTTGCACCGGCTTCGTTATAGGTGTGTGTGCTGCCGCCGATTGTTATATCGCCCTCGGCTATCATGCAGCCGCTCAGGGTTATTCCGCTTGAACCCTGATTTGTGGCAAGATTGCCGCCGCTGTAAACAACGCCCTTGATATCGTAGTTACCCTGACCGGAGAGTGAAAGGCCGCCTTTTCGGCTGTACAAGTCGCCGTTGAGAATAAAGGGACCTGCAATATCCGTTACCGTATCCTCAGACAGAGCGTGTTTGCCGTAGACAAAGATATCACCGTTTACGGTTGTGCCACCGCTTGCAAGTTTAAGCGTTTCATAGGCATAGACATTCCCGCGTACATTCATTGCAACGCTGCCCTGCTTGATGAAATTTTCCATACAGTACACGGAACCGTTGAAGGTTGTCGGTCCGTCGAGTGTTACTGTTTTTCCTGCATAGGTTTCACATTCACAAAGCAGACTGTAGGTTGCACCCCTGTACAGATTGCCGCCTGTGTAAAAGTAATTTCCGTAAATTTTTGTATTACCCTGCAGCGTTGTGTCACCCACAACATACAAATCTCCACCAACAGTCAGCTCCTTATCCCACGTTGTGGTCAGGTTTCCGCCGCAATACACGTTGCCTTTAACATAAACAGGACATTGGGGATTAAAGTCACCTTCAACATACAAATCTCCGTATATTATTAACAGGTCTGAATTATAGCCCGTTGAAAGAGTACCTGCGCAGTACGTGTTGCCGTTAAGGGCAATGGAAGAATTGATTGTTGCACCTGCAGGATATCTGTTGAGATAAAAATTGGTGCGATTCAATGGTACATAGGTTTTTTCAAACATTGATTCATCTGCCGTGGGCGCAACAGCCATAATCGTTTCATCAAAATCCGGCATTTTTTGCCTGTTGACATCGCTTTCAAGGCGGTTGACCGTAACGCTGTATTGATTATACGTTGCATCCTTTGCGGAAAAAACCGTACCTGTAACCGTACTGCCGCTGCCGTCGGCATGTACATTGCCATTACCGAATACGCTGCCGCCGATATTGTAGTGACCGCCCAGCGTAAAGGATGTATTATCGCCGTGAAACATCAGATACTCAAAATCTATAGCCATGTTTTTGTCAACATAGCGTGCAGCAGCCTTTGCATTAATCTGAACAGAATCAACTTTAAAAAGGCTTGCAAAAATAGTTTTGCCTGTTCTCGAATCACTCACACGTACAATTTCGCTCGTGGGAAATTCAACGACCACGTTTTCGGTTGAAAAGCCGTTTTTTTCAACATACTCCAGTGCGGTTGCTTTTGCCTTGACTTCATCGGGCATATACCTTGCCGCAGCAAGTGCAGCGGCATCCATTGCGCTTTGCAGCATGCTTTTCTGATGGTATTTAAGCCCCATATCCGTTACGAGCGACACCACAGAAAGAAAAGCCACAAGGCTGAGTGCCGCAACAATCATTGCGGCACCGTCCTCTGCTTTTGCAAAACGCCTGAAGCTAAATCCGCCTCTCTTTATATTAAACATATTATATGCACTCCTTTCCGAAAAGGTAATGCTTGAATTCAGACTTCTTGTGTTATCTCAAGTGACTGTCTGATTTGCTCCATCTGCTTTGAAAGCTCTGTTATTGTCAGCTGAGCCTGTTCAACATAGCAACCGTGAAGTTTAAGCTGCTTTTGCAGCGCAAGATTGCGCCTTGCGAATCCGTTTTCAGTTACGCTCAGCTTTTCCGCAAACTCAAGTGACTGGTTTTTGTTTATTTCTTTAAGCTGTGCTGTTTCAACACCGCTTTCTTCAAGGCGTTTTTCCAGCACGCTGTTTTTCACTTCAAGCTCTGCCGCCTGCTTTTTGATATTTTCGTATTCGGAAGAAACCGTATTCAGCTGCTGAACCTTTTCGTTAAGCTCGACCAATTTTGATTCAAGCTGTTTTTTGCAGCTGTCAAGTTCTGATTTTGTCTGTTCAAGCTCAGCGAAAACACAGTTATATTCATCCGTCAGCTTTTCATAATTATGTACCGTCGATTCGTATCTGCTCTGCTCACAGCAAAGAGAATCCATATCTGTTTCAAGTTCTCTGTTCCGTGCTTCAAGCTCAGATATTTTTTGGGCATAGCTGCTGATGATTTCATTTTTATCACTTGCAAAAAGCTGCCTTAATCTTTCATTTTCAAGTTCTGCCTGTTCAACTTTTTTCTTGAGGTCACTTATTATGCTCTCTGACTCCGCTGTTCTGTACACCTGTTCTTCAGTCTGCGGTAACACAGTGCTTTCTGCCTGAACAGACAAAGCCCTGTACTTTTCAATATACGCATCACGCTCCCTGTTTGAAAGAACGAGTTCTTCTTTAAGTGAAGAAAGCTTCGATTCGTGAATCCGTGATGAGGTTTCGTATGTTTCGTTAAGCTCGTCTATATAAGCAGATACTTCGTCGGGATCATAGCCGTACAGCACCTTTTTAAACAGCAATTCCCTCTCCTCTTTATCCTTACCCCGTATTTTTTCCGAGGGAATATTCCTGGAATTTACAGCTGCTTTGTTTTTCTGCTTATTCTCTTCAAGCTTTACACCGTTATCTGTGACAGCATCGTTTTTAGCTTTTTTCATTTTTATCCCTCGCAATACGATTATTTTATTTCAAGAACATCGCCCCGGCAAATGCCAAGATCTGATGCTGCAAAGCTGTTCATCTCAATTACACTTTTTGCACCCCTTACGGGTTTACAGATTTTGCCCGGCTGAATGTTTTCATCAATTCTGACTACGCTGCCCGATTCAGACAGATAGATAACATCAATCGCAAACCTCATATTGAGCATATGAATCTGATTGCACGGCTTTATGTAAAGCGCATAATCGTCAGCTATTGACTTTCTGAACATCAGACCCATAAAGCGGCTGAAAAAGCTATCGGCAAGCTCAGCATTTTCCGTTATTATATTATTATTTTTTATAATACTTATTTTCTTCATAGCTTTTAAAATGTTTCTATAATATTCATTACCGTCGGACCCATGAGAATTATAAACACAACCGGGAAAATAAACAGCAGCATAGGAACCAGCATTTTTATGGATGCCTTCATTCCTTTTTCCTTAGCCTGCTGACTTCTTTCAACACGCAGCTGCTCTGACTGAGCACGCATAACGTTATTAATCGGAATACCCAGCTGCTCTGCCTGCACGAGTGCAGAGGCAAAGGTTTTAAGTTCATCCAGGTTTGTTGCATCGCACAGATTCTGCAGGGCTTCTCTGCGTGTTCTGCCCATTTGTATTTCTCTGTAGACAATGAGCAGCTCATCTATAAACGGGCCGCTCAGCTTTTGCGAAACCTTCAGCAGTGCCGCATCAAAGCCAAGACCCGCCTCAATACAAACGCACAGCAAATCCATTGCATCCGGCAGCTGCTTTTTTATGCCCGTCTGGTGGCTCGAAACACGTGAACGCAGGTACATCGTAGGACCCATAACTCCAACTACCACACCTATCATCAGAATAAGCAGAGCTATGAGAGCTTCCGGGTCAACAGCAACAATTATTAAAACAGTCAGAAAAACCGTACCGATTAAAAAGGCATATTTGATAAACTGAAAGTCCGTCGCTTCCATAAATATACCTGCATAACGCAGCTGCTTTCGGATTGCCTCAAGCGTTTTTGTTTTGTTTGCGTTTTTCTTTTTCGGAGCAAATCTGCTGAGTTTTTCGGAAACAGCCTTAACACCCTTGCCCAGAAACCTGTCATAAAACGAAAGCTGCAATTCCTGAAAAACGGGCTGCCCGACAGAATTGTTGATTCTGTCAATGCGGCTTTGCTTTTTATCGTTTTTAATGCCTATCGGCGAAGCAACCAGAACAACCGCGATAAACGCAAGAAACGAATATGCAATAACCAGAAATTCCAAAAAGCTCACCTCCGTATCAGTATTCTATAGAAACTACCTTTCTTATTGCAAAAAATCCTAACACTTCCATGACAATGGAAACTATAAGCATTATGTTACCCGCAGTTGTGGTAAAGAATGTTGACATATATTCGGGATTGACGACCATGAGTATAGCCGCTATGCCTATGGGCAAAGCACCGATTATCAGACCGGACATTCTTCCCTGCGCTGTAATGGAACTTATTTCGCCCTTGATTTTTATTCTTTCACGTATTGTATTTGATATTGTTGAAAGTATTTCCGACAGATTACCGCCTGTTGTCCTTTGAATAAGCACCGCCGAAACAACAAGCATCAGATCAGGACTTTTTACCCTTTCCGCCATATTGTTGAGCGCTTCTTCCATTGTTGCGCCATACCTGATTTCGTTGCAGACTCTGCCGAATTCCATGCCGATGGGAGCCGGCATATCATTGGCAACATTTTCCATTGCCTGCTGAAACGAAAAGCCCGAACGGAGTCCGTTGCACATCATTATCAGCGTATCGCCCAGCTGCGCTTCAAAAGCCTTTATCCGGCTGCCTTTTTTTATCCTGATATAAATCAGCGGCAGAAAAGCACCGATTACCGCTAAGGTTACCGAAGGCATCATGCCCAACTGAAAAAGCGCAGCCAGGCCTGCCGGCACAAATGTGAGAACAAGCCATATCAGGCTGAATTCTTCCGGTTTCATCATTATATCGGCTAAAATCAGCTCATTAAAAATTGTATCCATGAGCTTTTTGCGCTGTACAGACTGCTTGCCGCCGTTCATCGCTCTTTTCAGGATTGAAGATTTCCTGTTTTTCTTTTTCTCCTGTATCTGAAGTGTCAGGCCGCTTTTTTTGCTTGAAATTTTATCAACACGCTTTTCAACCTGGCGTTTGCTCTGAGTTACCGTACCCATGATACTGACCCACAGGAAAAAGCTGAAAAGTCCGAAGGCAACGGAAAGAATAATAACACTAATTTGCAAACCATTCATTGTTGACCGTCACTCCGTTTCCTTTGATTTTGTCAAGGCAATTCGGTCTTACTCCCGTTGCATGGAATCTGCCAACGAACTTACCTGAGGTATCAACCGTACCGTCAGTTTCGTAAACAAATATATCCTGCATACTTACTATGTCACCCTCCATGCCGATAACCTCAGTTATGGAGGTGATTTTTCTTGTACCGTCACGCAGACGGCTTTGCTGAACTATAAGATCAATTGCCGAAGAAATCTGATCCCTTATCGCCTTAAGCGGTAATTCCATACCGCTCATAAGCACCATTGTTTCAAGCCTTGCCACGGTATCTCTGGGAGAATTTGCGTGAGTTGTTGTAAGCGAGCCGTCATGACCGGTGTTCATCGCCTGAAGCATATCCAGCGTTTCCTCCGAACGTACCTCACCGACGATAATTCTGTCAGGTCGCATACGCAAGGCATTCTTAACCAGATTTCTGATTGTTACTGCACCCTTACCTTCGAGGTTTGCCGGTCTTGCTTCAAGGGTTATGACGTGTTCCTGCTTGAGCTGAACCTCCGCAGCATCCTCTATTGTAACAATTCTTTCATCCTCAGGGATGTACGATGAAAGAACATTAAGCAGAGTTGTTTTACCGCTGCCCGTACCGCCGGCAACTACTATATTCAGCTTGCCCCTGACACATGCTTCAAGAAACTGGAGCATATTCGGTGTCAGCGAACCGAACTGCAAAAGCTGCTGAGCCGTTATCGGTTTTTTGCCGAACTTACGTATAGTCAGCACAGGCCCTATAAGTGACAGCGGAGGAATAATAGCGTTGACACGGGAACCGTCGGCAAGACGGGCATCAACCATCGGACTTGCTTCATCAACATGACGGCCGACGTTTGAAACGATGCGGTTGATGATATTCATAAGATGATCTTCATCCCTGAATTTAAGACTTGTGAGCTTGAGCTTACCCTTATCCTCAACGTAGATTTTATCAGGACCGTTGACCATGATTTCGCTGTAGCTCGGATCCTGCACAAGCTCTTCAATAGGGCCGTAGCCCATTATATCGTTAAAAAGCTCGGTTGCGACCTTTTCTCTGTCCATTCTCGGAATCAGGAACTCATCGTCATTGACCTTATCGTCAACGATTTTGTACATCGCATCACGGTCAGTTATCGTTTTGCCGCTCTTGTTCATTTCGTCAATGATTGCCGAATGAATTCTTCGTTTGACTTCAAGATACGGATCCTCAACCGCTTCTTCGGTCTGAATATTTTCTATTATCTCCTGAGTCTGAGAAGCTCCGTCGTTCTTTTGTATCTGCAGCTTTTTCTGACCGTCTATTCTGTCTAAAAGTCCCATAACCATCCCTCTCAATGCTTATGTTTTTTCTTACCTCTTGAAAAAGCGTTCTTTTTTTCCTGTTTCTCTTTTATGGGAACTACACCTGTATGAACTTCGATTATTTTATCCGCCATCTGCGAAATACCCTTTGCAAGTGCAGATTTCGGCTGTGCAACCGTCACTGCAAGCCCCTTGTTTATGCTCATGAGCGCTGCGGGATAATCTGCAGGAATGATTGAAAACATTCCGGTCTGGAACATTTCTTCAAAGTCATCTGCTTTGATAAGGCTTTTTTCAACCTTATTCAGAACGAATCTGATTTTTTCCCTTTGATGCAGCTGCTCCAGAATTGTGTAACAGATTTTTGCATTGTTAAGCGAAAGAATTTCGTTACTGTAAACCAGATATATTTCCTCGCAGTTTTCGCAGGCTGTAATAGTTACATCGTTAAATGCTGAGGGCAGATCAATGATTATGTATTCATAATAGGGTCGCATAATATCAATAATCCGCTCGATATGTGCCGGGCTTACAAACTCGGCAAATTCTGAGCTTTTGGGGGCACACAGTACGCTCATGCCGGTTGAATGCTCAACGGCAAAGCCGTTTATGTTTTCAATCGTGATTCCGCCTCTGTCCTGCACAAGGTCAACGATAGAATTCTTTGTATCAAGGTCAAGTGACATTGCTACATCACCGAACTGCAAGTCAAAGTCAAGCAGCATTACCCTCTTTCCTGCCTTTGCAAGGCTTGCAGCTACACCAATGGCAAGCGTTGTTTTACCGGTACCACCTTTTCCGCCGAAAAAACCGAGCGCCTTACAGCGAACCTTTTTGCCTTCGTTAGTGTCAAGGATACGCTGCTGCTCCAGTTCATAAACAGTTTTAATGTTTTCAGAAAACTCATCGCAGCCGATGCCGTCTATAGGCAAAACCTTGCGTATTCCGTACTGTGCAGCTTTGTTTACAAGCTCAACGGTTATTGAATCGTTTACAAGAATAACTATCATTCCCCTTGAAACGATCAGCAGATCCTGCACAAAGCCGAACACAGTATCAGGTACTTCGCCTCTGACTGCACAAATAAGTATTTCAGGAAATTTGTTTATTATTTTTGTTTTACCCTCTGATGTAAATCCGGAATAACCGCTGATTGCAAAAGCGTCATCGGCTACGAGATTTTTTATCTCTATCCTCAAATCAAGGTCATCAGACAAAACAAGTAAATTCATTTTTTCCATAGCCGTTTCATCTCCAATCAGTTATCATTGATTTTCCGTCACAGGCGGAGCTGTTGTGATTTCACCCATGCCGTAATTTGTCTGCGGTTCGGGTTTCTGTTCTTCGGGTATGTCTGCACTGTTAATATCATCTGCCAGACTGTAGGCTTCAACATAAGGCACAAGCACTGCCCTGAACCTATCATCACTCTGATCCGGAGTATCAACCGTCATCATTTTCGCTATTTGATCCTTGCTGAGTGCAAGTGTCATAACCTGATAAGATGTTATTTCAACACCTGCATCCTGCTGTAGATTTGCCGGATAATCGCTGATTTTTATTACTCTTACATTTTCAAGCAGCGGTTTCGCCGAAGGAACAAGCACATCGTAAATATTGACCTTATCGTTTTCCTTAATAAAATAGGAAACACCGTTTTCTATTCCTACACTTACCGAATAGGCATACATTCCTTCTTCAAGCTTATACGACAGTCTGCCGTCAGCCTGTTCTTCACCTACGGGAATTATTTTACCTGCCATGAGCTGTTCGCCTTTGAGGATTTTACCAAGTGACATATAACCGATAATATCCTCCGAATCAGAAACCGTACCGTAGGATACCGCCGTAACCGGCAGCTTTACAGCCTGAAACATATCCGCTGTGAGAATTGTGTTTTCGTCTATATCTTCAAGCGCAATCAGTACGGTTGCCTCATCAATACCCGTTACGATTTTGCTTGTTTTCAGCTCTGTTGCAAAAAAGTAAGTTGCAAGGCCTGCCGCCAGTGCAATTACCACCGCTATAAGATAAATTTTTTTCATAACAGACAGTCACCTTTCTTCAGACTACGCTATGATTCTACTTTCATGATAACCGTTGAGGTTATCGTTTTTTCTTTACCCATTATTGTGCTGAGCACCGGAGTGAAGAACGAAATTTCAGCCTCCATATGAACCGTTATGTCGCCCGAGGTCGGGTCATTCGGCGAAGAATAACTCACCTCAATATCTACCCCGTCATTGGCAAAAACGGTTGATGCGGTATTTTCTATGTGATTTATTATCGCTTGCGTGTCGGCATCATCGGCAGTATTGACAACAGCATACCGCGCGCCCTCACGGCAAGCGTTGTTGAGCGAAAGCTGATTGTAAAACAGCCAGCCGAAATCAATTATTCCGCACAGTATCAGTAGAAAAACCGGAAGTATGAGCGCAAACTCAACCATCGCCTGTCCGTCCTCACGTCTGACTTTCTTCATTATCAAACGCCTTTTCATTTTGCCGTCACCTCCGCCAAAGCAAACGTTGTTTTCCTTTTAAGCATTAATGGGTAAGCTCGCTCAGCGAGCGAACTTACCCATAACGAGTCACCTATTCAATATTTCAAATTCACATTAAACCAAAATCAGGTAGTACCGCCGGCTGCAGCATCAAGCTGATCGTTCACCTGGTTGAACATGTCACGGATCTTCGGTCCAAGTGCAACAAGGGCTACAATTACAACAACTGCAATAAGACCGATAATAAGACCGTACTCTACCATACCCTGACCTTCTTCGTCTTTAAACCATTTTCTTAACATACTTGAAACCTCCGTCTCTTTCTTTGAATTTTTGTAAGTTGAATCTGAATTTTTAAAACCGATTAATTTGTATTGGATTAATTAAATGCTTCAGGTAGTGCCGCCGGCTGCAACATCAAGCTGCTCATTTACGTTATCAAACATATCGCGAATCTTCGGTCCGAGTGCAACGAGAGCGACGATAACGACGACTGCGATAAGTCCGATGATAAGACCGTATTCAACCATACCCTGACCTTCTTCGTCTTTGAACCATTTTCTTAACATACTAAAACCTCCGTCTCTCTTTTCTTTGTTTGTTGTTCTGATTGCGGACTGTTAATCTGGATTGTTTTGAAGGAGGAACTCAGGTAGTGCCGCCGGCTGCAGCATCGAGCTGATCGTTTACCTGGTTGAACATATCACGGATCTTCGGTCCAAGTGCAACAAGGGCTACGATTACGACTACTGCGATAAGTCCGATGATGAGACCGTACTCAACCATACCCTGACCTTCTTCGTCTTTGAACCATTTTCTTAACATAGTTTTTACCTCCGTTTTTATTTTTTATTTTCACCCTGCACGCGGGTCAATTCCAATTTTTAAAAGAGTGATGAGAAAACCTTTTCTGAAAGTTCACCGAACACCGGGAACAAAACTGTTACTACTGCACCGAGCGAAAGGTAAGGTCCCATCGGAACCGAAGTTTTAAGTGAGCCCTTTTTCGTAGCTACAAGGTAGATGAGGTAGATTATCAGTCCGGCTGCCATTATCAACGCCGCCTGAAGATATCCGAAAGCACCTAAGCAGTATCCGATTGCTGCGCTGTACTTTACATCGCCTGTTCCTATCGGGATTCCGATAAACATCGGCAGCTGGTACAGGATAAAGCCTGCTGCCAGACCGATTAATGAAGGAATCAGGCTTTCTTTTACGGGAACTCCGGTTGCAATTGCGTAAATCAATGCAGCTGTTCTGATCAGCAGCAGTGCCAGCACCGAGGAATTCGGAATTTTCTTGATGTCAAGGTCTACAACACCTATTGATATTGCAATTGATATGTAGGCTATCGCTTCAAGTCTGGTTGCTATGTCATCGAACCTTGCAAAAACCGCTGCAAACAGGGTGCCCGAAAGCAGCACCCAGGCGACAATCACCGCCGTGTTTTTAACCGCTTCGATTTTTGCATTCACATCAGTTCTGCGCTTAATCTGAAAAATCGCTATCCGGTTAAATGCTAACGCTGCCAGTGAGCCGAGCGTTCCGCCGTAAACTATTTCAATCATCAGCATTCACCTCCGGGTTTTCTTCGGTAGCTTGTCGCTTCCTCTTTGCAACTTCATGGTACACCTGCCACTTGTGTAAGTCAAATAGTAGTTTTCCACTTTGTGGATAACTTTTGTATAAACTGCACAATGCGCAATAAGTAGTGATTTTTCGCTTGAAATCGCCCTTTTTGCCGCAAGTCTTAATTTGACAAATATTTTTAAAATATAACCGACAAAATTTCAGCCTGAAAAGCTTATTTCTTCTACATTTTGCACAAAAAAGCACTAAGAATCACCGGAAATTGGTTAAGTATGCATTACCGGTAGCTTTAGCTGTATATTCTCATATGAAATAATGGATAAAACCGGATAAGCATGCATAATTTTACAATTGTTTTTTCCGAAAAAGGTATTCTGAACGAATTTTGAGCTTGCATTTGTCGTATAAACGCTGTATAATAAGCATGTAGTCAGCGTAAGAACGACGGATATTACACACATTTCGGAGGCACTTATGAATAAAATCACAGTTCAGCAAGCAGCAGAGAAGTGGAATATTTCTGTCAGACGTGTCCAGGATTATTGCCGTCAGGGTAAAATACCCGGTGCCGAGCGGCTGGGCACAAACTGGTTGATTCCGCCTGATGCAACACGTCCTGCAGACGGACGGCTTAAAGCAGTCCGGCTTGAGGCAGAGAAGGATATACCCATGCCCAGAAAAAGCCCGTTTCTTGACATGACGGATTTATACTCTCAGCCGGGTACAGCAGATAAATGTATCGCTTCGCTTTCATCAAACCCTGAGGCACAGGCACTTTTTTCTGCCGAGATTGCTTACAGCCGCGGTGAAATTGATAAGGTCTATAAATATGTTGAGTATTTCTTTGAAAGGCGCTCCGGTTTCTATGCAATTGTCGGCAGCGGTATGCTGCTGGCTCTTTGTGCCATGTGGTCAGGCGATGTACACATGTGGCGCCAGGCAAGAAAACATATATGCGAAGCACCCGTTAAAACCAACACCGGTCGTGACATACTTGCGCTTTCCCTTGCCGCAACCGACAGCGCAATACGGACAACGCAGGATTTTCCGCAATGGTTCAAAAACGGCTGCTTTGAAACTCTGCCTGCTGATGCTCATCATGCCGCAAAAGTATATTATGTCAAACATCATATCGTTTTGGCGCAGCAGCTTGCAGCCGGCGAAATCAAATTGCCGGATATCCGCGGGCTTGGTATGATGAAAAGCCTGCCATATATGATTGAGCCGATGATTTCATCCGCCGTTACCGACGAAGTATTGCTGGCTGAAATTTACCTGCGACTGCTTTGTGCAGTTGTCTGCCACCAATCCGGCGACACAGACAGAGCGGTAGTACATCTTGATAAGGCTATCTCTGACTGCCTTGCTGACGATTTGTACGGACCGCTTGTTGAACATCGCAGACAGCTCGGAAAAATACTTGACAGCCGTCTTGAAATCGCAGACCCATATGCATTAAAAAAGGTCAAAGACCTTCACAAACGTCTGCACACCGGTTGGACAATAATTCACAACGCCATGCTTGAACGCACGGTTTCCGCTTCGCTGACTATACGTGAGCGTGAAGTCGCACGGCTTGCCGTATTCGGTTTATCCGACAAACAAATTGCAATCCAGCTGAAAATGACGGAATCAGCTGTCAAAAGCATGATACAGACAGTAAAAAATAAAACCGGAGCCGATAAACGCTCCGATCTCTCATTATATATATAAAGCCCGCACATTTCTCAGCATTTTGCCGTTTACGCCGCCCGAAAGCAAAAAATATATTGGCAAACAGCCTGTACTTATGGTATAATAAATTTTGATATGTCAGCCGGAAGGAGATATTACAATGCTTACACTTGACAAGGCAAAGGAATTACTCAGCACTACCACAACAGAACCGCACCTGATTCTTCATGCCAAAAACGTAATGGCTGCCATGGGCGGTCTTGCAGAGCATTTCGGTGAAGATGCAGCACATTGGATGGCTATAGGATATCTGCACGATTACGACTATGAACAGCACCCTGACGAGCATCTTCAGCACACCGAGCAGCCACTCAGACAAGCCGGTATCAGCGATGAAGAAATCCGTGCAATCCTTGCACACGGTTACGGCTTTGTCAATGATATTCAGCCCGTCACAAACATGGAAAAGGCTCTTTATACGGTTGATGAGCTTACAGGCATCATTCAGGCTGCCGCAAGGATGCGCCCTGCCGGAATCACCGACATGGAAATATCCAGTTTTATGAAAAAATTCAAAGATAAAAAGTTTGCAGCAAAATGCGACCGTGAGGTTATAAAGCAAGGCTGCGAAACACTTGGCATGGAAGTAAAAGAGGTTGCCTCAATCTGCATTGAAGCAATGAAAAAATACGCAGATGAACTCGAACTCGGAGCAAAGGAATAATAAAAATGGAAAACACAAAAAACAAAAAGAAATCTGTGCAGAAGCTGACGCTCGGAGCAATACTCACCGCACTTGTTGTGGTACTGCAATACATGGGTCAATTTATACACCTGGGTCCGTTTTCAATTTCACTCGTACTGCTGCCTATTGTTATAGGTGCGGCAATGTGCGGCACCGGAATAAGCACATGGCTGGGCTTTGTTTTCGGTGTGATTGTACTGATGACCGATGCAGCTGCCTTCCTTGCAATCAGCGTACCGGGCACAGTTATCACCGTACTGCTCAAAGGTATGCTGTGCGGACTTGCAACAGGTATTGCATATAACCTCATTTCAAAGAAAAACAAATATGCCGCTGTTGCTACGGCTGCAGTCATTTGCCCGATTGTGAACACAGGCGTATTTCTGCTCGGCTGCGTACTGTTCTTTTTTGAAACAATTGAATCGTGGGCTCTTGCAGAGGGCTTCGGCAATGCGGCTGAATATATGTTCCTTGGCCTTGCAGGCGGAAACTTCCTGGTTGAGTTTGCAATCAATATCATTCTCTGCCCCACGGCAGTCAGGCTGCTGAACATCAAGAAAAACGGATAACCCTTTTAAAAACACCAATACTTATATAAATCGTAACAGGAGAAAGCAAATGAAAATAACAAACGATGTAAAATATATAGGCGTAAACGACCGTGAAATTGACCTTTTTGAAGGTCAGTATATTGTGCCTGAAGGTATGGCATACAATTCCTATGCAATAATTGACGAAAAAATTGCAATCATGGACACGGTTGATGCCGCATTCACAAAACAGTGGCTTAACAATATCGAGGTTGCGCTTAACGGCAGAAAGCCTGATTTTCTTGTTGTTCAGCACATGGAGCCCGACCATTCTGCAAGTATTGCAGAATTTGCAGAAGTATACCCCGATACAAAAATCGTATCCTCTTCAAAATCCTTTGCGATGATGAAAAACTTCTTCGGCACAGATTTTGCTGACAAGCAGATCACCGTCGGCGAAGGCGATACACTTTCCCTTGGTAAACACGAATTAACCTTTGTTACAGCGCCTATGGTACACTGGCCTGAGGTTATTGTAACTTATGACAGCACGGACAAGATACTTTTCTCCGCTGACGGTTTCGGCAAATTCGGTGCACTTGACGCACAGGAGGACTGGGCGTGCGAAGCAAGACGCTACTATATCGGTATTGTCGGCAAATACGGTGCACAGGTTCAGGCTCTGCTTAAAAAAGCTGCTGCGCTTGATATACGTATCATATGCCCGCTGCACGGTCCTGTACTGACTGAAAATCTCGGCTACTATATCAACCTTTACGACATATGGTCAAGCTACCGTCCTGAGGAAGACGGTGTTATGATTGCATACACCTCTGTTTATTCAAACACAAAAAAGGCAGTTATGCTGCTTGAAGAAAAGCTTAAAGCGCTGGGCTGCCCGAAGGTTGTTGTAAACGATCTGGCACGTTGCGATATGGCAGAAGCTGTTGAAGATGCTTTCCGCTATTCAAAGCTCGTACTTGCAACAACTACCTATAACGCAGATATTTTCCCGTTCATGCGTGAGTTTATAAATCATTTAACCGAACGCAACTACCAGAACAGAACAGTCGGCATAATTGAAAACGGCACATGGGCACCGACAGCCGCAAAAGTGATGAAAGGCATGCTTGAAAAGAGCAAGAACCTGACCTTTACGGACACAACCGTAAAAATCATGTCCGCAGTGAACGCCGAAAGCGAAGCACAGCTTGATGCACTCGCAAAAGAACTGGTCAGTGAGAATTAAGCAATCCAAACCTGCCCAGAAGTGAATCTTTTCAGCTTTCCGTTCAAAGGGTAAGCTTAAAATCCGTCTGCATAAATCACAGTTCGGATCACCCAACTTTCCCTAAACAAAAGCATAATTATACCCCCGGCTGAGCCGGGGGTATTTTCACCCTTAAAGCACAAAAAAGCTGTCCGACAGGACAGCTTTTTTATATGGTCTTATGACTTTGTTCGCAGTTCAGAGTTATGCAAGCTCAGCGAAGTACTTGATTGTACGAACCATCTGGCTTGTGTAGGAGTTTTCGTTGTCGTACCAGGAAACAACCTGTACCTGATATGTGTCATCGTCGATCTTAGCAACCATTGTCTGTGTTGCATCGAAGAGTGAGCCGTAACGCATGCCGATAACGTCAGAGGAAACGATCTGCTCCTCGTTGTAACCGAAGGATTCGTTAGCAGCAGCCTTCATAGCAGCGTTGATGCCGTCAACTGTAACATCCTTACCCTTAACAACAGCAACAAGGATTGTTGTTGAGCCTGTGGGTGTGGGAACTCTCTGTGCGGAGCCGATGAGCTTGCCGTTGAGTTCGGGGATAACAAGGCCGATAGCCTTTGCAGCGCCTGTGGAGTTGGGAACGATATTTGCAGCGCCTGCACGTGCACGGCGAAGGTCGCCCTTTCTGTGAGGACCGTCAAGGATCATCTGATCGCCTGTGTAAGCGTGAACAGTTGTCATGATACCGCTCTGAACAGCTGCGTAATCGTTGAGAGCCTTAGCCATGGGAGCAAGGCAGTTTGTTGTGCAGGAAGCAGCGGAGATGATTGTGTCATCTGCTGTGAGTGTGTTTTCATTTACGCTGTAAACGATTGTGGGAAGATCGTTGCCTGCGGGAGCAGAGATAACAACCTTCTTAGCGCCTGCATCGATGTGTGCCTGAGCCTTTGCCTTGGAGCAGTAGAAGCCTGTGCACTCGAGAACAACGTCAACACCGATTTCGCCCCAGGGGAGCTCAGCAGCGTTAGCCATTGCATAGATCTTAAGAGTCTTGCCGTCTACAGTGATTGTGCCTGCTTCGTCATCAGCAGAAACTGTGTGAAGGTTTTCGCCGATTGTGCCGCAGTAACCGCCCTGTGCGGTGTCGTACTTGAGAAGTGCAGCGAGCATTGAGGGCTTTGTGAGGTCGTTGATAGCAACAACATCATAACCTTCTGCGCCGAACATCTGACGGAATGCGAGACGGCCGATACGACCGAAACCGTTAATAGCAACTTTAACTGACATTTTAATATACCTCCAAAAAAATTATAATTGGAATTTTTATACCTTTGATATTTTATCCGTTTTTTGCCGAATATGCAAGCAATTTGAACGATTTTTCCAACTTTTGTAACATAGCACAAATTAGCAGAAAACAGCCGTAATTTTTTTGATATTCTGCCCCTATTTTCAGTATATTTTACCCTTTAATTCAGTCAATGCTTTTGCAGCAAGCTGCGGTGTATAACCTCCCGGTGTACATTCAAAGTTTTTCGGAATGCTGCTCCAGCGCCTGATAAGTCCGGCTGCTTTTTCCTCTGAAATATCAATATCTGCACAATCAGCAAGGTTGTTGACTATCTTTATTATGTTCTCCCTGCTGTCATCAAGCAATGCGCAAAGTGAGCTTACTCTGTCGGGTGCAAATTCTTCCGCACGCTGCATAAGCTTATCAAAGAACGCTGCGCATGCTCTGCCGTGCGGTATGCCGTAATGCTCGGTGAGAATATAACCTACGGGATGCGGAAACAGCGTACCGCAGTAGTTGAGCGTAAAACCTGCGCTCAATGATGCGTGATAAAGCTCTTCCCTGCCCTTGTCATCAGGCAGCTCATTTGTTGCATAAAAATGTTTGAGCCACTTGTAAATTACAGGCAGACACTCAGCTGCAAAAGCTGCCGCAGGCTCGTTGCACCTGGGACTGAGCCAGCCTTCCGCAGCGTGCATAAAAGCATCCAGTGCAGTTGAAACCGTAACACTCATCGGGCAGGAGCAGGTATAACGCCAATCGGCAAAAACAAGATTAAAATAGCCGAAATCGCCTTTGATACTGCGCTTTGTGCCCTTGGTATCCGTCAGCACGCTGACTGCGGAAATTTCGCTGCCCGTACCTGAGGTTGTACCGATACCAACTGTGGGCAGAGGCTCGTTTCTGAAATTCATTGCATAAACATCTTCAGGCTCAAGTTCAGGATTAGCCGCAAATACTGCAACTGCCTTTACCGCATCAAGCGCAGAGCCGCCGCCGATGCCGACAAGGAAATCAGCTTTACACTCAACAGCAAGCCTGCCTGCTTCATGGCACGATGCAACAAGCGGATTAGCGCCGATTTTATCGTAAATTTTATAACTGATATTTTCTTTTTCAAGTGCTGCAGTCAGCTCGTCTATAGCACCGCTGAGCTTTGCGCCTGTGCCGCCTGTTACCACAAGGCAGGAACCGCCGAACTTTTTAAGCAGCGCCGACTGCTTTGTCACAACTTTTTCGCCGCCGATTACACGGGCGGGCATATAAAAATCGTAAGCCATAATATACTCCTTTTCTGTACATTTCTTTTAAACTATATCATCTTTAAGTTCCGCTTGCAAGAAAATTAAGCTGCAGATCTGTAAATTAATTCTTTTAGCGGAAAGGAATACGGCAAATAAAATAAAAATTTTGCTTAAACTTCATTCATGTACCACTTGATTTATAAATACAGTTATTATATAATAGCATAACGGAAGAGTTATGAGAGTATTAATGTTATTTATACAGCATAGGTGTGATGTATCAGATGAAAAAGAAAGGAATCGTTATCGCTGCCGTTGCTTTGATAATTTTAGCGTCGGTTATAGTTTTCGATTACCTTTATAACCAGAATGTTACGGCAGATTTTCTTGCGATGAACACAACAGTCAGTATTGACGTAACAGGCTTCAACTCAAAAAAAGCTGTTGAAAAAATCAGGAGCGAAATAATCCGCCTTGACTCTCAGCTGCTTTCACGCACAAGTAAAAATTCTGAAATATATGCAATAAATAACGGCAAAGCAGAAGTTTCCGATGAGCTTAAAGAAATCCTTGAATATTTAAAGCAGATTGAAAAGGACAGCAACGGTGCTTTTTGTATCGGTATTGCTCAGCTAACAGACCTTTGGGGCATCGGCACAGACAACGAACATCTGCCCGATAAAGCCGAAATTTCTGCCGCAATTGCCAATTCGGCAAAATGGCAGATTAACGGCAATTCCGTTACCTTGCCCGAAGGTGTAAAGCTTGACCTTGGTGCAGTCGGCAAGGGCACAGCCTGCGACTATGCCTGCAATATACTTTCTGACCTTGAATGTAAAGAGGCTGTTGTTGCAGTCGGCGGCAGCGTGCTGCTTTACAGCAAAGATACTGACAGTTCATTTAAAATAGGCATCCGCGACCCGTTGGGTGAAGCAAACGAATACTGCGCAATTATCGAATCTGCACCGGGCTGTGTTTCAACCTCGGGTAACTACGAAAGATTTTTTGAAGATGAAAACGGCAACCGTTACCATCACATTTTTGACCCGTCAACAGGTTATCCGGCTGACAGCGGTTTATTGAGTGTTACGGTAGTTACACAGTACGGTACTGTGAGCGATGCACTTTCAACAGCATGCTTTGTACTGGGCATTGAAAAAAGTTTGCCGTTACTCCAAAAATATAACGCAGATGCGGTTTTTATAACAACCGATAAAAAAATCATAACAACCTACGGTGAAAATGCAAGTGAATATATCACCGTTACAAACGACAATTATACTTTGGGTGAAAGCAAATGAACAAACTTTTAAAACCCATTGATTTAATACTCATTGCCGTACTTCTGCTTGGCGGTGCAGGCTTCTGGTTTTATACCGGGCACAGCACCAAAAGCGCAACAGCAGTAATTTATATCGGCGGCGAAATTTATCAGAAAATAGAACTTGAAAAGCTCGAAAAGCCTTACGAGCTTGAGCTGCCGTGTGAGCCGAAAGCAACCCTGCTTATTGAAAACGGCACGGTATGTTTTTATGAAGCTGACTGCAGCGACAAGGTATGCGTAAACACAGGTAAGCTCAGTAAACGGGGTGACACAGCAGTGTGTTTACCCGCAGGCGTGGTCGTAACCGTTGAAAACGGTGAAGAATCGCAAGTTGACGTTATAGTTTATTAAGGTGATACATTTGAAAAACAAAACAAATGTCAAGCGGATTGCACTTGTCGGCATACTCGGTGCACAGGGGCTGGCGCTGGCATGGCTTGAATCGCTGCTGCCTGCGTTTCCGTTTTTACCGCCCGGTGCAAAGCCCGGACTTTCAAATATAGTAACGATGTTTACAGTTTCCGCATTAGGTGCTGCAGATGCATTTTTTATTGTATTAATCAAGGCAGCCTTCGCGGGAATAACAAGAGGATTTACCGCCTTTCTGATGAGCTTTTGCGGCGGCATGACAAGTCTGCTTGTAATGTGGCTGCTGCTCAGAAAGCTGCAAAAAAATCCGCTCGGGCTTATAGGCACGGGCATCTGCTGCGCACTTGCACACAATCTGGGTCAGCTTGTCGCTGCAGCATTTTTAACCGACACGGTAACAATAATCGGCTATGCACCGATGCTGCTTGTGTTCGGTGTTTTCACAGGAATCGTAACGGGCTGTGTATTCAGAGCAGTCAGCCCGATATTGATAAAACAAAGCAAATTTTTCGTTTCAAACGATAACTATAGGAGATGAAAGAATGAAAGGTTACTCCGCAAGCGGCGTGCTTTCCGCCGTTGTAAAAGGCAGGGGCGGTGTCAGCGTATCACACAGCAAGAACACCGAAAACTGCAGAATCGTGCGTATGCCTCCACCCGAAAAGGTTGTGCTGCCCATGCAGCAGCATATCGGCGCACCGTGTGAACCCGTAGTTAAGGTAGGCGACGAGGTTAAGGTCGGTCAGCTCATAGGCGATACCGACAAATTCGTCAGTGCACCGATTTACGCTTCCGTTTCCGGCAAGGTTACGGCTATAGGCGATGTAAAGCTGGCTAACGGCTCAATTGCCAAGGCTGTCACCATTGAGTCAGACGGTGAAATGACAATGTGTGACGGCATTGAACCTCCCAAGGTTGAAAACGCAGCAGACCTTATCAAAGCTGTTCGTAAATCCGGACTTGTAGGTCTTGGCGGCGCAGGTTTCCCTGCTCACGTAAAGCTCGGCCTTATGCCCAACGAAAGCATTGATACACTTATTATCAACGCTGCTGAATGTGAGCCGTACATCACAGTTGACTACCGTGAGTGCATGGAAAACAGTGCAAACATCATCAAGGGCGTTGCCACACTTAAAAAATACCTTGGCTTCAAGAGAGCGGTTATCGCCGTTGAGGACAACAAGCCTCAGGCTATTGAGCTGCTCAACAAACAGATTGCTGAGCTTGCCGGCGGCGATCCGGATATACGCATAATGGCGCTTAAATCCAAGTATCCTCAGGGCGCAGAAAAGGTTATGATTCAGTCCGTCACAGGCAGAAAGGTTCCGCCCGGAAAGCTGCCGTCAGACGTAGGCTGTGTGCTTATGAACGTAGCCAGCGTTGCCTTTATTCAGCGTTATCTTGAAACAGGCAAGCCGCTCATCAGCCGCTCAGTTACTGTTGACGGTTCAGCTATTCATACACCGAAAAACGTTCGTGTACCCATAGGCACAAGCCTTGACGATATTATTGACTTCTGCGGCGGATTTAAAGCAGAGCCGTTCAAGATTATTTCAGGCGGTCCGATGATGGGTGCTGCAGTTGTAGGCACGGATATTCCGCTGCTCAAGCAGAACAACGCAATTCTTGCCTTTGCAGAAGGCACATTCAAAGTCAAGCCCGAGCGTGACTGCATCCGCTGCGGACGCTGCGCACAGGTTTGCCCGATGAGCCTTATGCCTACCCTTATTGCTCGCTACGGAAAATCCAAGGAAGTTGACAAGCTCAATGATTCAGGCGTCATGGTCTGCATGGAATGCGGCAGCTGTTCATACGTCTGTCCCGCAGGACTTCCGCTCGTACAGCATATGCGACTTGCAAAATCAGTTATCAGAGAGGCAGGTGCCAAGAAATGAGCGTAAACAAGAAACTTACCGTCAGTGCATCGCCTCACGTGCGTTCACCGCACACCGTAACAGGCATTATGCTTGACGTTGTTATCGCACTTATTCCGTCACTTATTGCGGCAGTTGTAATTTTCGGCTACAGAGTGCTCATGGTCACACTCGTATGCGTAGGCAGCGCAGTGCTTGCAGAGTATCTCAGCCGTAAGGTCATGAAACGTCACCAGACTATAGCAGACCTCAGCGCAGTAGTCACAGGTCTTCTGCTTGCATTCAACCTGCCTGTATCAATTCCGCTGTGGATTGCGGCACTCGGCAGCGTTATAGCTATAGTTGTTGTCAAGCAGATGTTCGGCGGCATCGGTCAGAACTTTGTAAACCCTGCACTTGCCAGCCGTATCATACTTCTTCTCTCCTTCCCGTCTGTAATGGCAAACTGGGCAGTACAGTCAAAGTTTGTCACCACAACAGCTACTCCCCTTGCAACACTCACCACTATGTTCAACGGCAGCGAAACAACAGAGGAACTCCCCTCACTCCTTGATATGTTCCTCGGCTTCCACGGCGGCAGCTTCGGCGAAGTTTGTTCCGTTGCACTTATCATCGGCGGCATATACCTTGTAGTACGCAAGGTTATATCCCCTGCTATTCCGCTGAGCTATATCGGTACAGTTGCCGTATGCATGCTCATTGCAGGCAAGGGAGATTTTGAGTTTGTTGCTTATCAGATTCTCGGCGGCGGTCTGCTGCTCGGTGCAATTTTCATGGCAACGGACTATACAACCTGCCCTGTAAGCTTCAAGGGCAAAATCATATTCGGTATCGGCTGCGGTATCATTACTGTAGTTATCCGCCTTTTCGGCAGCCTCCCCGAAGGTGTATCCTTCTCAATCATCCTTATGAATCTCCTTGTTCCCCATATTGAAAAGCTCACAACAGCTAAGCCCTTCGGCACACCCAAGAAAGACAAAAAGGCCGAAAAGGCTGCCAAAAAGGAAGAAAAGGAGGCAGCTAAAGTATGAAGAAGTTCAGTATAGGCGATATTTTAAAGCCCACAATCGTACTCGCAGTAATATGTATTGTTACTTCTGCGCTGCTTGCTTACACGAATTCGCTCACAGCACCCGTTATTGATGCGCTTGCTGTTGAAACAGAGCTCAACACAAGAAAGCTCGTACTTGAGCAGGCAGATGAATTTGTTGATGAAACACTCGGCGACGTTGCCTATTGCACAGGCAAGTCTGCTGACGGCAGCACAGTAGGCTATGTTTTCACAACATCGGCAAAGGGTTACGGCGGCGATGTCAAGATAATGGTCGGCGTAAATGCAGACGGTACTGTTGCAGGTGTACAGACACTTGAGCTGAGCGAAACACCCGGCCTTGGTATGAACGCACAGAAACCGGGCTTCCTCGAGCAGTTCATCGGCAAAACGCTCGGCGTAGCAGTTAACAAAAACACACCCGCCGAAAACGAAATCAAAGCACTCACAGGTGCAACCATCACATCAAAAGCAGTTACAGCTGCTGTAAACACAGCGCTTGAATACTACGCAGAAATTACAGGAGGTGCAAACAATGGCTGATAAAAAACCGCTTGGCAAAGAGTTTACCAAAGGCCTTATAGCCGAAAACCCGGTTCTCCGCCTTGTTCTTGGTACCTGTCCGACGCTCGCTGTTTCCACTTCGGTCACAGGTGCAATCGGCATGGGTCTTGCCGCCTCAATAGTTCTCATTTGCTCCAATATAGTTATTTCCGCACTTCGCAAAATTATTCCCGGCAAGGTAAGAATTCCTGCATATATCGTTATTATTGCATCATTCGTTACCATTGTTCAGATGATTGTCAAGGCATATGCACCCGCAATTGACGAAAGTCTTGGTGTTTACCTGCCGCTTATAGTTGTTAACTGTATCATTCTCGGCAGAGCTGAGGCGTTTGCAGGCAAAAACGGTGTTATCGCCTCTGCAGTTGACGGACTTGGCATGGGTGTCGGTTTCACAGGTGCACTGCTTGCAATGGCAATAATCCGTGAATTTTTCGGCGCAGGCTCAATCGCAGGCTACCAGATTATTCAGGAAAGCTGGCCCATCGACCCGATGATTATCTTCATCCTGCCCCCCGGCGGCTTCTTCGTGTTCGGTATGCTTATGGCTGTTGCCAACAGAATTGCCGAAAGCAAGGGCAAGCCCAAAGCAGAGCTTCACGGCTGCGAAAGCTGCCCGATGGCTGCCAACTGTTCGCTTATCAACAGCGGCAGCGAATGTGACGTAAAGGAGGCAACAGTAAGATGACAAAAGTATTTTTATCAATCCTTATAACAGCCATCCTTACGGAAAACTTCCTGCTGAGTAAGTTTCTTGGTATCTGTCCGTTCCTCGGCGTTTCCAAAAAGCTCAGTACCGCTTCGGGAATGTCACTTGCAGTTATCTTCGTTATGCTGCTTGCAACTGCTGCAACTTACCCGATAAACACTCTGCTTGAAAAGCACGATATGGCATATCTTCAGACGATTGTTTTCATCCTCGTCATTGCTGCACTTGTTCAGCTGGTTGAAATCGTGCTCAAAAAATATATCCCTGCGCTTTACAGTGCACTCGGTATCTATCTGCCGCTTATCACAACAAACTGCGCCGTACTCGGTGTTGTTATCCTCAATGTTGACAACGGCTACAACTTCGCAGAATCAATGGTCAACTCCCTTGGTGCAGGTCTTGGTTTCCTGCTTGCAATGGTTATTTTTGCAGGCGTACGTGAAAGACTTGAAAGCTGCGACATCCCGAAATTCATGCAGGGTCTGCCTATAACACTTGTTGCGGCATCCCTCACATCCATCTCGTTCCTCGGTTTCACAGGACTTGTTGACGGAATATTCGGTTAAGAAAGGCGGTTAAAAATTATGAATCCTATTTTACTTGCGGTCATAGTTGTTGCCGCTATCGGTATTATCGCTGCAGTAATGCTTGCCGTGGCTTCCATAGTTATGGCAGTACCGGTTGATGAAAAGGCAGAAAAAATCAGAGAAGAGCTTCCCGGTGCCAACTGCGGTGCCTGCGGTTTTTCCGGCTGTGACGGCTATGCCGCCGCACTTTCAAAGGGCGAAACCACATGCACAACGCTGTGCTCACCCGGCGGCAGCGAAACATCAAAGAAAATCGCGAAAATTGCAGGGCTTGAAGCAGGCGAAATCATGCCGCAGGCTGCGGTTGTGCTCTGCCAGGGCAACAGCCACAACGCAGGCACAAAGCTCAACTACAGCGGCGTTAAAAGCTGCAAAATGGCAACTCAGCTTTTCGGCGGCCCGAAGGACTGTATTTACGGCTGCATAGGCTTCGGCGACTGTATTGAGGCTTGTCCTTACGATGCAATCCACATCTGCGACGGTGTAGCAAGAATCAATCCCCTTGCCTGCCGTGCATGTAAGGCTTGTATCAAAACCTGCCCCAAGGGCATTATCGAGTTGCTTCCGCTTCATAAGGCTACTGCTGCTGTGCTTTGTGCAAACAAGGACAAGGGCGCACTCACACGCAAAGAGTGTAAGGCAGGCTGCATCGGCTGCATGAAGTGCGTAAAGGCCTGCGATTATGACGCAGTCAAGGTTGAAAACTTCTGTGCAAAGGTCGATTATGATAAGTGCATCGGCTGCGGCAAGTGCCATGAGGCTTGCCCCGTAGGCGCAATAGATGTTATTGAGCTTGGCAAAATAGCCCTCAAGAGCATTAACAGAATTTAAATTCAGCGTTAAAACCAAAACTCCTCCGGAATCACTCCGGGGGAGTTTTTACATGCGCACCTTGCCTTGAAAAGCTTCATAAGAAAACAAAGCACGTCACCGTCGGAGATTAAAAAGCATAAAAGAAATATCAATAAAAAAAATTAACAATGATTTGCGTTTTTATAAAACGCATTGTTTATTGCCTTTGAATTATAATTCATCTTAACCTTGAATATCATTGCTATTTATAGTATAATAAAAATGTATATGTCCATATAAATATCTGACGGAGGACAGTGTAACATGAAAAAAGAGCTTAAATATTGGGAAGACCCGACTATATTTAAAGAAAACAAAGAGGATGCGCACACCTTAGCGCACCCGTATGATAATTTCAAGCAGGCAGTTTTCGAGGAAGATCTGCCGTATAAAAAGACGCTCAACGGTCAGTGGAAATTCTATTGGCAGATGGGTGTTGACACTCTGCCCGGCGAGTTCAGTAAGCCCGAATTTGACGACAGCAGCTGGGACGATATTGACGTTCCGTCTGTCTGGCAGATGAGAGGCTACGGCAAGCCTGTTTACCTTTGCTCCTTTGTGCCTAACACCGTATCAAAGAGAAAGAGCCAGATTCCGAAAATCAGTCATTCTAAAAATGAGGTAGGTATTTACAGACGCACGTTTACCGTACCTGAAAATTTTGACGGCAGAGAAATATTCATTCATTTCGGTGCAGTCAAGTCCGCATTTTTTGTGTATATCAACGGCAAGCGTGTCGGCTATTCACAGGGCTCAATGACACCTGCGGAATTCAATATAACCGAGTATCTCGTACCCGGTGAAAACACAGTCACCGCAGAGGTTTACCGCTACAGCGATGCTACATACGTTGAGGATCAGGATATGTGGTTCTTCAGCGGTATCTATCGTGAGGTATATATTTACTCCGAGCCTAAAATCACCATCTGGGATTTCTATGCACGTGCTCAGCTTGATGAAGAATATAAGGACGGTAAGCTTGATATAGAAATCAATCTTCGCAACTTTACCGAAAATTCATCTGCTGTTTTTGCAGATGTACTGTTTATGGAGGATAAAGAGGACCCGCAGATTATCGGCAGCGAGCAGATTATTGTTCAGCCCGGCGAAAGCTACTTTAACTTCTCCCACATTGTTCCCGAGCCCAGACAGTGGTCTGCCGAAATTCCGAATCTCTACAGAATCAGCGTGGTACTTCGCACTCAGGAAAAAATTATCTGCGTAAAATCCTCTCGCATCGGCTTCAAACGAGTTGAAAAGAAAGGCAATATTCTTTATATCAACGGCCAGCCCATACTCATCAAGGGCGTAAACCGTCACGATTATGACCCCGACAACGGCTGGGCTGTACCGAAAAAGCGTTATATCGCCGATCTCACCCTTATGAAGCAGGCAAATATCAACGCAATCCGCACAAGTCATTATCCCGATGACCCGTATTTCTACGATTTATGCGACGAAATGGGCTTTTATGTCATGGATGAAACTGACCTTGAAAGCCACGGCGTACGCCGCAAGAACTGCCCCGGCGACGACCCGAGATGGACAGGCACCTGTGTGGACCGTGCTCAGCGTATGGTACTGCGTGACAGAAACCATGCCTGCGTTTGCTTCTGGTCACTCGGTAACGAAGCAGGTGACGGCGAAAACTTCATGTATATGCGCAAGGCGATTCTTGCTCTTGACGATACAAGGCTTATCCACTATGAGGGTGAGTTTGATTTTGATAAATCCGATTTCATCAGCCGCATGTACCCCGTTGAGTCTTATGTTGAAAAGCTCGGCAACCAGCAGGAGGTCAAGGTAAGTATTATCGAAAACTTCCTTAATATGCTTGCAGCAGACAGCAAGCCCATCAAAAAGGAACATTACGAAACACGTCCCGTTATCTTCTGCGAATATGCGCACGCAATGGAAAACAGCCTCGGCAACTTCAAGGAGTATATTGACGCTTTTGAAAAGTACGATAATCTTTGCGGCGGCTTTATCTGGGACTATGTTGACCAGGCTATTCATATCAACGACAACGGTGTAGACAAATGGCTCTACGGTGGGGACTTTAAAGAGGGCGCAAGCAGTTTCTATTTCTGCGCCAACGGTATTATCGGCGCTGACCGAATTCCTCACCCGTCTTATTACGAGGTCAAAAAGTGCTATGCCGATGTTGCTGCAACAGCGGTTGATATCGAAAAGGGCATATTTGAAATAAAGAACAAGCATTTCTTTGCCGACCACAGCCGCTATATTCTCGACTGGAAGCTGACCGAAAACGGTGAGCTTATAGGCGAAGGTACCTTCGGTACGGTTTCGCTTAAGCCCCGTGAAAGTGTGCAGGTTGAAGTGCCGTATGAGTTCAGTCAGCTGCCGTCAGGCGAATGTGTTCTGACATTCTCATGGAAGCTGAATGATGATACCTCATGGGCTATGAAGGGCTTTGAAATGACCTTTGAGCAGTTTGTTATCAAGGCTGCCGAGCCCGTTGCCGCACCTGTTGGCGAGGATGCGCTCGATGTAATCCACAGCGGCAGAAATCTTACTGTTAAATCACCCAACATCAATGTTGAGTTTTCAAGGGGTATTCTTGCTTCCGTCAATATCGGCGGCAAGGAAATGATAGAGGCTTATAAGGGCGTTAAGCCGAATTTCTTCCGTGCTTTGACGGATAACGATGCGGCTTACCTCAACTTTGTTCCGATGATTAAATTCATTCACCCCAAATACCTCTGGAGAAGTGCTACAAAGCTCTGCAATGTTACAAGTTTCAAGGTCAAAAAGCTCTCCGAAACCGAGTGCAAAGTAACTGTCAAGTGGTTTGCACCGCTTGCAGCAAAGGTCAAGACGGAATATATCATAAATTCAGCGGGTACAATTGATGTGCATCACAGCTCAATGGGTCTGTTCCTTAAACTGTTAAAGGTCGGTCTTCATTTCGGCTGCCCGCAGGACCTTAAAAATGCCGAATGGTACGGCAGAGGTCCGCACGAATGCTACTGCGACCGTAAGACAGGTGCAAGAATTGACGTTCACTGTGCCGATATTGACGGTCTGGAGCACCGCTACATGCGACCGCAGGAAAACGGCACACGTGTTGATGTGCGCAGCCTTATGCTCACAGACGATGACGGCAGAGGCTTCCGCTTTGATGCGTTGAACGGCGGCAGCTTTGAATTCAATGCACGCTATTACAACCAGTTCAAGCTTGAAAAAGCAAAGCATCTTTATGAGCTTGAAAAAGACGATTATATTTCCGTCGGTCTTGATGCTTGCTCCTGCGGTGTCGGCGGCGATATGCCCGGCTACGCCTGCCTGCGCGAGCCGTATATTCTCCATCCGTTCAGAACATTCAGCTACGGCTTCAGAATCAGCGGCGTAAAATAAAACATTAATTCTTAATTTGTTGAAAATATAATTCAAGGAGGTGTTTACCGTGACTCAGGTCAGACCCTGTGCACTTGCCAAAAAATGCGGCGGATGCCAGCTGCAGAATATGGACTATCCCCGACAGCTTAAATTCAAGCAGGCAAAAATTGAAAAGCTGCTCGGCAGGTACGGCAGAATAGGCAAAATAATAGGCATGGAAAACCCATACCATTACCGCTGCAAGGTACAGGCAGCATTCGGCACAACAAGGGGCGGTAAAATCATCTCGGGTGTTTATCAGAGCAGCAGCCACCGCATAGTCAACGTTGACAGCTGCATGATCGAAGACGAAAAGGCTGACGAAATTATTGTCACTATCCGTTCACTTCTTCCGAAATTCAAATTGCGCCCTTATAACGAAGATACCGGCAGCGGATTCCTGCGTCACGTGCTGATCAGAAAGGGCTATAACAGCGGCCGGATTCTTGTTGTGCTTGTCACGGCAAGCTCTGTTTTTCCGTCAAAAAACAATTTTGTCAGTGCGCTGCTTAAAGCTCATCCCGAAATCACAACCGTTGTACAGAATATCAACTCCAAGCACACAAATCTGGTACTCGGTGATATAAACAAAACAATTTTCGGCGACGGATATATCGAGGACAGTCTTTGCGGCTGTACCTTCCGCATTTCACCGCAGTCTTTTTATCAGGTCAACCCTGCACAAACTGAAAAGCTCTACTCGTTAGCAGTTGAGTATGCAGCACTTACGGGCAAAGAACGTGTAATTGACGCATACTGCGGCACAGGTACGATAGGTATAATTGCATCAAAAACCGCAGGCGAAGTAATCGGCGCAGAGCTTAACGCAGCCGCCGTGCGTGATGCAAAGGCAAACGCTCTCATAAACAACGCAAACAATATTAAATTCATCTGTGCAGATGCAGGTCAGTTTATGCGTGACATGGCTGCCGAAGGCGAAAAAGCTGATGTTGTATTTATGGACCCACCGAGGGCAGGCAGCGACAAGCGTTTCCTGTCAAGCGTTGTAACACTATCCCCCGAACGAATAGTCTATATTTCCTGCAACCCCGAAACCCTTGAGCGTGATTTGCGTTACCTTACAGCCCACGGCTACGAGGTCAAAAAAATCCGCCCCGTTGACATGTTCCCTTTTACCTTGCATACAGAATGTGTGACGCTTTTAACTAAAATTGTCGTTTGAGCAAGCCGCGGTCTTTTATGAAATTATGTAAGACAATTACGGCAGTAAAGGGTAGCAGGTTAAACCCACACCATATGCGCAGGATTATTTATTGATTCATGAGAAACAAATATGAACCTTCTCAAATGCCAATGCGGACGTACATATAACAAGCTGCAACACATATGTAACCGATATCTGGCACATTATCACACAACAACCAAAAGCAAGAAATCAATTTAAACCGGTATAAACAAATCAATTCTTACTGAATAAAATCAGGTGCAACGGGATTTTACTCCTGCTGCACCTGATTTTTATTTTGCAATATTCTTCTGTAGAGTATCCGAATTGCAAAACTCCCGGAAGTCCGATTTAAACACTCAAATCCACTTGTAACACTTTTGAAATAATTCGGGCAAATCAGTAACTGTTTTGTAACAATTTGTAATCACTTTGTGGTAACTTTTTGAAAATCAAAGCGGTATAATACGTTCAACAGCTAAACAAAACAACACAGAAACAGGAGAGATTAAGATGATCAATTGTCCACACTGCAACGAACTTGTTAATGAAGAAAATTTTTGTTTCTACTGCGGTAAACCGTTAACAGCTCAGGATACACCGCCGCAGCCTGCCCCACCTGCAAAACAACCAAAGGTTGATCCGTGGGGTGACCCGATTAAATCGCCTGAAATGCCTGCGGCTGTTTCCGGTATACTTGCTAAAATCAAACCCGGAAGAACACTTTCACCTAATCCGGATATGAATGATCTTAAGCAACGGGCAACCTCTTGGCTTTTTCTGGGATTTCTTATTTCGTTTTCGCTTTACGCAATTATAGAGCTGATTGCTGCACTTGAAGGTACATACAGTATATTTACCGGATTTAACATCAGCGCAATGCTTATCAGCAAATTAACAGATTCATACTTTTCGATGGATTATTATAAGATTGCCTATTTGCTTGATGCTGAAGAATTTGTAAGTCTCATACAGTCGCTGAGCACTATAATCAGGCTCATTTGCTTTGTTCCTACGGCGTTTGCCTTGTACGGTGTGTGGCATTTTTACATATCTTCATCAAACGACAAAAAAGAAAGAATTAATCTTAAAGGTTTGAAGTTAATCGACCTTGTTTATAAATACTACTCGGTTATACAGTTTATTTACGGAATTGCGGCGACAGTAACTGTTGCGGTAGCTGGCATTAAGGCGTTTGAGGGCTATGATTATTATAATGAAGAAGAGGGCATACAGCTTATTGTTAACGCTGTTCTTGTTCTTGCTTATTACCTGCTCAACTTTATTTATATTATAAAATTCAGAGCAGCGCTTCTCATTGTTGCAAAAACGGTCAAAAACGGTGCTTACAACAGCAAGGCTCTTATATCAAATTTTGTTATTGTATGGAATATTGTATTAAGCGTTATCGCATTGATTTATATTTGCGATACTTACAGCCCGGCGGCACATCTGTTTGAAATAATTTCTCTGGTTTTGATTACCGCCGTCATAATCGGCTACAACAAAAAGGTTCAGGGCAGAGTACCAAAGGTCAGAAAAAGCAACAGTGAATTTGATTTTGATGAAGCAAATATTTAATAAAGGTGGATTAATTATGAATTTCAAAAATATATTTACTGTAATGATTATTGCGATAATAATCTGTTTACAGGCACATATAATCTGCTTTGCGGCAGATGAGATAGAACCTAACAACAAAATGTCAGACGCAACACAAATTTCTTATGGAACGGTGGTTTCTGGTATTACCGAAGACAGCGGCTATACTCTTGATGACTATTATAAAGTAACGATAAACGCAAGCGGTTATGTAAGGTTGACTCTGAATGATGAATTTGAAGGCGGTTATCATAATGCTATATTTTATAGATATGACGGATCTTCGGTTGTCGAATGCTTTGATGTAAACTTAGCTTACCAAGCAGAAAGCGTTTCGTCTGTGAATTACGGTGTAACACCGGGAACATATTATATCGGAATTAAAGGAACCGAGAACAGTGAATATAATTTTATATTAGATTTTACGCATAGCAATAATTGGGAAGCAGAACCAAATGGGAGCTTAGAAAAAGCCAAACGCATTAATCTTGACGAAACCTGTTATGGTGTTTCTGCAGCTATTGCAGATTCTATGATGAGCTACAAAGATGATAACGATTATTATTCATTTACGCTCGCAGAGGATGGAAATGTGCAAATCGATTTTTCCCATGAATATAACTCAACAAACCATCAAATCGTATTGTATTCCTATAACGGAACATCAACGGAAACTGTGATGGAGTTTAATACTTATCCTTCATCCGAGTTTAATTCATCGGAAAATAAATTCTTGCATGCAGGTACTTATTATCTTCAAGTTGCAGGACGTTTTGATGCACAGTATGATTTTTGCGTAAACTATACCGAATATGTTTCACAAACAGAAAGACCCACCCAAGCACCTACTGAACGTCCCACTCAGGCTCCCACAACACGTCCGGCTGACCGTCCTACAACAACACGCCCTAACGAGGTGTCTACAACCAAAAGCAACACACAGACACCTGCGGAGCGCCCTACAGAACGACCGACAGAGCGTCCCACAGAACGCCCAACCAAGGCACCTGAACACAAAGAACCGGTGACACACGCTGAATCGAAAGTCAATAACGCTACCAAAATTGATGTGTATATCTACATAGATTTTAAATATACAATCATCAACAACTATGTAATTATCCTCAACTACACAGGCGAAGATCCCAATGTAACAATTCCTGAAAACATTGACGGACATGAGGTTAAGGGTGTTGGCGATAACGCTTTCAGCGGTACGGCAGCACAAACGGTTAAAATACCCGATACCGTTACCCAGTTCGGTTCAAACGCATTCGGTGAGGATGACGGACAGAATATTGAACTGTACTGTTCAGACGGTTCCGCAGCACAGAACTACGCCGAAGATAACGGAATTGCATATCAGCTCAACCTTGAAGATTATTCCGGCGACGATAAAGCCACTTCCGGAATTCCCGGGCTCTCCAGCGGCTCGATAATCATTATCGCAGTTGTTGCTCTTGTCGCTGTTGCAGGCATTGTTGCGGTAATCGTAATCGCCAGAAAAAAATCGATAATTTAACAGCCAAAAATAAATGTGCACAAGGAGACAGTAAAATATGTTTTGTCCTAATTGCGGAAAAGAAATAAAAGAGACAAATAAATTTTGTACCGGCTGCGGTAAAGCGGTAAAAAAGCCGTCTGCTGTACAAGAAAAACCTCAGCCGCATATCACCAAACAGCCGTTGAATGGTCCTGAGAACGACCCGACGGATATTCATCACCACGAAATAATTGAAGAACCATGCGACGAACCCGAACCTCACATTGAACCGGAACCGTATACCGAGCCCGAACCGTATACCGAGCCGCTTCACATAAAGCCGGATGATGACCCTTTTGAAAAGAAACATAAAAGCCAAACCCCAAGCGTTGCCGGAGGAACCGATGAAGCTCCGAAGAAAAGCAAAAAAGGACTTGCGGCTGTAGTTGTCGCCATCCTGCTTATTATTGCCGTTGCCGGAATAATAATCGGCGCAGTAATAGCAAACAGTTATTCTCCCCCGGCTGTATAAAAAACTTAAAAATATCACACAATTAAACAAATATTTATACGGAGGTAAATAAAAATGTTTTGTCCTAATTGCGGAACAAAAATTGAAGAAGATGCAAAATTCTGTGGTGAGTGCGGAAAAACAATACAGATTCCCATGCAATCAGCCGCACAAGCTGATGTGCAGCCCCCTACCCCTCAGCAGGGTCAGGATCCTGCACACAATCCGAAGCTGGTAATTGACCTTAACGGTGCAGCCAACTTCGCATCGGATAAGGCAAAAATAGTTAAAGAAAAAGTTAAAAAGGCCAAAAACGGATCAAACAAAAAATTCATACCGCTTATAGCCGCCGGTGCTGCGGCACTTGTAGCACTGATAGTTGTTTTCAACATACATACCTGTGAAGAATGTGATGAGGTGTATTTCGGCAAACAGTACAAGGTTTCGTTCTTTGGTGAAAGTGAAAAAGTATGCAAAGAATGCTATGAAGACTTCTATGATTTCAGCAGCTGGTTTTAATTTACAATAAACAGAAAAGAGATGTAACTTTATGAAAAAAGCATTGATTGCTGCTTTGTGTGTCCTTCTTTGCGGAGATTTAAGTAGCAGCGTGATTGGCTACAGCTTAACTTTGGAAAATATCAATACAGTCTTTGCTCCTGAGCAATAAAATGCTTGTTTCGTTTCTCAAAAATTTGTTTGGCATAAATCGTTGTTTCTATTAAAATAAGGCTTGCGTAGGTATTATTCCTATGCAAGCCTTACTTTAATATTTTTTCTTTCGCCTTATTTTCCTGCTTTAAAATTATACACAGGCTTTGTGATTTTACGGATTTCTGCCGTTGGCCCAATCAATCTGACGGTTTCGTCCATAGGTTTATATGCCACAGTTGATTCATCAATCCTCGGAATTCAAGCATTGTACAATTCGCCGGCATACGTCCAGTAATAATCCTTTAAAGCGTCATCCATATACTCAAAAACTTCCTCCTGAATATCTTCAGGTATGCCGTAATACGCTTCGGCAATTGCACCCGCAATACATGCCTGAGTATCGGCATCACCGCCCAGTGAAACCGCATTTCGTATTGCATCTTCAAAGTCTGTTGAATCAAGGAAGCACACTATTGCCTGAGGAACACTACCCTCACAGGTTACGTCAAAGCTATAACCCGGTCTGATTTCATCAACAGTAAAATTAAGATTGTAATACTTTTCTTCTATGTATTCACGGATTTCCTCTTTGTCTTCACCTGTGCGAGCCATAAATATTGCAGCCGCAACAGCCTGTGCGCCCCGTATACCTTCAGGATGGCTGTGCGTTATCTCTGCGCTCCATTTTGCAAGCCGTTCAACCTTTTCAAGAGTATCTTCTGCCCACGCTACAGGAGAAACTCGCATTGCCGAGCCGTTTGAATAACTGCCGTAAGGTTTATCGCTGTCGCCCATCAGCCATCTGTAAAACATTCCTCCATAACCGGCGTTGGGATACTGAGAGCCGATTTCACGCATATAATTAATCAGTGTGCTTTTAAAATCATCCTCATCGCTGCAATCCGCATTTACACATGCACAGCCAACTGCAACCGTCATAATACTGTCATCCGTCGGTCTGCATAAATAATTGAAAAAATTAAATTCCTTTGTTTTATCCGAATACAGTTCAAACGGTGAACCAACTACATCCCCTATTATTGCTCCCAACATTTTATTTACCCTCCGTTTTCATTTGCTCGGTTCATATTTTTGATTATATATTTACATATAGCAACTGTCAAGAGAATGCTTTTTTGCCGAAAGGAGCTGTCTCATTCTCTGAACTGCCCCAAATTGTGCGGACAGTACAAAAAAGCCCCTGTGGCAGAAATATTTAGTTAAGCAACAAACTGATTTCGTTTTTCTAACGGAGTCAGTTTTGTTTTTAATTGGATTCGTTCGTTGTTGTAAAAGTGTATGT
>JAZSND010000031.1:0-16502 GCA_045536235.1 Acutalibacteraceae bacterium | reverse complement strand
AAAAACAAACAGCCGCACGAGAGCGGCTGCTTGAGATAGTAATGCGGTGTCAAACTTCAGTGCCGACTTTTAGTCGGCAAGCCAGTAGGCGGCCCTTATAGGGCCTGTGCAAACCACCAGTTCAACTGGTGGTTATGATTTATGCGCTTGTTTTTTCGAATTGACTGTTGTAAAGATTGGCGTAGAAACCGTTCAGCGCCATAAGCTCATCATGGTTGCCCTGCTCAACAATATCGCCGTTGTTCATGCAGAGGATGAGGTCTGCGTTGCGTATTGTTGAAAGGCGGTGAGCGATGATGAAGCTTGTTCTTCCTTTCATAAGGTTGTCCATCGCCTTTTGAATCAGTATTTCTGTTCTTGTGTCAACCGAGCTTGTAGCTTCGTCGAGAATGAGAATCTTCGGGTCTGCAAGAATTGCTCTTGCGATGGTGAGCAGCTGCTTCTGACCCTGCGAAATGTTGGTTGTTTCCTCGTTTATCATCATGTTGTAGCTTTCGGGCAGGGTGCGTACGAAGTGGTCAACCTGGGCTGTTTTTGCGGCTTTTATGACCTCTTCATCAGTTGCATCAAGCTTGCCGTAGCGGATGTTGTCCATAATCGTGCCGCTGTACAGCCATGTATCCTGGAGTACCATGCCGAATTCGCTTCTCAGATCATGTCTGTCAAAGTCGGTAAGGTTGTGCCCGTCAACAAAAATTGCACCGTCTGTCAGCTCGTGGAAACGCATGAGCAATTTTACCATTGTTGTTTTACCTGCACCCGTAGGACCGACAATTGCAATTTTTTGTCCGTTCTTTACCTTGGCAGAGAAATCCTTGATAACAATTTTGTCTGTGCCCTCATAGCCGAATTTAACATTTCTGAATTCGATGTTACCGTTGATATCAACATCGGAAACCTTGAGTGTAGCGTTGGAATCATCCTCTTCGGGCACATCAAGGAATTCAAAAACACGCTCTGCCGCAGCAGCCATTCGCTGCATCTGTGCGGAGATGTTTGCAAGCTGATTAATGGGCTGATTGAAGGTTCTGACATACTGGATAAATGCTTGAATATCGCCGATCAGGAGCGTTCTGTTAGTTGCCATAACCGCACCTACGATACAAACAATAACATATCCGAGGTTACCGATAAAGCCCATAAGCGGCATCATAAGGCCTGATAAAAATTCTGCCTTTCTTGCGTTTTCTGCAAGCTGTTCGTTGAGTTCGTCAAACTCCTCAACCGCTCTTTTTTCACCGTTGAATGCTTTGAGAACAAGGTGACCGCCGTACATTTCTTCAATGTGTCCGTTTACCGCACCGAGGAATTTCTGCTGCTTGCGGAAATGCGGTTGTGAAAGCTTTACTACGTTTCGTACAATAATCATTGAAATCGGTACGGTGACGACAATAATCAGCGTCATCAGAGGGCTTGTGATAAGCATCATAGTCAGTACGCCGATAAGGGTTGTAACGCTTGTTGCAATCTGGGTGATACTCTGGGTCAGTGCGTTTTCGAGTGTGTCAACGTCGTTGGTGATTCTTGAGAGCACATCACCCTGACTCTGGCTGTGGAAAAAGCCAAGAGGAATACGGTTGATTTTTTGCATGATTGTGTTTCTCAGATTGTAGGAGAGTCTGGTTGTAACACCCGACATGATGAAGGACTGCATGTAGCTGAACGATGCGCTTATAAGGTAAAGTATGACAAGAAACAGCAGTATTTCTGCAATTTTTGCCAGATCTATAGTTCCTGTGCCTGCGATTATTTTTTCAACGCCCAACTGAACTTCGTTTGTTGCCTGCGCAAGAATTTTCGGACCTACAACTCCGAAAAGCGATGAGCATGCGGCAAGTATAACAATAGTAAGAAATTTGAATTTGAACGGCGCTATAAGCTTCAGCAGCTTTTTTACCGTACCCTTAAAATCCTTTGCCTTTTCAACGGGTCTGCCAGGACCTCTTCCGGGACCGCCGGGTGGGGGAGCAGGTCTTTTCATTTTTTCGCTCATTCCAACTCCTCCTTTGCAAGCTGTGATTCGGCTATTTCACGGTACTGTGTGCAGGTTTTAAGCAGCTCTTTGTGAGTGCCTTTGCCGACTATTCTGCCCTCGTCAAGCACGATAATCTGCTCAGCGTTCATAATAGTGCTGACACGCTGTGCAACAATCAGTACGGTTGCGTTTTGTGTATAACCCTTTAATGCTTTTCGCAGTGCAGCATCTGTTTTAAGGTCAAGGGCTGAAAAACTGTCATCAAAAATATAAACGGGTGACTGCTTGACAAGTGCTCTTGCAATGGCAAGTCGCTGCCTCTGACCGCCGCTGACGTTTGTACCGCCCTGTGCAATTTCGGAATGTATGCCGTTATCCATATCTGCTACAAAGCGTGCCTGAGCGGTGGTAAGTGCGCTGCTGATAAGCTCGGTGTTGGCATCTTCTTTGCCGATTTTCAGGTTACTTTCGATTGTTCCTTTAAACAGCACACCCTTTTGGGGTACATAGCCTATGTTTTCTCTCAGGCTTTCAAGGTCAAGCTTTCTGATGTCTGTATCGTCATAAGTGATGCTGCCCTCGGTTACATCGTAAAAACGGGGGATAAGGTTGATAAGCGTTGATTTACCTGAACCTGTTGAACCGATAAATGCAGTTGTCTGACCGGGAAGAGCTGTGAATGAAATATCGGTCAGCACGCAATCGTCAGCATCTTTATATTTGAATGAAACGTTTTTGAACTCAATTTTTCCTTTGGGAGCTACGATTTTCTTTGCATTTTCTGTGTTGGTGATTGTGGGCTCTGCTTTGAGAATATCGCCTACACGGTTGATAGAAACCATAGCACGGGGCAGGTTGATGAAAATCATTGAAATAAACAGGAAAGACATAATGACGTGCATAGCATACTGAATGTATGCCATCATGTCGCCGACTTCAAGTGTGCTGTTGATAATCGCATTTGAGCCAAGCCATACTACGGCAAGGCTTGTATAGTTCATTATTATCATCATGAACGGCTGCAATAATGATATGGTTCGCTGTATAAAGAGGTTGGTTTTGCGAAGGTCGTTGTTTGCTCCGTCAAAACGGCTTTCTTCGTGCTGCTCATTGCCGAAAGCACGAATAACCATCATGCCGGAAAGGTTTTCTCGGCTGACGAGGTTGAGCTTGTCTATTAATGACTGAAGTATTTTTATCTTGGGCAGTGCAACGGAAAAACCAATTGAAATAAGCGTTAAAAGCATACCTACCGCTACAGCGAGTATCCAGCTCATTGATGTGCTTTTCTGAAGTGCGAGTGTAATACTGCCTACACCCATAATCGGTGCAAAGCAAAGCAGACGTACGCCGCCGCTGAGCATCTGCTGAATCTGCTGTATGTCGTTTGTGGTTCTTGTGATAAGTGATGCTGTGGAGAATTTGTCAAACTCAGTGTTGGAAAATTCTGTTACTCTCTTGAAAACATCATGGCGCATTTTCTTTGAAACAATAGCGGAGGTCTTTGTGGAAAAGAAATTGACTCCGATTGCTGCTGCAACACACAGCAGCGCCATGCCGAGCATTTTTAAGCCCTGTGTAATAATGTACTGCATCTGACCGTCCTGACCGTTGAGCCCTATAATGCCGACGTCAACAATCTCACTCATCATGCTCGGCAGCAGCAATTCTGTAAGTGCCTGTACGATGAGGAAAACAAGGCTCAGCGCAACATAGCCCGCAGCATATTTGAGGTAAGCTAAAACCTTTTTCATATACGTTCCTTTCTGTAATGCTTTTTAGTAATATTTTAACACTTAACATTTTATAACAATAAAACAATATCTGCAATGCGTAAATGTAAACTTTTTGTAAAATAGAAGCCGGATGCTTTATTGTGCTAACACTTTACTGCAGCAAAGTATACATAAATACGGTGTGTGAAGGCGCAAATATATCGCCGAATGACGAAAGTGAAAAATGCAGCAAGTTTTAATTGCATATCGTAAAAGAGTGTGTTATATTATAATATATTTATTATTAGGTTGGATTGGTGTTTTTATGAAGGTCATAGATATACTCAACAACGGCAAAGTTAATGTTTCGTGTGAGCTTTTTCCGCCTAAAGTTTGGGACAAGCTTTCCGGTGCAAAGCAGGTTGTGCGTGATATCGCAAAGCTTGACCCTGCTTTTATGAGTGTTACTTACGGTGCAGGTGGCGGTACAAGCGACTATACTGTTGACCTGGGTTGCGAAGTTCAGAACTGCGGTGTTACTGCCCTTTCTCATCTGACCTGCCTTTCCACAACGGAAGAAAAACTTATTTCTATTATCGGAAGCCTGAAAGTAAACGGCATTGAAAACATCCTTGCTTTAAGAGGCGATAAAGGTGAACTTTCCGTTCCCGGTGCATATCCGCACGCAAGCGACCTCATAAAGCTCATTAAAAAACATGGCGATTTCTGTGTCGGCGGTGCATGCTATCCCGAATGCCACCCCGAATCTTCAAGTGTTGCAGCTGACCTTGACGGTCTGAAAATTAAAGCTGACAGCGGCTGCCAGTTTTTTACCACACAGATGTTTTTTGATAATAATGTGTTCTACAAATTCATGTACCGTCTTCTCGCGGCAGGTATAAATGTGCCGATAGTTGCCGGTATTATGCCTGTTACAAACAGCAGCCAGCTTGACCGTATAGTATCTCTTTCGGGTTCAGGTATACCGCTGCATTTCAAGGCGATTGCCGACAGATTCAGCGATGACCCTGCAGCTATGAAGCAGGCAGGCATAGCCTACGCTACAGAGCAGATTATTGACCTTGTTGCAAGCGGCGTGAACAATATACATATCTACACTATGAATAAGCCCGATATTGCAGAAAGCATAATGACTAATTTATCCGAAATAATCGGCAAGTGAGGCGATAGGAATGAAGTTTAACGAAGTGTTCGGAAAGCAGCTTCTGTTTTGTGACGGCGCAATGGGTACGATGCTTCAGTCCCTTGGTCTGCCGATTGGTAAAAGGGCAGATTACTGGAGCGTTGAGCAACCTGAAAAGGTTAAAAGCGTTCACTTAAAATATCTTGAGGCAGGCTGCAATATAATTACTGCCAACACATTTTCGGCAGCCTCGGGCGGCGACTATTCTACGGAGGAAATAGCTGCCTGCGGTGTGCGTATTGCTAAAGAAGCAGTAAACATAAGCGGTAAAGACGCTCTTGTTGCTTTTGATATGACTGCAAGCGGTGAGCTGCTTGAGCCTTTGGGTAAAATGAGCTTTGAGCGGTCTTACAGCGGCTTTGCAAAAGCTGTAAAAGCAGGTGAGGCAGCAGGTGCAGATTTTATCCTTATCGAAACCATGACCGATACGGCTGAAATCAAAGCAGCTGTTCTTGCTGCAAAAGAGAATTCAACGCTTCCTGTGGTTGTTACATTTACACCTGATGAAAACGGCAGGCTGATGACCGGCGCAGATATAATCACAACCGCAGCACTTGTTGAATCATTGGGTGCCGACGGTGTAGGACTTAACTGCGGCTTCGGTCCCGAGAAAATGCTTGGCTTTGCAAAAGAGCTTTTATCGTTTACAAAGCTGCCCGTGCTTGTCAATTCAAACGCAGGCATGCCGGTTGTAATAAACGGCGTTGCGTCTTACGATGTAGGTCCCAGGGAGTTTGCCGAAAGTGCAGCTGAGCTTGCAAAAGCAGGCTGTGCAGCAATAGGCGGCTGCTGCGGTACAACACCTGAGCATCTGAAAGCGGTTGTTGATGCTTGCGGTAATATTGCAATAAACCGCCCCGGAATTAAAAGAAACAGCTTTGTTTCTTCACGTACAAAAACGGTTTTCTTTGCAGATAAAACAATACTTATCGGTGAAAGAATCAATCCTACAGGAAAGCCGAAACTAAAGGCTGCCCTTAAAGAGAATAACCTCGAATACCTCTGCGATGAGGCTGTTGCTCAGGAGCAGGCGGGTGCGGACATGCTCGATGTCAATGTCGGTATTTCCGAAATTGATGAGCCTTCTGTGCTTGAGGCGGCTGTTAAACGTGTTTCTCAGGTTACGGAATTACCCTTGCAGATTGATACTTCCGATGTTGCCGCACTCGAAAAAGCGCTGCGTGTTTATGTAGGCAAACCGCTTATCAATTCGGTAAACGGCAGCGAGGAATCACTTAATTCTGTTTTACCGCTTGCAGCTAAATACGGCGCAATGATTGTCGGTCTCACGCTTGATGAAAAGGGTATACCCGAAACAGCAGAAGGCAGAATAGAAATAGCAAAGCGCATTATAAGCAGAGCCGCAGAATACGGCATAGAAAAGGACAATATCATTATTGACCCCCTTGCTATGACCATAAGCACAAGTGAGGTTGGTGCGCTGCCCACCTTACAGGCACTTGATTATATCAAAAACACACTCGGTGTACATACCGTACTCGGTATTTCAAATATTTCCTTCGGTTTGCCTAACCGTGAAAAAATCAATTCATCTTTCTTTACCCTTGCCATGCAAAAGGGTCTGAGTGCAGGTATTGTCAATCCGCTCAATGCAGCCATGATGGATGCGTATTATTCCTACAACGCACTGTATGCTTACGATAAAGGTTGCCTTGAATATATTTCAAATATCAGCTCTGCGGATTCTTCTGGACATACTGTTGTGCGTAAAACGGCAGAAGCAGCGGACGACCTTAAATCGGCAGTAATAAAGGGGCTTGACAAAAAAGCTGCCGATATAACACGTGAAATGCTCGCCACACAAAAGGCGGTCGAAATAATCGACGGGTATCTTATTCCTGCACTTGACGAGGTCGGCGTAAAGTTTGAAAACAGAACTCTTTTTCTGCCGCAGCTTCTTCTGGCTGCTCAGGCAGCAACCGCTGCCTTTGATGTAATCAAGGCGGAAATTGCTGGAAGCGGTCAGGCGGAAGATAAAAAAGGGAAAATTATTCTTGCAACCGTCAAAGGCGATGTTCACGATATAGGCAAGAACATAGTTAAAGTTCTGCTTGAAAATTACGGTTATGATGTTATTGACTTAGGGCGTGATGTTGCACCGCAGGATATTGTTGAATCTGCAAAAGAAAACAGTGTTGCTCTTGTTGGCTTGAGCGCACTTATGACTACAACTGTTCCGAATATGCAGCAAACTATAGAACAGCTCAGAAAAGAGCATGCTTGCAAAATCATGGTCGGCGGTGCTGTGCTGACTGAGGAATATGCTACACAGATAGGTGCAGATTTCTACTGTAAAGATGCCATGGCAGCAGTACATGTTGCCGAAAAACTTCTCGAGGAGGGCTATCTCAAATGATTTTTGGCAAAATTAAAACAACAGGCAGCAATTATTCGATCCCTCAGGTCGATTTGTCTGCTTGCCCCGATAATGTGTCCGATGAGATAAAGTATCTTTTTGAACAGAATGTTGTTGATTACGGTGAGGGTTATCTCGGCCATCCCGATTCGGTTTTACTTAAAAACGGCGATATACTGACCTTTTATCCCAAGGGTCACGGCAAGGGCGCCGCTCTTTCACGCCGCAGCAGCGACGGTGGTGTTACATATACAGACGGCGTGAAGAATCCGCCCAGGTCGTGGGAGGGTTCAAGAGAAACACCGACTGTTTACCGCCTTGAGTTCAATGACCCTGATACACCCGATAAGCTGTTGCTTGTCTGCGGTAACCCGAAATGGGGCACTGAGCCTACTACGGGCGGCTTTAACTGCTCGCTTTCCTGCGATGAGGGTGAAACCTGGACAGAATTTGAGCTTTTCTATAAGGGCATGAATACCATTGTAGCCATGGCTTCGCTGACCCGTCTTAAGGAGAACGGCAGATTTGTTGATAAATGGATGGCACTTTTCCATGACAGAAAGTTCCATAACTATAAAACAATCCTCACTTTTGATAAAAACGGCAGGATGCAGTGGTCAAAGCCCGAAAAGTATTTTGCATCATACCGCAAAATTGAAAAGGGCAGCAATATGTGTGAGGTTGAGTGTGTCCGTTCCGATATGGGTAAGGGTAACGAGCTTTGCCTTATCACACGCAGCAACACCAAAAAAATAAATACGCTGCTTACTTTTTCAACAGATGAGGGCAAAACCTGGTCAGAGCCGGTTGAAGCACCTGCAGCGCTCAATGGCGAACGCCATAAGGCAGATTATCTGCCCGACGGCAGGCTGATTATAACGTTCCGCTCAATCGAGCGTGATCCCGCTAAAAATAAAAAGTATATTGAAAAAGGTCACGACCGCAGGGGTTGGTACAGCGAGGGCTGGATAGCCTGGGTCGGTACTTATGACGATCTGAAAAACGGCAGAGAAGGGCAGTACAGAATTAAAATTGCCCATACATATCTCTCTTATCAGAATGAACCCGATATTGTTGCCAACGGCGATTGCGGTTACTGCGGAAACGTTGTATTGCCGGACGGTACTTTTGTTACCTCAACCTACGGCATTTTCACACCTGATGAAAAACGTCACACCTATATTGTTTCAAAGCGCATCCGTTTGGAGGATGCTGAAAAACTTCTTTAATTCCGGGGAGAACCATTTATGCAGTCCTTTAACAAAAATGATACCGTGCTTTATAATCTGCGTCTGCTTTATGAGCAGTACGGTTATAAACGCTTTAAGATGAGCAAGTTTGAGGAATACGACCTCTACCTTGAATATAAAAACTTTTTGCAGACTGAGAATATAATCACATTTACCGATCTTAACGGTAAGCTCTATGCAATGAAGCCGGATATCACGCTTTCCATTGCAAAAAACGCAAATCCCGAAGAGCCGCAGAAGCTCTACTACAAAGAAAACGTTTACAGAGCTTCACGTACCACAAAGGAATATAAGGAAATCACACAGCTCGGTGTTGAATATATCGGCAGGGTTGATGCCTATACAATGGGCGAAGCCGTGTATCTTGCCGCAAAGAGCCTGAGCCTTATAAGCGATGAATATGTGCTTGATATTTCGCATATGGGCTTTGTTTCGGGCCTTTTTGAGGCAGCAGGTATTGACGGCAACCGAATGGAAAAGCTGCTCGGTTTCCTCGGTCAGAAGGATACGCACGAGATCCTTTTCTGCTGCGAGCAATACGGTATTGAAAAGGAAATTGCAGATAAAATAGCTTCTCTTTCCGAAATTTACGGCAGCTTTGAAAACACACTTCCAAAAATCAAAGCACTTGCAGTCAATGATAAAATGGCTGCTGCCGTTAATGAGCTTGAAGAGCTTTATGCAATTCTCAGCACTCTCGGGGTGGGTGAGCATGTCAACCTCGATTTTTCAATCGTCAATGATATGAGCTACTACAACGGTGTTATTTATCTCGGCTATGTCAAAGATGTTCCGTGCAGTGTTTTAAGCGGCGGCAGATACGACAAGCTCCTCGAAAAGCTCGGCAAAAACTGCCAGGCTATCGGCTTTGCGGTTTATACGGATCTGATTGAGCTTTACGATAAGTCAGACCGTGAATATGACGTGGATGTGCTTATCGTTTACGACGAAGGAGTTTCTCCCGTAGAGGTTTCAGAAAAGGTTGCCGGATATATCAGCAGCGGTAAAAGCGTTAAAGTTATGAGCGGCATACCCGAAATGCTCAAGTACAGAGAGCTTGTGAAAATTACGGAGAAGGGAGTGCAGTAAGCTGTGGATTACATAAATATTGCCTTGCCCAAGGGCAGACTCGGCGAAAAAGTATATGAAATGTTTGAAAAAATAGGCTACGGCTGCCCTGCAATCCGTGAAAAGGACAGAAGGCTGATTTTCGAAAACGCAGAAAACAAGGTCCGCTATTTCTGGTCCAAGCCCTCTGATGTTGCAATTTATGTTGAACGGGGCGCTGCCGATATAGGTATAGTCGGTAAAGATATACTGCTTGAATATGAGCCTGATATATATGAACTTGCTGACCTTAATTTAGGCAAGTGCAGAATGTGTGTTGCTGCTAAAAAAGGCTTCCGTGACAATCCGGAAAAAACACTTAAGGTCGCAACCAAGTTTGTCAACATTGCCCGCAGCCATTATGCAGGCAAGGGTAGGGATATAGAAATCTGTAAGCTCAACGGTTCAATTGAAATTGCACCCATTCTCAACATGACAGACGTTATTGTCGATATTGTTGAAACAGGTACAACCCTTAAAGAAAATGACCTTGAGGTTATTGAAACGATTATTCCCATCAGTGCAAGGCTTATTGCAAACAAAGCCAGCACAAAGTTTAAGGCTGAACAAATCAGCGAACTTCGCAGAAAGCTCCAAGAGGTAATTGAGAAATGATAAAGATTTATGACGGTGCAATAAAGGCAGAAGAAATTTTTGCACGTGAAGAAGAAAAGAACACGGTCAGCGAAATAGTAGCCGATATTATCGCAAATGTCCGTAAGAACGGCGATAGGGCTCTTCGTGAGTATTCCGAAAAGTTTGATAAGGCTCAGCTTGACAGCATTGAAGTATCAGCCGAAGAAATTGATGCTGCATTTGAGGCTCTTGAACCCGGATTTATCGGGGTTATTAAAGAAGCTGCAGAAAACATCCGTGAGTTTCACCGTCATCAGGTGAAAACAGGCTTTGTTATAACTCCCCGTGACGGTGTTGTGCTCGGTCAGCGTGTTATTCCGCTTGAAAGAGTCGGTCTTTATGTACCGGGAGGTACGGCAAGCTATCCGTCATCCGTTCTGATGAACTGTATTCCCGCAAAGCTTGCAGGCTGCGATGAAATTGTTATGGTAACTCCTCCGTCGCAGGATGGCAGTATCAAGCCCGCAATTCTCGTTGCCGCTAAGATAGCAGGGGTTGACCGTATATTCAAGGTCGGCGGTGCTCAGGCGGTTGCAGCTCTGGCTTATTCAACCGAAACAATTCCGCAGGTTGATAAAATTGTCGGCCCCGGCAATGTCTTTGTTGCAGAAGCAAAGCGTCAGGTTTTCGGTACAGTCGCCATTGATATGATTGCAGGTCCGAGTGAGATTTTAGTTATTGCAGACGGCACATGTAACCCCAAGTTTGTTGCTGCCGATATGCTGTCCCAGGCAGAGCATGATAAGAATGCAAGTGCAGTCCTTGTTACAGACAGCATGGACCTTGCCAAGGCAGTAAGCGCTGAGCTTGAGCGGCAGATTCCGCTGCTTCCCAGAGAAGAAATTGCAAGAGTATCAATCGACAATAACGGCAAAATCATCGTTGTTGATGACCTTATGGAAGCTGCAAAGATGTCCAACAAAATCGCTCCTGAGCATCTTGAAATCTGTGTGGACAAGCCCTTTGATTTCCTTCCGCAGATTCGCAATGCAGGTTCTGTTTTCCTGGGCAAAAACTGTCCCGAGGCGTTGGGCGATTATTTTGCAGGTCCCAACCATACACTTCCTACCAGCGGCACTGCACGTTTTTCAAGTCCGCTTTCCGTTGACGATTTTATCAAGCGCTCATCCTTTATCTCATATTCAGAGGATGCACTTGAAAAAGTATACGAAAAAATCGATTCCTTTGCACAAAAGGAAGGTTTACACGCACACGGTAAGAGTGTAACCGTCAGATTTGAAGATAAATAATATTACGGAGCACAAAACATGAGCAGATTTTTATCAGACAGACTTTCGGCTTTAACACCCTATACTCCGGGTGAGCAGCCGCAGGATTTCAACTATGTAAAGCTCAATACGAATGAATCTCCGTTTGAGCCGTCACCCGAGGTTATCAAAGCAATCAGCACGGTTGAAGTTGAGCGCTTAAGGCTTTATTCCGACCCGGAGTGCAAGAAAACAGTAAAAGCTATTGCGGACTATTACGGTGTAAGCAGCAAAAATGTAGTGCTCGGCAACGGCTCAGATGAAATACTTGCTTTTATTTTTGAAGCTTTTTGCGATAAGAATACACCTATAGCATACCCCGACATAAGTTATGGCTTTTATGAGGTTTTTGCTTCACGCTACGGTATTGAAAGCCATATTGTTCCCTTAAAAGAGGATTATTCACTCTGTGCAGATGATTACTGCAGCCTTAACAAGACTATTGTTATCGCTAATCCGAATGCACCTACCGGTATGGCAATATCGCTTGCAGATATTGAAAAAATTGCCTCAACCAACCCTGACAATGTTGTTGTCATTGATGAAGCTTATGTTGATTTCGGCGGCGATTCAGCTGTTGAACTTACAAAAAAATACGATAACTTAATTGTTGTACAGACCTTCTCAAAATCCCGTCAGCTTGCCGGTGCAAGACTCGGCTTTGCGGTAGCAAATGAAGCGCTGATTACGGATTTGAATACGGTGCGTTTTTCATCAAACCCTTATAATATCAACCGTCTGACTCTGCTTGCAGGCGAGGCGGCAATTAACGATAAGGCGTACTTTGAAAACACACGCAAGCAGATAATCGAAAACAGAAGCTATACTGTAAAAGAGCTTGAAAAACGCGGCTTTTCCGTGCTTGATTCCAAGGCAAACTTTGTCTTTGCCTCCCACTGTGAAAAGGGCGGAGAAGAGCTTTATAAGGGTCTTAAGGCTAACGGAGTGCTTGTCCGTTTCTTCAATAAGCCAAGGCTTGATAAATTCTTAAGAATCACAATCGGTACTGAAGAGCAGATGAATTCTCTGCTTGAAGCACTCGATAAAATACTTTGAACGAAAGGGCAGATTACAATGCGTACAAGTGAAATTAAACGGAATACCGCCGAAACAAAAATTTCGCTTTTTTTAAACCTTGACGGTACCGGCAAAAGCGAAATTGATACAGGCTGCGGCTTCCTTGACCATATGCTGACTCTCTTTTCACGTCACGGCAGGTTTGACCTGAATGTGAAGTGTGATGGTGATATAAACGTTGATTATCATCACACAGTCGAAGATATCGGTATTTGCCTGGGTCAGGCTTTCGGTGAAGCGCTGGGCAATATGGCAGGTATCAAACGCTACGGTGATATAATTCTGCCTATGGACGAATCGTTGATTCTCTGTGCGGCAGATATTTCGGGCAGAGCACATCTTTCGCTTGATTTAGGCGATATGCCTGCAAAGGTCGGCGATTTCGATACTGAGCTTGTAAGTGAATTTATGCTCGGTCTTGTGCGCAACAGCAAAATTACCCTGCATATAAATAAGCTTTACGGCACGAACACCCACCATGTCATTGAGGGCTGCTTCAAGGCTCTTGGCAGGGTGCTCGGCAGCGCCGTGAGTATTGATGAAAGATTAAACGGCGAAATCCCCTCAACAAAAGGAGTTCTTTAATGATTGCGATAATTGATTACGGTGTCGGCAATATCTTTTCGCTGTATTCTTCCTTTAAGTTTATCGGTAAAGATGTTGTACTGACCAATGATGAAAAAATAATTGATTCCTGCTCGCATATAATTCTTCCCGGTGTCGGCGCCTTTGCCGATGCAAGAAGAAAGCTTGATGAAAGCGGCATGACCGAGGTAGTTAAAAATCAGGTTGAATCCGGCAAGCCGCTCATGGGTATATGCCTTGGTATGCAGATGCTTTTTGATAAAAGCTATGAATACGGTGAGCATGAAGGTCTGGGGCTTATCAGCGGCAGCGTACGACCCATATCTGAAGTCATACCCTCCGACCTTAAAATTCCGCATATCGGTTGGAATGCCCTTGAATTCACAAAGGAAAGCAAGCTGTTCAAATACATAAAAAACGGCGATCACGTATATTTTGTCCATTCCTATTGGGCTGCCGACTGTGAGAGCAGCACCATAGCTGTTTCTGAATACGGCGCACCGCTGACTGCAGCTGTTTCACACGAAAATGTTTACGGCTGCCAGTTCCACCCGGAAAAGAGCGGCGAGGTCGGACTGAACATATTAAAGGCATTCTGTGAACTTTAAGAGGTAAATGAAATATGAAATTATTCCCCGCAATAGATTTAAAAGATAAGCAGGTAGTACGCCTTTTTAAAGGTGATTACAATCAGATGACTGTTTACGGTACAAATCCGCTTGAAACAGCAAAGGGATTTAAGGCGAGCGGTGCAGAATATCTGCATGTTGTTGACCTTGACGGTGCTAAAGACGGCAATAATCCCAACTTTGAAATCGTAGCCGATTTGGCAAAAAACAGCGGACTCAAGGTTGAAATCGGCGGCGGTATCCGCAATGAAGAGATAATAAAGAAGTATATTGATGCAGGCGTTATGCGTGTTATCCTCGGTACGGTTGCAATTTCCAATCCAGAATTTGTGCAGGATATGGTAACCAGGTACGGTGATAAAATTGCAGTCGGTGTTGATATGCTCGATGGCAAGGTTGCAACCCACGGCTGGACCAATGTAAGCTCGGTAGACGGCTTTGAATTCTGCGAAACATTAGAAAAAATGGGCGTTGCCACAGTTATCTGCACCGATATTTCAAAGGACGGTGCAATGCAGGGCACAAACCGTGAGCTTTACCGTGAAATGGCAAAGCGCTTTAAGTTTGATACCGTTGCTTCCGGCGGCGTGTCAACGCTTGAGGACGTTAAAGCTCTTAATGATATGAATGTTTACGGTGCAATCCTTGGCAAGGCACTTTACACGGGTGCAATAAATCTTGAGGATGCCGTAAATATAGTAAAAGGGGAGGAATAATCAATGGTAACAAAAAGAATTATTCCATGCCTTGATGTCAAAAACGGCAGAGTGGTAAAGGGCGTTAACTTTGAAGGACTTTCCGATGTTTCTTCACCTGTGGAGCTTGCTGAATACTACAGCCGTGCAGGTGCGGATGAACTTGTTTTTTACGATATCACCGCTTCTGTAGAAGGCAGACAGATTTTTACCGATATATTAAAAGAAGCTGCTTCAAAGATATTTATACCTCTGACTGTCGGCGGCGGTATTACAACGCTTGATGATTTTGAGCGTGTGCTCAAATGCGGTGCTGATAAGGTCAGCGTTAATTCAGGCGCAATCAAAAACCCCGCAATAATAGGGGAGGCAGCAAAAAAATACGGCGACCAGTGCGTTGTGCTTTCAGCAGATATTAAAAGGGTAGACGGCAAATTCATGCTCTTTAAAAACGGCGGCAGAGTCAATACGGGCATTGATGCACTTGAATGGATTAAGTTCGGTGTCGATAACGGCGCAGGCGAAATCGTAGTAAACAGCATTGATACCGACGGCGTAAAGCAGGGCTTTGACCTTGAAATGCTTGAAGCCGTGTGTAACCTTGTTTCCGTACCCGTTATCGCTTCGGGCGGAGCAGGCTGTATAAATGACTTTATTGAGCTTTTCAATAAATTACCTAAAGTCGATGCGGGTCTTGCGGCATCCATTTTCCACTTCGGCGAAGTTACTATTGATGAGCTGAAACGCGAACTCAAACAAAACAGCATTAACACCAGAATTTGAGGAGGAAGAGAAAGATATGTTACACGTAGATGATTTGAAATTTAATTCAGAAGGTCTTATTCCTGCAATAGTTGTTGACTATCAGACCAAAAAGGTTCTGACCCTTGCTTATATGAATGAGGAGAGCCTCAGAATTACACTGGATGAGGGAAAAACCTGCTTCTGGTCACGTTCACGTCAGAAACTCTGGCGAAAGGGCGAAAGCTCAGGCAACTATCAGCACGTTATGGAAATTCTCGCAGACTGCGATAAGGATGCACTTGTAATCAAGGTCAGAAAGGATGGTCCTGCCTGCCATAAAGGTACAGATTCCTGCTTTACAAATACATTCTACCGTAAGAAGGGTTATCAGGATTTTTCACTTGACGGTCTTGTTGATTTGCTCAAATCACGTAAGGCTGATCCTCCCGCAGGCTCATACACAAGCTACCTCTTTGAAAAGGGTATTGATAAAATCCTCAAAAAAGTCGGCGAGGAATCAACCGAGGTTATCATCGCTGCCAAAGCTGATGACAAAAAGGAAACAATATACGAGGTCGCAGACCTTGCATATCATGTGCTTGTCATGATGGTTGAAATGGGTATATCCGTAGAGGATGTTCTCAAGGAGCTTTCCTCACGCCATGTTATCGACCATAAGGTTAAGCAGGAAAAAATGACGAAATAAAGAATATTGCGGACAAATTCGCGATATGCCGTGTTTTTGCCCGCTCGAAATATCTGCATATTCCTTCGGAGCAAAGAACACAGCATCTCATCAGATTTCTCGCAATATTCTGAGTTTGCGGATAAATTCGCGATATGCCGTGTTTTTGCCCACTCGAAATATCTGTGTTGAAAGGGATAGTTGTATTATGATAACAATTTTTAACCGCAAAGAAATTTTGATTACACGGGATCTGAAAATGCTCAATAAATGCACAGATGAGCTTTCTTCAAAAGGTATTGCTTATAAGGTTGTCACAAATTCAATCGGCAACCCCGACAGAAATCACGGTATACCGGGAGTCAAGGCAGAAAGCGCATATGAATACAGGGTGTATGTAAATAAAAAAGATGCGTGATTATTATGGGAGGCTTTTTGAACTGCCCCAAATTGTACGGACAGCACAAAAAAGCCCCTATGGTAGGCGATATTAAATTTTAAGCGACATACTGACTTCGTTTTTCAAGCGGAGTCAGTTTTGTTTTTAATTGGATT
>JAZSND010000057.1:0-5037 GCA_045536235.1 Acutalibacteraceae bacterium | reverse complement strand
CGGCTGATTATATGCATTCTGCTGAGCATAGGGATTGGGCTGACCGTAAGCACCTGCAGGAGCATAGCCCTGATTCATCGGCATACCGTTATTCATAGGCTGGTTATAGCCGCCAGTCATCGGCATACCTGCATTGCCGTTCTGTGTGAGGTTGTTGATAACCTGCTGTGCCATCTGCTGATAGCGGTTATATTCCATTGTGCCCATACCCTCAACATCGCTGTCGTTGAGTCTTGCGGTAATTTCATCGAAATAGGGGTTATTTACCTTGATGTCAATATAGAAATCGTATGTAAACTTGTATCTGGGCGGATTGTAGCTTACCTGCTCGCCGTCCTTGCCCTGAGTGTAAATCTCCTCACGGTCTTCATCCACCCTGAGGTTACAGCCCGTAACACTTGAAAGCGGAATAACATCGGGGTTTTCATCGCTCCAGCTGCCGGGATTGCGGCTTGAAACAACAAAGCTCTGCTTCATCGGGTCAATATAAATCTTGTCGTCCTCACCAAAAGTGAACATAGCGGAAAAGCCTGCAAGGGTCTGCTTGTTCTGCTCTCTATAAGCAAGCTGCTGCTTGATTTCTGCAACGGTTGAGCTTCTTCTTTCGCTGAAAAACGGTGAAAGCTTCCTTGCACAGTCCTTACACATATTGCCGTCTTCGAGTTTTCTGTTGCCTAAAAGTCCGATTTTGTCGCCGCAAATGTCACAATATTTCTTGTCAAAAAGTCCCATAGTTAAATCTCCTTTATAATAATTTATTGAATATCGCTTGAATCGAAGGTATCGCCGCATTCGGGGCAGAACTTCGGCGGATTGTGGGGGTCTTCAGGCTTGAAGCCGCATTTGTCACACTGATAAAGCGGTGCACCCTCGGGCTTCTTCTGTCCGCAGTTGGGGCAGAACTTACCTTTATTCACTGCACCGCAGGAACAGGTCCAGCCTTCTTCTGCAGGCTTCTTTGCTCCGCACTCTGTGCAGAAGTTACCGCTTACGGTTGCACCGCAAGCACATTTCCATCCCGTTGCAGGTGCTGCAGGAGCTGCCTGTGCAGGTGCGGGTGCTGCCTGCTGTTGTGCAAACTGCTGTTGCTGCGCAACGCCTGCCTGATACATCTGAGCTGCATTGAAGCCGCCGTTTGCACCCATTGCCATATTCATTCCCATAAAGCCCATCATTGCTCCGTTGGGATTGTTGGCTGCTGCTTCCATTGCGCTTGCCTGTGCATCTGTCATTCTGCCTGCCATCATAAAGGGATTACTGCCCATTGTTGCAGCATCTTCCATCTGATTAATCTTCTGCATATCTTCGGGAGTAAGAGTAATCGGATTAAGAGCAATAGACTCAACTGAGATACCTCTGCGCTGTGTCCAGTCAACAGCAAGAGCCTTATTGAGAGCATCCTTAAGTTCCGTTGTGTGTGCAGGAATCTGTGCAGGACGAAGCTCAAGCTCTGTGAGTATTGCAAATGCAGGCTGAAGAGCTGAAATGAACTCTGTTTTGAGCTGGTTGTCGATTTCTTCTCTTCTGTATTCGTCGCTTACGTTACCTGCAATCTTTGTGTAGAAAAGAAGCGGGTCTGTGATTCTGTAAGAATAAATACCATTACATCTGACCTGTACGGAACGGTAAAGATTAAGTCTTTTGTTGGCTACCTCAAACATAAAGGGATTGGGTGTGCCGAACTTGTTATCGAGAATTTCCTTTGTATTGAAATAATAAACTCTCTGGTCCTTGCCCGTATCGCCGCCGTATGTAAATCTCTTACCTACCTGCTTGAAGGTTTCCTTGATTGTATCACCGAGCTTGCCTGAGAAGATTGAAGGCTCTGTTGATGAATCGTAAGTGAATTCACCGGGCTCTGCGCAAACCTCAACAACCTTGCCCTGTTCGACGATAATCATACACTGACCATCGGCAACAGCAATGCCCGAGCCATTTGAAATTATGTTGTCACTGCCCTTGGTGTTGGAAGAACGTCCGCCTACTCGCTTCTGTCCTTTCACCATAAGCACATCGTTTTCAAGCGAATCGCAGTAGAAAAATTCCTTCCACTGGTCAGCAAGAACACCACCGAGTGCTCCTATACCTGCTTTAATAAGTCCCATATAAAATTTCTCCTTTCAAGAAATCAGTTTAATAGATTTTTATTCTTATCCTTTCGGTAATTCGCAATCAACAACATCAGTGATTACATAGCCGAACGGATTATTTGCATCGGGTTTAACGATTACTGCACGACCGTACTCTTCGTAGCCTTCAAATCTGTAATCGTCAACACGGATTTTGACGGAATACGTTCCGTCGCCGTTATCTTCAACGCCGTAGAATTCATTAGTGCTGAAGCGTTCAAAAGAGTGTGGCTGAATAAGATATTTTTTGCCTGTGCTGAAATGAGCCGCAACAACGGATTCATTTTCGGGAAGAGCGATATCACTTTCGTTAAGTGTGGGATAAAGGGCTTTGAAATAAGCGTCAGCCTCCCACTCGGTAAGACCAAGCATATTCCTGTAGTCTTCTGTACCGTTCATCTTAAATTCGGTGAGCGTCACCGCATAAGCAACGGTATCCCACACAACTGGATGCTCATATTTAATAAGCCTGTCATTATAAAAAACATCAGATACGGCACGGGCAACACAGAGATTATAGAAGACTGAATCTTCGGTTATTTCTTCGGGTGTGAAGCCTTCATCAACCATAAGAAGCTTTGTTACAACCTCGTAACCGTCCGTAGCCAGATAATATGTGGCTTTCATTTCACCGTATTCGGCAACAATTCTGTAATCGGGGATTGTTTCGGTTACGTAGCATTCAAACTCGTAAATCTTGTCTTTTTCGGTTTTGATTTCCAAAAACGTACCGCTTACCTCAAAATCGTCAACAATCGGCGACCACATAATCGCTTCAACTCTGACAGTAACACCGTTTTTGGGTGAAACAAATCTGAAATATTCTGACGCATATCTGGGTTCATAACCAGTAGAAATGTGCTCTATTTTACCTGTAAGCTCCTGATAATCCAACGAATCGCAGTCGTTATAAAGAGTTATCAGCAAATCACCGCCGTCATCTTCTTTGTTTTTATCTTTGGTGTTCGCTTCTTCGGTCTGCAAAGGGGCTTCAGTTGTTATTCCGCCGTTATCCTTGCCGCCGCAAGCCGCAAAGGAAAGCAGTATAGCCAAAGCAAGTAAAACGGCTGTAAATTTTTTCACAAGCATTACCTCCTTATTTATTCGGTTTATATCCTGATGATGAATAGGGATTTTTGTTTTCTTTTGGCGGATCGGGACGATTACCCTCTCTTATGAGCCACGAAAAAACAGCTGTCTTAACACCCACACCGACAACCCACAGGACTATTGCTCCAATAAACCACAGAATTGATATATCAAAAATAAAGTGAAGCACCAGCAATATCCAAGCAGGAATTGTCCATTCAAGGTCGAAAATCAGGTTTATTCCGAGTGCTGCAAAAAATCCGCCGTTAACCTGCGGTCTTTTTTTCATAGAACTACCGCCCTGAATCAGTTGATAACAAGTCTGCCTGTAATATCACGGTCAAGATTCTGATGAGTTGAAAGGTATTCATCAAATATGCCACGGCAGGATGTTGAAATCATAACCGGAGCACCGTTGGCTTTAATTTCATCAAAGGGAATATTGAAGAAATCGTCAAGGTTGTTGTAATGGAACTGCTGAAGTCCGATTTTATAAAGCTTGTTGTCATCAATCGGCTCGCCGTTGAAATCAAAGCGAGTAAATGTATGAGTTGCTCTGTCGTACTCAACACGAAGTCCGGTTGAAAGCTGATAGAATTCGCAGTGAGCACCTTCCCACACTTCATCACGAATCATATACTCAATCATATGCTTGAACTGTGCACCTGTAACCTTAACCATATAAGCCGCATCATCATACGGGAAGCATTCACAAAGGTCGGAGAAAAGAACAATCGGACCTAACTGTGTACTTCTTACACTGCCCGAGCCGAGAAGCATAATATCAAGACCAAGACTCTCACGCATAATATCCGAGAACAAGCCGCCAAGAGCAGTTTCCTGAGTTCTTTCAGGATGCGTCAGTTTCTTCTTAAATCTTGTTACAAGCCTGCCATACTTTTCGTCAGTCTTTTCTTTATAATGTTTAAGAATATTTTCAAGGTCTTCGTCTTTTGGACAATGCTCGGCATTTATCGGAACACTCTTCCATGTGTAACTGTCAATACAGTTGTTGTCTGTATCTACCATAATATCAAATCGGCCTATCTGGTCGGTGCCTGTACCTGCCTGAACAATAACAATATTGTTTACAACAGCAGGCTCATCAATAAAGGTATGAGAGTGTCCGCCGACAATAATATCAACACCCCATGCAGGGTCAAGCATAGCGGCAAGCTTCTTATCTTCTTCAAAGCCGATGTGTGTAAGAAGAACAGTAAAATCAATATCTGTTGCATTATATGAGTTGCATATTTTACCGACCTCAGCAGCAGCCTCATTGACGTCAACAAAAGTGCCGATAATTCCGTCGTTCTTTGTCTGTGAAAGAACCTCTTCAGTAAGAAGACCGATAAACAGCACCTTCATACCGTCGATTTCAACTATATGATGCGGCTTGAAAAGTCTTGCGCCGTTTGTTTTGATATGTAAGTTTGCGTTGATAATCGGGAACTTTGCGCACTTTTCAATGAAGAGAAGGTGGGCAATACCGTAATCAGTTTCGTGGTTACCAAGTGTAACAACATCTGGCGAAATCATATTCATAATCTCAATTGTTGAAATACCCTTATATTCCGAGTCGATAACGGAGCCTCTGAACATATCGCCTGCGATACAGTAAATTGTATTTTTCTCTTCGTTTCTTACCTTATCCACATAACCTGAAAGCATCGAAACGCCGCCGACAAGGTTGCTGTCAATTTCTTCAGCGAGAAAATCTCCGTGCAAATCATTTGAATGTAAAATCGTAAGTTTCTTTAAATTCTTCATGTCAGTTTACACCATTCTCAGTACATTTTATACAACATACGCCACCGTT
>JAZSND010000013.1:0-3739 GCA_045536235.1 Acutalibacteraceae bacterium | reverse complement strand
TCGGCGCACGCTGCAACAGAAACTCCGGCATCATCGAGCTCTTCGGCTCAATCCTCGGCAAGGTTCCCTATTTCGGTCTTCTCACAGACGAAGGCAGAAAAGCAACCTGGATTGTTGAAGTTAAAACCTCAAAGAAGCCCGAAGCACAGATTCTCGGTTCAGCTATCGGTATGAAGGTTATGGAAGACGTTCCTTACATCAAGGGTCTTGATAAGTGGATCGGCACAGAGCTTGACGGCGACACCAAGGCTTACCTCAAGGATTTCGGCGCTGCAACCGCTTCAAACGGCGCTGTAGGTCTTTATCATATCGAAAACCTCACTCCCGAAGCTGTTGAAGCAGGCACAGGCATTATTGCTGATAACGCACAGGTTTACGTTATCGACGATGCAGAGCTTGCAAGAGTTCAGGCAAACTACCCTGTTATGTGGAAGGATAAGGAAGCTACTCCCAAGCTTTGCTTCGTTGGCTGCCCCCACCTTTCGCACGCTCAGCTTATCGAGTGGACTGATAAAGTTGCTGACGGTCTTAAGAAGAACGGCCTCAAGAAGGTTTCAATCCCCACCGTATTCACTGCAGCACCCGGCGTTATTGAAGAATTTGAAAAGACTCCTTACGCTGCAAAGCTTAAGGAAACAGGCGTTGTTCTCAGCTACATCTGCCCGCTTATGTATATGAACAATCCTCTTTGCAAGTCAATGCCCGTTATCACCAACTCAAACAAGCTCAGAACATACACAACCTCTCGCTACTACAGAAGCGATGAGATTCTTGACATAATCACAAAGGAGGCAAAATAAGATGAAACAGTTTAAAGGCAGACCTGTTGTTGCAGGCGAATGCACAGCTGAAGCACTTGTTTCCCACGGCGGTTTCAACACACTTGCCTCGTTCCAGAACGCTCTTCAGTTCGGCGATATGCCCCTTATCGGCGACAAGAATAAGGAAACAAAATGCGGCGACCAGAATAACGCTGACCTCTACGGCAAGCCCATGGCTGGCAAGGCTCTTTGCCTTCCCCAGACAATCGGCTCAACCACAGGCGGTATGGTTCTCTATTGCGCAACAGAAATGAAGAGAAACCCCAAATGTATGCTTTTCTCGGAGCACATTGACTCGCTCGCTTGCGCAGGCGCAGTTCTCGGCGCAGTCTGGGCAGAAGAAGCAATGACGGTTGTTGACTGCCTCGGCGACGAATTCCTTAACTACGTTAAAGACGGTATGGAAATCACCGTTGCAAAAGACGGCACAGTTACAGTTAAATAATCAAAACATAAAAATTCCGCCTCGTACCGAAAAGTACGGGGCGGATATTTTATTTCTTCACTTGGCTGAACATCCATTCAGCCCAAGGCTCATTTTTATAAAACTTCGAGCTCATTTTATGACCGTATTTATCCCAGCGTGTATACCTTACGTCAGCACCGATTTTCTTAAGTTCTTCAACGCAGTAATCGTCGGAATCAATTTTTACGTTATCATCATCCGATGAATGTGCAACCCAAAGCGGTGTTTTTAAAAATCGCTCAAATTCAAAATCTTCTCTGTCTTTACCGTATAATATGTTACCCATAACAGGCATTCCGCAAGCAAAAATATGGGGATAACGATATATCATTTCCCACGTACACATACCGCCGAAAGAAGTACCCAGAAGGTAAATACGCTTTCTGTCAGCCTCAACATCATCGCTAACCCTGTCAAGCAGCTTTATGACGGCATCAATATATCTGCTGCTCAAAGACATATCCATATTGGCACCCCACGGTGCCTGCGGAATCAAAACGGAACAATCATGGTTTTTCAACTGCCCGCTTAATTCCTTATGGCATTCATACATTTGTTTGAAATTATCATAACCGAGACAGCCGGCTCCGGACATATAAATCACAAGCGGTTTATTAGCTTCGTTTGCCTTTTTTAAGCGGTAGTTAAATGTTATCTTATGTTCCCTGCTGAAAAACTCATATGCCTTATACGGCAAAACCGATACCTTTTTAATAACGGCCGATTCACCAAACTGTGAACAACGTTGTTTAAAATGTATGTCGTTTTTTGCAATGCTTTTATGCCTTGACATCGTAATCAAATAATACAGAAAAAATTTAAAAGGAATCCAATCAGAAGTTTTAATAAATTTACCGTCAGAACACTTATAACTAAATCCGTCACATCCCAAAACACGATAACGCTCGCAATATTCTTCAAAACTCAACTTATGTGAATTGATAAATGCCTTATATGATCTTTCAAGAACATCAGCAACATCAGTTTCATCGTATCTGATTAAAATTATTCCTTCCCCGACAGAACCTCTGATAATATATTTATCGAAATATGATAAATCATAGCCGTAATTACAATAAATATAATCATAGAACTTCACATGAACACCACCAAACTAATTATTTTTAACTTGCTCAAACATCCACTCTGCCCATTGTTCATTTCTAAAGAATTTCTTATTCATTCGATGCCCGTAATTATCCCAACGGGTATACCTGACATCAGCGCCGATTTTTTTCAACTCACCAACGCAGTAATCATCGGAGTCGATAACAACATTGTTATCATCAGACGAATGTGCCACCCACAAAGGAGTGCTCAGGAAACGCTTGAATTCAACGTCATTTTTACCGAATATTAATCTGCCCATTACAGGTATTGCACCGGCGAAGAAATCAGGATAATGATAAACCATATCCCAAACTGCCACACCGCCGCCCGATGAACCGATAATATAAATACGTTTTGTGTCAGCATCAATCTCACCTGCAAGCGAAACGATAAGCTGCAACACAGCTTCAAAATAATCACTGCGATTGGGGTTGTTTTTATAAAACAGACACGGTTCCTGCGGAATCAGAATGTTGCAATCGTACCGCTTAAGCTGACAGTTCAACAGCTTATGATATTCAAGGAGCTGCTTAAAATTATCGTGACCCAGGCTCGCTCCGCCACCCATATAGACCACAAGCGGTTTATTCACGCTGCTTGACTTCTTTAAACGGAACTTGAAAGAAATGTTCTCTTCCTTGCAATAAAAATCATATGATTTAAACGATAGGATTGAGAATTTTTTTAAAACAACTGAATCATCGAACTTTAAACTGTATTTCTTTGTATCCTTTAAAGTCTTTATATAATACCTGTTTCTTGTAAATGAAAGATACGCAATAGAAATCAATATGCGGCGACCTTGTGAACTGACTTTAACAAAATCACCGTCTGAATACTTATATAAACCGCCGTCTGAACCAAAAAATATATAGCCATTCATCTTATAGTTTAGATAAACGCTCATTTTCAAATATTCATCATATAGCTCAATAACGTTATCAACATCTGATTCATTGAATTTAATTAAAACATAGCCCAACTTAACCGAACCGGCAAACTTATAATCAATAATCTGTGACAAATCAGAGCCGCTGTCAGCGGTGAATATGTAATAAAGCTTCATAAAAGCACCTCACAATACGATAATATCACAGAAATTGCTGAAAAGCAAATAAAAAACCCGCCTCTTTTGAGACGGTTGATTTCAATATTATGAATACACCCTAAAAACTGAACAAAGATTGGATAGAATAGCGGATAGAGAAATAATATATGGTCAAGCCCTCGACCTATTAGTATTGCCAAGCTGAACGTGTCACCACGCTTACACATGCAACCTATCAACCTCATAGTCCATGAGGGGTCTTACTGGCTTACGCCATGGGATATCTTATCTTGG
>JAZSND010000060.1:0-36254 GCA_045536235.1 Acutalibacteraceae bacterium | reverse complement strand
TGACGGCACAGAAATCTCATCAGCTGACTATAAGGAAAACACAGAAGTTAACGTTCCTGCTGCAGTTGCAAACGAACTCGGTTGGGCAAACGTTGCAACAGGCAAGATTGTTGACACAGTTGTTTCCGGACAGACAGTTACTGCAACAAAGAACGCTACATACAAGAGAGTTCTCACAACCGATAAGTTTGACGTAACAATCAACCTTGACGGCGGCACAATCGACGGCGAAAGCACAATCGTTGTTAAGGCAGGTTACGGCGAAGAAATCGACCTTACACAGTACGCTCCCGTTAAGGAAGGCTACGATCCCGTTTGGGAACCCGCAACAGTAACAGTTGAAAGCATCAAGGGTGCAACAGCTAAGGTTAAGTGGGAAGTTCAGAGATATGACGCTAAGTTCTATTACTGGGCAGCAGGCAGCACAAGTGAGAATCCCGTTTACGATATGGAAAATCCCATCGTAATCACTGCACCTGTTGGCACAAGCAGAGACAACCTTGCCATGATGTTGTCAGATGCTGACCTCGCTCTCCTTGACGCTTCAGTTCCCGAGGGTTACAAGCGTGCAGCTGACACCTGGAACAACGCAGAAGGCACAACAGAACAGGGCGGTATGGTTGTCGGCGGTATCAGCTACTATGCTGTTTACGTTTTGAATTGCCACACGGCAACCTGGATTATTGATGACGAAAGATTTGTTGAAACTATTTATTATGATTCTGAAATAATTAAGCCTGAGGATCCGAGTAAAGATGGGTATGTTTTCACAGGATGGACTCCGGAAATTCCTAAAAAAATGCCTGACTATGATTTGGAATTCACTGCAACATGGTTTGATTTAAAATATTATTGTGGAGAAAACTTAATTTGGTCATTCAATGAAGCAACAGGCGAATTGATTATAAGCGGTACAGGTGATATGTATGACTGGTCATATGCTAAATCACCATGGTCAGAATACAGTGAATTAATTAAAAATGTTATAATTTCCGAAGGAGCTACAAGTATTGGAGATTATGCGTTCAGTGATTGTTCAAAAATTGTTAGTGTAACAATACCCGATAGTGTTATTCGAATAGGTGAATGGGCGTTCTCTGATTGCGTAAGTCTTGATAATGTAGCGCTTCCGGACGGATTGACTGATATCGGTGCAGGGGCTTTTTATGGTTGTCTGTCCTTATCTGAAATCATTATTCCTGACAGTGTGACAGGAATAGAATTTGATGTATTCAATTCATGCAGCGCACTTAAGAGTGTTACAATCGGTAACGGCGTGACATGGATTGGATCGTGTGCATTTTGTTGTTGCAGTAATCTTAGTGAAATTGTTATACCTGATAAAGTTCAAAGTATTGGATTAGGTGCTTTTATGGGCGCGGGTATCAAAACAGCAGTATTTGGAAGCGGAGTTGAAAAAATTGAATCATCAGCTTTTTTAAATTGTTCTAGTTTGAAAAGCTTTAATGTTGATGATCAGAATGAAATCTTTTCAAATGATGAAAACGGTGTGCTGTTTAATAAAGATAAAACTGAACTGATATTGTATCCCGGAGGAAATGAAAGTTCAAGTTATATTGTTCCTGATAGCGTAATCAATATTGGCTCAGATGCATTTAGTTATTGCGATAATCTTAATTCAGTAATAATTTGTAACAATGTTAAGTCGATAGGTTATGAGGCTTTTTATTGTTGCAATAATCTCCAAAACATTACATTCGGATGTAGTGTTAAAAATATTGGTGATTTTGCTTTTGAAGGTTGCTATAATCTTCGGGACGTTTATTTTGATGGCGCACGGGCCGATTGGAATGCAATTATAATCGCTGATTATAATGACCCTTTGATAGAGGCGAATATCCATTTTGCGCTTCGTCAGGTAACATGGAATATTGACGGTGAATTATTTGTTCAATTTTTTAGACCCGGTGAAGCTATTGAATCGCCGGAAATCCCTGATAAAAAAGGTTATACTTTCGCCGGTTGGATTCCTGAAATACCTGATTTAATGCCAGATAATGATATTATATTTACATCAAATTGGACTGCAAATAAGTACAAAATTAAATGGATTCTTGGCGAAGGTATGTCGATGACCCAAAGTGTCGCTTACGGTACAGAAATTACTCTTCCCGATGAACCTGAAAAAGAAGGATACGAATTTGTTGGTTGGAGTCCGGCGATTCCCGAAACAATGCCTGCTGAGGATTTAACATTCACTGCAATTTGGAACCCGAAGGGGTATATTGTTACTTGGGTTGTTGATGGTGTTGAAACTGAAACTGTTGTTCCTTATGGTGAGAAAATAGTACCACCAGATAATCCTCAGAAAAAAGGTTATACTTTTGACAGTTGGGTACCTTCTGTTCCTGCAACTATGCCTGCGAATGACATCATTTTTACGGCCAATTTTAATATTAACAGCTACAGCGTTACCTGGATAGTTGACGGCATTGCTTCGTTTGAATATGTTCAGTTTGGTGCTCCTGTTGTTCCTCCGGCGGATCCTGTTAAAGACGGATTTGTATTTGTTGGTTGGAATTCGACTATTCCTTCATCAATGCCTGATTATGATTTGGCTTTTCTTGCACAATTCAAACCAGATTATAAAGTAAGTTTCGTGTTTGATTCTGCTAGAGTTGATATTGGTAAAAAGCTTCAGCTTGAGCTGGTTATTATTCCTGAACCTACTGAAACTCTTTCAGTAACTTGGTCTTCAGACAATGAAAGTGTTGCAGTTATTGATGAAAACGGATTAGTGTCGGCTGTTTCATGCGGTACTGCTGTTATAAACGCTGAAGTTGAAGGTAAAACCGCACTTATAACTGTTAGTGTCAATCATAATTATGCCTTAGAAACAACAGATCCGACATGCACACAGAACGGTTTCACAACTTATACTTGTTGTGTTTGCGGTGATGTTCATGTTGACAATTTTGTTGAGGCAAGAGGACATGTTTATAAAGAAACCGTTTTTGAATCATCATGCACAGGAAGCGGTTACACACAATTTGAATGTTCAGTCTGCGCGCATTCATATACCGATAATGAAACTCCCGCAGCAGGTCATAAATACGAAGCAATTGTAATTAAACCCACCTGTGTAACTGGCGGCTATACAATCAATATGTGTTCAGTTTGTGGTATGGCATATAAATCTGATGAAGTTGACGCGCTTGAACATGATTATGTTGATAAAATAGTTGAAGCAACTTGTATTTCGGGTGGTTATACGGAACACACCTGCCTTAATTGTGGTGATTCATATCAGGATAATTTAGTTGAAGCGGGTGATCATAATTATGTTGTATCAAAAATTGTTAATGCAACCTGTACGGTAAATGGTTATACTGAATATATATGTTCGCGTTGTTCGGACACCTACACAGGCGATGAGGTTGATGCTACAGGTCATACAATAACTTCTGTAACATATTCAGCGACATGTTCTAACGGCGGATTTACTCTCAATGTATGTAATGTTTGTAATAATTACTCATCGATAACCGCTCAGACAGAAGCACTCGGACATAAATATATAACTGAGGTTATTCCTGCTACTTGTGAATCGGGAGGATATACTCGTCACACTTGTGTGAGAGGCGACCATGTTTATACAACTGATGAAACGTCCGCATTGGGTCATAATTATGAGTCAATGGAAATTAAAGCAACATGCATACAGAACGGTTGTGTGCTTAATATCTGTCTTAACTGTGGCAGAGCAAGCAAATCAGCTACAACTCAAGCATTCGGTCACAGCTTTAAAGAATGGATAACTGTCTCTCAAGCAGGCGAAAACAAAGAAGGTTTGCAAACAAGAAGTTGTAAGAATTGCGGCTATACAGAAGAAAAGATTCTTCCTATGCTTCAGCGAACAACTTATACTGCAACATTTGTTGCAGACGGAAACGTTGTTTCTTATGTTGAATTTCTTAAGGGTACAACTGAAATTGCTGAGCCCGAAGTTCCGCAGAAACACAGATATACAGGAAAATGGGAGGCATATACTCTTACTGATTCCGATATTACAATCAATGCTGAATATACTCTTGTTGATCTTGATAATATTTCCGAAATTGATTTCATCAAGAACGTTTCGTATAATTCAACAACTGGTGAAACAACAATAAAACTTTATGCGGAATCTGAAGCCAAAACTATGATTACCCAGTCAAGCAAGAGTGTTCCTCTTGATATTGTTCTTGTGGTTGACCAGTCTGGAAGTATGTCCGAAAAGCTTGGCGGTAAAGTTTCAAAACAGGATGCTCTTATTGCATCGGCTACAGATTTTGTGAATTCAGTTTATGCTGATGCAAACGCAAACGGAGTAGACCACAGAATTGCTGTTGTTGGTTTCGGCATGGGTAATAAAGCAAACGGATTTGAATATCCCGCATATCTTAATACTGAAATCCTTACAACCGGCGGTAACCCCATCAATATGAAGAATGCAAAATCATCCGATTATGAATCAGCACTTATGTCTGTAAACAGTAACGGTACTATTAATGCAGATATAATTAATGCAATCAATTCAATTGATGCAAAGGGTGCAACTGCAGCTGACTTTGGATTGTCTATGGCTTGCAATGTATTCGCAAACAATACAGATTACGAAGGCAGACAGAGAATAGTTATATTTATGACAGACGGTGAACCCACGTATGGAAACGGTTATGAGGTTAATGTTGCCAATGCTGCTGTTCAGAAGGCATATCAGCTCAAGAATACTTATGATGCATGTGTTTACTCGGTTGGTATTTTTGATGAGAACAAAGCAGGCGAACATCTTGTTAAATTCATGAATCATGTTTCATCAAATTGCAAGAGTGCAAGAAGTGCTTCAGGCAAGTTTGATATCGAGTCCGATAAGTTCTATGTAACAGTTGATAATACGGATGCTCTTTCAGATGTATTTACTGAAATCGTTGTTGAAAATATTACAAAAACAACCGATTTTGACAACATCACTCTTATTGAAACGGTATCAAAATATTTCACACTTACTTCACAGCAGGAAAAAACACTTAGAATTTCTGCAATTGAAAAATTCGGTGTTAAGAATTCAGACATAACCGTGACAAGAAATGCTGATGGAACAACAACGATTGAAATTAAATCAATTCATCCCGAAGAAATCGGTGATAAGTTTGTTGTTTCACTTGATATTGTTGTTTCTGCTAATGAAAATGCATCTGTTGCAGGCGATTATGCTGTTTCCACAGGTGATTCAGGTATTATCATAGGTGATGCAGAGAATTATGAATGTGTATTCAATGCACCCACAGTTAATATTCCTGCCGACAGGAACACTGTTGTGTTTAAAGTAAATGATGAAATTTACGCTATTAAATCGGTAGCACAAGGTGGCAAAATCATCGCACCTGGAACTGATTTCATCGGTGACTATAAGTTTACAGGATGGAACATTCCTGACGGAACTGTTGCTGATCAGCCATTAATAGAATTTGATTCAACTCTTGTAAATCAGGATTGTGTTGTAATCTGGAATATAGCTGACGGAACAGAAATCGTTACATATGCACCCGGCGATGTTATAACCGTACCTGAAACTTTGACTGATAAGCATGGAAATGCATTCAGAAGATGGAACGGTGAAATCCCTGTAACAATGCCTGCGGAAAGCATTGAGTTCACAGCGGTTTACGGTGATCATGAACATAAGTATACTGCCGAAATCATTAAAGCTGTAACATGTCTTGAGGATGGCGAAACGAAGTATACTTGTTCTGTTTGTGAAGGTTCTTATACCGAAGCAGTCAAGTGTGCCGGTGAGCATACCTGGAAGGCAATAACCGGTCCCGCTGATAAGAACGGTCATACTCCTGAATCATTCAAGTGTGATGTGTGCGGTATTTCTGACGATAAAACACTTGAATACATGCTTATTGACGAGGCGGATGGCAGTATTACTCAGGAATTCAACTATGTTGATGAAAACGGAAATCATTGTCAGCCTGATAATGAATTGACAATTTCTGTTCCTCTTGACGGTTATGAAAATGCGGAAGGGTTCTATGTTTACAGAATCAATGATGACGGAACAAAAACCAGATGTACCGCAAGATACGAAAACGGAGTTCTTGAGTTTGATACCGACCATTTCAGTACATATATATTTGAGCCCATCTATCAGTGTGTGATTCAGGGTAATCATCCTGACAGTAATAGTGACGGATACTGTGATATATGTAAAAAGTGGCTTGGTGTAACGGTGACTTGGGTTGTTGACGGAAAAGAAACAAAGGTTTACGTTATGCCCGGAACTGAACTTAACGAACCCGAAACACCTGTAAAAGAAGGATATACTTTCATTGGTTGGACGCCTGCTGTTTCTGCAATTGTTCCGGAATACGATGTAACCTACACAGCGGTATTTGAGGTTAATAAGTACACTGTCAAGTGGATTGTTGACAGTGTTGAAACAACGGAAACCTATGAGTTTGGAAGTGAAATAACAGTTCCTGTCAAACCTCAAAAAGACGGATATTTCTTCGCAGGCTGGACTCCTGCAGTGCCTTCAAAGATGCCTGCAAAGAATATGACATTTACCGCTAAATTTGCAAACTATGATGTAAGTAAAATCAAGGTTACAATCGCAACTCCCGAAACGAGAACAATTCAATACAGAGAATCAATTGTTCTTTATGCAAGTGCAAGCAATCTTCCTGATGGAGCTAAAATCAAATGGAGCACAGACAGTAATGATGTTTCACTTGAAGTTTCAAGCGACGGAAGAAGATGTACAGTTACATCAGTTTCAAACGGCAATGTTGTAATTTCCGCATATATAGTTGATGCAAACGGAAATGTTATAACAAATGAAAAAGGTGTTCGTATTGCTGATTATGAGGGAATAACTTCTGAAGTAACATTATGGTCAATGATTTTACATATGTTTAAACAATTTTTTGCTGGCAACCCAATCTTTAAGTATATTTTCCGGGACTTGTTTGATTAAAATAAATAAGCACTCTTGGTGGGATAGCTCACCAAGAGTGCTTTTCCTATATAAATATTATAACAACACAAAATATTAAAGGTAATTTTAAATAATGAATTGATATGAAAAGCCGCTGAACAACATTATATCGTGTAACGGTATGAAAAACTAAAAACTTGATACAACACTCAAAGCCCTTGATATACAACAGTTTTCAAGGGCTTTTTGTTATCTTTCGATACTTTCATATTTATCTTGAAAACCGTGTTTTGTCGCCGATTTGACGGCGAGAGAAGCGTTTTAGGTTCAGAATATTTGAAAATGCACCCTTAAATAGCTAACAACCCTTAGCGGCAGAAAAGTCGTTAAGGGTGTTTTTTATGCCCAAAAGAAGGAGGATACTATGTCAATATTTAAAGTGAAAATCATCGAAACTCTCGAAAGCGAGGTGAGTATTGAAGCGGACACCCTGAGCGATGCGATTCAGGAAGCGGAGGAACGTTGGCATAATTCTGTCTACATTCTGACCGGTGATAACTTTGCCGATGTAACTTTCAAGTCTGCGGAGTTTGTGAGTTCCTGAGTTCCGCACCGAAGTTCTTCCTCATATCATCCAAATCTGACCCATTTATATGGAAATCAAGGAGGTTTTTAAATTGCTCATTTTTTCGCACCTTTTGAACCGCAAATTCAAGCTCGACCCCAAACTTTGGTTCTTCCCATCTATGTAAACTGAACACTTTGCTTGGCAATCAACAATATTTTTAAAACGGAGGTATTTTCAATGAAATCAGTAACAACAACCATAATTAACGAAGCAACTTTCAGCGATGACGGCAGACACAGATATGCCCTTAAAAAAGTATGGAATAGTAGCAGACCCTTGGCATTGATAGTGTCAAAATCAGCCGGTAGAGATGACGGTGTGTTTGAAACTTTGACACAAACAATCATAACTAATAACCTGTATAAGCTCGGCTACGGTGGGTTCTGTCTTTGCAATCTCTTTTCCTCAATCAACGGCAAAGATACGGACAAAGACAATATGCAGACAATCAAGGAGCTTGCAACCTCAAAGGACTATCCGGATATAATCATCTGTTGGGGCTGTCTGAGTGCAAGTAAAGAAAGCATTCAAGAACAGGCAATCAAGGTTGTAAATATCCTTGCAAATGTCAAAAAGAAGAACATCTACACCGTTTCAAATGGCATAGCAACAAACTGTCATCCTTTGTCACCGTCAGTAAGAAAGTCATTTGATATTGTGCCTTTTGAGTTTGCATCAGAGGAAGGAATGAAAGCTGAATGAAGTGGTTCATATTCGGTTTTGTCAGTACATTCGCAAGCCTTATAGCTATAAATAAATGCATGGAAAGGAGCAACACCTGATGATTGTATCGGCATTCACGGCACTTTCAGCCGCAACGTTAACAAGTATTGAATTATGGGTAGCCGGATGTTCTGCTGCTATATCACTTTACACAGGAACGAAGCTCCCGAAGAACAGGAGGAAATAATGATAAGGATAAATAAAGTTGAAGATGTCCCGGTGTTTCTTGGTTGCATTGCATTGACGGAGCTTTTGAAAGATAAGGTTAAACAGATGCTTGTAACTCTTGAAACAGATAATCTTGAACCCTACGGAAGTATATATGTAATACAGTTCGGGAGTGATTGGAATATTTCGATAGAAATCGGACTTGTTGAACCCTTAAAAGATACACCAGTAGAGTTCGCAGAAATACATACACTTAATAACGGTCATGGTGGCACAATTGATGTGTTCCATGGCTGTTTTTGCTTGTCAAATGATTACTCTTTCGATGTGTACTGTCCTATGTACCTGATGGATGAGAAGGCATTTTATGAGTGGACTGCAAATTTAGTTGGAGGTAAGAAATGAGATTTCAAAACACAGCATACATGACAAACGGTTTCAGCGAAAGAATACCGGCAGCACAAAAGTTGATGATACTTGACGGCATAAATAATGCAAGGCTCTTTCCAGAGTGTGACTATTTGCAGGTGTTCAAACTGATGCCGACCGACCATGAAGGCAGAAGGGCTCAGAAGATTGTGCATACTCAGGAGCAACCGCCATATGAGAAAGAGTACATATTGCTGACCGATGAAGTCGTCACAGAAAAGGTCTTTGTCATAGACGACGAAACACATCACACCTTCTTGCTCGCAGAGGAGTACTAAATAACAATCCCATCTCGCACCGTAGGGTGTGGGATGGGATATTCGTATTGTTGATATTTTTTTGTCAGTATTCGAAATATATCGTCGTAACTTTTCGCAAGGTCAAATCTAACGAAAAAATTTTTGCCGTCGATAATTCAGAAATCTGAACTAAAACTATTTTTTATTTTTTCTATTTCTTCTGTTTTGTCGTCGGAATCGTCGATATCGTCGTTGCTATTTGACAGTTTTGATGTTTCATCGTTATTGTCACAATTTTCTTCCGTATCTTTTTTTGGTTTTAATGATAATTCTTTTGCAGTTCCGTCTTCCCAATCGTAATAGTATTCATATAATTCAAGAAATTTATCTAAGAATGTTTCTAATTCTCTAAATTCTTCAAAATAAATCTGTATGCATTTATTGCCACAAATCGAAGCTTTAATATGTTCGCATAAATACAGATTAATGTTTTCTTCAATTGTTTTTTCATTACCTGTTGGCACAAATAATAATACGTAAGGAAAAATGTTTCGTTCTATTACTTCTGATTTATCACTGAAATAAAAATGGAAATTCTCGTTGGTTAGTTCTGTGATTTCTTTTTTGGCAAACCTGATTCTGCATTTTTCGATTAAGTCATCGAATCTTACATTGTGTGATAAAGGTCTGGGTTCATCGGGATAAGTAAAATCTTTGATATATTCACGTTGAGAGTGATCGGAAGGCAATCGAAATGTTCGCTGATTACCAAAAACTTCATAAAGACCGTCTATAAGGTTTGTGACGTTGGTGTATTTTCTATCACTACTTCTATAATCCTGTACTACTGTTTCTGAAAGTAAATCAAGATACAATTCGGTGCTAATCTTTATTTTGCTTTTATCAACTTTATGAGAAATTTTTTTCTCTTTTTTACTATTTGGGTTTTTAATTTTCACTTTTGGCATAATAACAACCCCCTCTGAAACTTACAAGTGAATAGTATTGCGGTGTATTAAAAGTAAAGATGTGCCAAGCGATAAAGGCATGAAGTGATAAAAATCAAACTTACAACTAGAAACACCTTGTATTATAAAGCACAAAGATTGTTGTGTCAAGTTATATTGCAGAATATTGGAAATATATGTTTCAATCACTTACAAATAACCGGTAAAATGCTCGATTAGACTTACAATGTTTTGATTGACTTTAGGGAAAAGATACGTATAATGACAGATGTAATCAATTCGATTTACAACAATTCTGATGGTGGAAGGAGGTGCGAACCATGAAATTAAAAACCATCAAATCGCCGGAAAATCCGGAAGAAAGAATTTTTAATTTAATTTGTAATTATGCGGATATATACCGCAATCAAAATGAAGAAAAATATGTAATATTTAAATATAAGAATGATAAGAAGCTTGCATTTCTCTCTAATGTATCTGAAATTGAAAATAGAATAAGAGAAATTTGTTTTAACGAGCTCGACAAAATTGTAAAGAAAAACTGCGTTGATAGTATCTACAAAACTATTCAGATGCAGGCAAATAGAACAACAACTGATGTTGTTCCTACTGTAAGAAGATGCTATTTTGACGGCAACCAAGTAATATATAATTTAGATAATGACTATGCGGTATTAATAAATAGTATTATATGCAGACCGCTGAACAAGAGTAATTTTGATTTTAAGGTCAATTTTTATGTTAATGATGGCTTTCAAAATCAAGTAAAACCAATATTCAAAAACTCTGAAACCTTACCCCAAATGTTAGGTAAGCTGATGAATGTATCAGGTGATGACTTGTTTTTGCTTAGTGTTTATGTTGTTTCATTATTTTTTGACAATATAACTCATCCGATAATTATTTTCAACGGTGAGCATGGTGCATGTAAGAGTACGGCAATGAGAATGATTTGCAAAATCATTGACCCAGACTCAAAAGAGCTTCTTGCTTTCCCTGAAAAAAAGGATGACCTAATCAATACATTATATAATGGTTACTTTGTTGCTTTTGATAATGTTTCTGTCATAAAAAATGATATTAGTGATATTCTCTGTAAAGCCGTTACAGGTAGCAGCATAAACAAAAGAAAGCTGTATACCGATAATGATGAGGTTGTTTTGAATATTAAACGACCTATTGGTATCAACGGAATAAGTATTGATATGTCACAGTCTGATTTGATTGACCGTTCAATAATAATTGATTTTAAACGTCTTTCATGTAATAAAAGAATGACCGATGCACAGGTGTTCGGATTGTTTAATGAACTCCTACCCAATATTTTGGGCGAAATATTTACATTGATTAAAAAAGTATTGAAAATTAAAAATTCTATATCAGTTGAGCATTTGCCACGCATGGCGGATTTTGCTCATTTAGGATATTGTATTGCAGAAGCTATGAACAAAGGCGATGGAAAACGTTTTCTTGAAGTGTATTCTAATAACAATTTAAAAGCCGTTGAATCTACTCTTCAAAACTCATCACTTATCACATCGATAATTGATTTTATGAATGATAAGACGGATTGGAAGGGTTCGGCTACAGAATTGTTAGAAGAATTATTTAATACTTTTTCTGTTGGCACAGTTCCGGGTGATTTTCCGACTACAACCAACTCCTTGTCACGTGCCCTTAGTAAATATAAGCATGACCTGAGCAAGTTAGGAGTCGAAGTTACAATAGGTCGAGCCAAAGACCGTTATATCATTTTGAAAAACATGAAAGGAAAAGATTATTATGGAAAATAATGACGATAACTTAATTAGAAAATTACGTAATAGTGTATTAAATATTGAAGACTTTTCACCTGAGATGAAAAAATTGGCTAAAAAGTTTTTTTACGGAGATCAATCAGTTCTTCAAGCATATGAACTCATGTGTTTTGTATATGATGAGTCACAAAGAGATGAATCGGAAGAAGATCTTGTATGGATATATCAAAAAGAGTGGTCTTTTGATAGACCCGGAGTTCACTACGGTATGATTGATGCATATTCTTCTTACAATAAAAACGGTGAAGAATTTATACTTTTTGAGCTTATTTATAGTCCAGGAGTTGTAAAACTTATTCGTTTTAAGCTTGATTCCAACGATGTTGTTTCCAAGGGAATAATACTATCTTTTGGAAACAGATTTAATCTAAAAGAATTGATCGGTCAATATGTTAAGTTTTATGTAAGAAACACAATAGATAATAAAGGAAATGTGTTTTCAACTATAACAGAATTTTATTTTGTTCCCGACGAGGAATTAGATTTTGTTAGAGAAGCAGAAATATTGATAAACAATAAAATCTGCGACCCTCAGAATGATTTTTAATCAATATTTTAAGAGTTTAATATCCAATTTGGATATAAGTTCAACAATAAAAATAACTAAATTGATTTTGGAGGATAAAAATTATGACAAAAAAAGAAATGTTCGACCTTATAGGTCTTGTAGAAGACAATATTTATTGTGGAATGGATGACGCATCTTGGGTTTCTGATGAAAGTGAAGGATTTGACCATGTTGGAAAAATCCCCGTTTATATTATTGATGCTGTTGTATCGGAATTAAATACAAACAACAGATATAACATAATATTTACGGCAATACAGCCGTCTGGTAAAGTATTGAAGTTTTCAAAACAGTATGAATACTACGATGAAGAAGGCTATCAGAAATTGCCTTCTAAAAGATTATATTCCATGACTATCGCAAGATACGCCTTGATTAAGGTTAAAACTTGCAAGCAGAGAAACGGTGATGAAGTCTTACGTGTGGTAGAATTCGATATAATTCCTGATGAAAAGATTTTGGAAATTATTGATGAAATGAGCGAAATAAGCACAGAAGGCGAAAGTGTAGCCTAAGATAAAATCTCAGGCTGTCGAACCTTATAATTCGATAGCCTGAGTTCAAATAAATTAATATTAAAAGGAGAATTTATTATGTATTATAAAGAATTTGAAAAACTAATTAATATTGTCGAAAACAAAGTTGTCTGCGGTATTGATTACGAAAGCTGGCATGAATCTGAAACATGGAAAATCGACCATAAGGGCATATTGCCGGTTTATATCGTAGATGCAGTCAGTAGCTACGGAATGGACGAGCATTTATATCATATTATGTTCAATGCTATTCAACCATCTGGCAAAATCTTGGTTTTTGCCTTACCCCACAACGCTGACGACCCAGATGGTGATGGTGTATTGCCTTCGGGTAAACACTATTCATTAACGGTGGGCAGATATGCTGAGCTAACAGTTGATGAAATTGTTCATAATGACAAAGTAGTACTCGATCCTAAGTCATTGAAGATTATTCCTGACTCGGAAATTGAGAAGTTAAAAGCAAATATAGAATCGAAAGGAAGTGTTTTATAATGGCAAATAAACAAAGAAAATACAAAAGAAATATATATGGAATTTCAACGAATGATGAGTATGGAAAAATAAACATAACTAAACCGCTTTGGGAACACCTTGACTACCCTCAATATATTGAATTTAGCTATGTAAATCATGATTGGATAAAATTAACAAGCGGTTCTGCTGATAGTAATAGTTCAGGTCGTGTTGTTCCACAGGGCAAAGGATTGTCAATAAATGATACTGAGCTTGTTAGAGCAATCTACGAAAAATACGATATAGTACGTCATGACAAAACTGTAATGTCGCCGTTTTATACTGTACATTATAGAGAAGAAGCAGGTGAAAAAGTTGTTTATGTCAAGCTAAACAATTTTTAAAAATCATTTGGGCTGTAGATGCTCTCAAAGAGCCGAAACAGCCCTTTTTTCAAATATATATTATAATCCCGGAGGTGTTAAAATGACAGCCCATATAAGAAAAAGAAAGTACAAAAGCGGCGTTCGCTATCAGGTTGTTTTGGATAAGGGCAATGACTCAAACGGCAAACGTAGAAGGGAGTACATATCCTGTGATTCTTATGCCGAAGCCCAAGCAATAAAGGCAGAAAAGCTACATCAATACAACATGGGTTCTTTCATTGAAGCAAGCAAAATCACCGTTCAGAACATTTGCGAACAGTGGTTCAAACTTCACGTTGAACAGGAACTTGCTATTACTACGCAGAACGGTTATAGAGTAAATCTTGAAAACCATGTATATCCAGCAATTGGCAATATAAAGGTGCAGAAGCTCACTCCAGTTCAGTTGCAAATGTTCTATGATGACCTGAAAAAGAAAGGCTTGTCGCCACGCTCTATTAGATACATCCACACAACATTGCATACCGCATTAAAATTTGCTATGAGAATGGGTATAGTTGGCAGAAATGTGACTGAATTTGTAAGCCCCCCAAAAGGCGAGAAATTCAAGCCTGATATATACAATGAAGCGGAAGTTCTTGAACTTTTGAATTGTTGCAAAGGCACTCAGTTTGAAGTACCAATAACTCTTGCAGTTGGCATGGGTATGCGTAAAGGTGAAGTGTTCGGTTTGCAATGGAAAGATATAGATTTCTCAGATAACACACTTCATGTATGTCATAATTTGACCTGTGTTAAAGGAAAGAAAATTATAGGTAAGCCCAAGACTGAATCGAGTGACAGAAAGATTTTGATGCCGGATTACATTGTAACCATGCTCAAGAAACATAAGATTGAACAAGCAAAGAACCGTCTCAAACTCGGCAGAGCATATCATGATAATGATCTGGTGTTTTGTTATGATGATGGAACACCGAGAAGCACAAACGGTTTTTCAAAAAGATTTTCTGACTTCTTAGAAAAGAACGGACTTAGGCATATTCGCTTTCATGATCTTAGACACATCAATGCAACTCTTATGTTGCAGTATGGAGTTCCGGCTAAGATTGCTTCGGAAAGATTGGGTCACTCAACTATTCAGACTACCATGAACATCTATTCCCACGTAACAGTTGATATGCAGAAAGAAACAGTAAATATCTTTGAAAACAACATCTTTTCAAAGGTGGCAGAAGGATAAGGCAAAAGCGGCAACAGTTTTGATGGCTGTTGTCGCTTTTTTGCTCATTTGTTCAATATGGTGAAAAATCGTCAGGAAAACAGTTTTTTGACATCTTGATTACATTGGGTCGGTGTTTGCTTTTGGCAACGTTTTTGATGTGTTTTTGCTTGCGTTTCGGCATATCTGAGACATTTAATGAGGTCGCCCTTGTGACGACGGTAGTACCAATGGTCAATCTCGTCGACAGGGCTTAGTCGACGAAGTTTTAACATCTCTTTCAATGCTTTCAATGGGGTTGAGTATCTGAAAGTTGTTTCGATATTTAACCCTGAAATCATTTTCAGTTTGGTCGACGAAAAGCCGACGGAGGGTGTTGGATATTTTATGATTTCAGGCAAGGAATATTTAAAATTGGCGATATGAAAATTGAAATATTAAACACCGAAATCCCTTGTAAATCAAGGACTTTCTCGCTTTTTCTTATATGTTGGAAATCGTGTAACGGGCTATAACCTGTTCGAGGGTTCGAATCCCTTGCTCTCCGCCAGAAAGACCGCAGGATTTAACTGCGGTCTTTATTTTTTACAAAACAGGTGATAAACTGTGAAAGTTAAATATATTGGATTAGATTGTACAGATTTAACGAACGGAAATGTATATGAGTGTTTGGGCGTTGAATTTGACTGTTACAGAGTTGTCGATGAGTCCGAAGAGGATTATTTGTATCCTGTTGATGAGTTTGTGGTAGTTGAAGAATAATATTTTTGAGTTGTATTTATAAATGAGAAGATGATGATTTATAAGTCCAATAGGAGAGTTAATATGTTTTCATATACAATCTCAAATGTTGCAGATAATTCTGTATTCCAAAATGCATGTTTAAAATTAGAAAGTGCTATCAATGATTTGAAAAAATCTGATTGTCTGGTTGATGTTGATGGAACTATAATTCAGAAATATAGTCTTAATCATAGCAAGATTATTATAACGAATGATTATGAGGTTGATGCTGTATATATTGATACCGAAATAAGTTTAGATTCAATACTCTTTTAAAAAACTTGTTTCCCCATAGAAGTTAAGGCTTCTGTGGGGTTTTTCTTATGTTTTCAGTTACCACAAAGTATATCAAAACCCTACTTTCGACGACGAAAAGACGACGACACACCGAGCATAAATATCCCAATGGTCGGCAAGAATATCCGTCACCGTCGGCGTTCTTGACTTTTAATATCTGTTTGATATAATAATTTTGGAAATCAAGTATAGATTGCATAACATCAAATGTAACAGAGGTGTGTATTATATGAATACAGCGAATTTTGAAAGATTGATTGAAAACTATATAGAACGTTTCGATGAAATGCATTGCACAGAAAGCAATAGGGAGTTTTATAAATGGGATGCTTTTAAAAGTTTCGGTGATAAGTGGGATATCAACGCTACTGATTTTGTTTCAATGCTCAAAGAGGCTGTTAAAGATACATATAACCTTATAGATAATCGCATGGTACAGCCCTTAACCGGTATAATCAAATTGGCAGAACGACCTGAATTGACGGAAATAATTCGTCAGATGTTTGTTGATTTATATTCTGATGATGAAGGTGATATCGACCTCCGACAGGAAAAAATCGATGTTTTTGTCGGCAATGCTAATAGTTTGCTTGAAAAATATGAACCCGGAAAGTGGAAATATGTTCAGGATGTACGTACTGTTATAGCTTATCTAAATTTTAGGTTTCCGGATCAGAATTATATGTATAAAGCAACCCAGGCACACAAATTCAAGGATTGTATAGAGTTTTCGAATGACTTCGGATATGGTGCAGATTTCAGACTTAAACGATATTATCAGATGTGTGATGAGGTAAAAGAAAAAATCAAAAGCAATGAGGAACTTATAGAACTGTTCCATAGCAGAAAGACTGCTTCAATGGATACAGAAGATGATTACCACATACTTGTTTATGATATAATTTTTTGCTCTGTTGTTTATGACTTATATTGGAACATAGATATTCCCAAGCCAAAAAGAAAGAAGACTACAGATGAAATAATAACAAAGAAAATTGATGCTTTTAATGAAGAACTTGAATCGCTTAATAAAGAGTTAAATCAGCTTTTGAACGAAAAAACATCGCTTGATGAAGTTAATGCGAAGGGATTGATTGTTTCACATAAGCTGTATGGAGAAGGAATTGTAACACATCATGACGGCTATAAGCTGACAGTTAAGTTTAATAATACAGAGAAACAGTTTGGTTTGCCGATTTGTTTTTCAAATAACATTCTGATAACTGACTCGCAAGAAATATCAGAAGTGTTTATTCGTATGAAAAAGCTTGATGATTCAATCAATTTACTTAAAAACAGAATAGTCGGTGTTAAAAGTAATATCAAAAAGTTAACATAAGAAAATAAAGGTAATTTTAAGTGCAATGGGATATGAAATCCTGTTGCACTTTTCTAATTATAAGGAGTGATTTAAATTGAAACAAACAACACTTGAAGATTTATACTACGGCAACATAAACCCTAACGAAATAAGCTTTGTGAGGGGTTCTGAATACGGTAAATGCAAAGGGTAAAAAGAGTCGAACTTCATACGGTTCTGAAAGGCATTTTTTCACCAATACTGCGTCATAAAAGCTTGAAATACGCTTGTATTTCTTCACTTTTCTTCCTTGTCTTGGCAAAAATCTGCTCTTTCAGAACTTTAAAAATAAAAACATATTCAGTCGACTCTTTTTACCCTATAAAGTAACCGAGCTTTCAAAGTCCGTATGCAGTCAGTTGACCGAAGAATACATAAATAAAATAAATGAGATCGAATCAGCTTATATTAATAGACAATTAGATATAGCTGTAATAGAAATGGAACATTAAGACGATGATATTAACAGTAGATTTTTAGTTGTAACTATGCTATAATTCAAAAGATAAAAGTTTATCATCAAAAGTGCAGTTATGAAGTGAGATTTCATTATGAAAGACAAAAATTATTTTTTGAGCAAAGCTCAGGGCAATTACCCTGAACTTATTTACACCGATATCACCCCGAATATAGCCGAATTCATTGCGTCAAGCGGTGACAGCATACTTCTTGACCTTGGTGAACACGCTGTGGGGCATTTTTCATTTGCTTTTGACAGGGTTGATATCTTTGTTGATGCTCCCGTTCGTTTAATCATCAGGTTCGGTGAGGATTTGAGAGAAATCAATGATGATTTTTCCCTATATAAAGGAACGCTTTCAAAAACGTGGTTACAGGAAGAAATAATCAATCTCGATTATCCTCAAAAAATAACCTTACCCCGAAGATATGCTTGCAGATACATAAGAATAACGGTGAAAAAAGCCAACAGACCTGTAAAATTGTTTGATTTTTCTTTCCGTGCTTCGACAAGTGCCGATGTTTCCGTTCTGAAGCCAGCAAACACAAAGGACGCTTTGCTGAATAAAATTGACCTTGTTGCAACCAACACTCTCAAAGAGTGTATGCAGACCTTCTTTGAGGACGGACCAAAGCGTGACCGCCGTCTCTGGATTGGCGACCTAAGACTTGAAGCTCTCACAAATTATTACACATTCAACAACCTTGAAATCGTAAAAAGATGCTTATATCTTTTTGCTGCAGGTGAATGCAACAAGCTCGGTTTTTTGCCGTCATTTGTTTATGAAACACCTTATTATCATTCCGGGGCAACGCACATTGAGGACTATGCACTTTTGTATGTTGTAAGTGTATGTGATTATTATGAACATACCGGAGATATAAACGTTATAAACGACCTCCTTCAAATCTGCAAATCGCAGCTTGAAAGCTTCAGGAAAACGCTCGATGAAAACCTGATTGCCACAAGACAGGATGGTTGGTTTGCTTTTATCGACTGGTGTCCGGGTCTGGAAATTCTGACGTCGCTGCAGGGTGTTTATCTCTACACGCTTGACCGCTTTTCAGAATTGCTTAAAGCAATCGGTGATGAAGAATATGAAAAGTATTTATCTCATCTTTGCAAAGTTCGCTGTGCTTGCAAAACATATCTTTACAATGAAAATGAAAACGCATTTATTAACGGTTTTGACAGCAATCAATTCAGCGTTCATTCACAGGTGTGGATGATATTGGGCGGAGTGATAAGCGGGGAGGAAGCGAAAGAACTTTTGCTTTTCTGCCTTGATAATGAAAAAGCCAAACAACCCGTTACTCCGTATATGCGCCATTATGTAACAGAGGCTCTGCTACTGTTGGATATGAAAGATGAAGCTGTTCAATATCTTAAGAAGTTTTGGGGCGGAATGCTTGACTACGGCGCAGACACATTCTGGGAAGCTTACATTCCCGATGACCTTGATTTTTCGCCGTATGAGGACAGAATGATAAACAGTCTTTGCCATGCGTGGAGCTGCACACCGTCATATTTCATCCGAAAATACGGGCTGTGATTTAGGAAAACATAAATGATTAAATGTTTAACATAACAGTTCAGCGGTAAGAACGAATATATTCTTACCGCTGTTTTTCTTATTCAATTCTTTGGAACAATATTGATATTTCTTTTGAGATTTCTTTCAAGGAAACTGTTTTCTCTTGCCAATTCAAATCAATATCGAGCCATTCGGCGATTTTAGCTGATGAAAAAGGCAAAACAGGATAAAGCAATACTGCGATGTTTGCAATAAGATAAGTGCAGTCGGATATGGTCTTTTTGCAATCTGCGATATTACCTGTTCTTGTTTTCCATGGTTGCTTTGAGTCATAGTAAGCGTTGCCGAAGCGAACAAGTTCAAATATCTCTTCAATTGCTTCACGGAAATTACCTTTTTCAATTTTTGCTCCGACAGAATCAAAAGCGTTTTTCACTCTTAATCTGATTTCATCACTGACGGTTGTTTGCGCAATTTCGGAGTTCAGATATTTAACGGAAAAGGCGAGTGTTCTGTTAACAAAATTGCCCCAGGCGCCGACCAGCTCAGTGTTATTTTGCGTTTTAAACTCTCTGAAAGAGAAGTCTGCATCTCTTTTTTCGGGACCGTTTGCAATAAAGAAATACCTTATGGCATCGGGATTGTAATTTTCTGCCAAATCTTTTGCCCACACTGCATAATTCTGGCTTGTTGATATTTTTCTGCCCTCAAGAGTTACATATTCGCTTGATATGATTTCATCGGGCAAACGCAGTTTTTCGCCGTGAGCAAGTATGAGAGAGGGGAGTATAATGGTGTGAAACGGGATGTTATCTTTGCCGTGTACGTAATAGTGGCGGCTGTTTTCGCCGTACACTTCTTTGAAATCAAGATTTCTTTCTTTACACAGCACAGACGTTGCAGAAAGATAGCCAAGCACGTTTTCTGCCCATATATAGATTTTTTTGTTTTCAAATCCTTTTTTCGGAATGTCAATACCCCAATTCAAATCTCTGGTAATGGCTCTGTCACGAAGTCCTTCATCAATATATCTTTTTGTAAATGCAACGGCATTTTTGCGCCAATAAGGATGGGAATTCAAATATTGGCTGAGTTCATTTCTGAGCTTGGAAATAAGCAGAAAAATCTGCGTGGACTCATTAAAAACTATGGGCGTATTGCATTCTGAGCATTTTGCATCAGTCAGCGAATCTGCATCAAAAATTTCGCCGCAGGCATCACATTGGTCGCCCCTTGCAACTTTGCCGCAAACAGGGCAAGTGCCGACAACCAGTCTGTCTGTGAGTACTTGCTTGCAAGAAGGACAGTACGCTTGCTTAACTGTTCTTTTTTCGGTGTATTTACTTTTGTAAAGCTTTTTGTGAAAGTCTGTAACAAATGCTTTGTGTTTTTCATCAGTTGTTTTGGTGTATAAATCATAAGAAAAGCCGAGTTTTTTGAATACATCGCAAAATTCGTTGTGATAGTATTCACTGATTTCTTCAGGCGTTTTGTTTTCCTGTTTTGCTCTGATAGTTATGGGCGTGCCGAAGCAATCACTGCCTGATACATAAAAAACTCTGTCGCCTTTAAGTCTGAAATAGCGTGCAAGCACGTCGCCGGGAAGAAGTGCTGCAATGTGGCCGATATGGAGCGAGCCGTTAGCATAAGGCCACGCACCGCCGATAATAATGTTGTTCATTTTGATTCCTCATTTCTATAGTTTAGTAACGTTCGTGTAAATTAGTTTTGCAAATAAAAAAACGCTCTCACCCCCATACAAAGTACAAGGGACGAGAGCAAAACTCACGTGTTACCACCCTAATTCACTTGCTTCTCACGACAGCAAGCCTTATCAAGTTCGGACAGGAAATGATCTGTCGAAACTCTATCGCTGTTACGGGCGACCCCGGCGTAGCCTAACCAAAAGCTCGGTACGCAGCTCGGAGACCATGTTCGGCAATTTCGCTTTACCCATTCACAGCACATCAAAAGATGATGGGATTCTCTGAAAAGCTACAAATGCTTACTCTTTCTCGTCATTGCTGTTGACTGAAATATAGCATACTTTTATTAAATTGTCAACAATAAATTTGCATATACGAATTGTCCTACGGAATTTATTTTTGATTAAATTTAATAATCTGAAATTTTGTTTGATTTAATCAGTTTTGTTGAATTGATGAAAAATCTATGATAAAATAAATAAAAGTATTTATTTAGAATTAATTTAGTTTTGCGGAGGTTATTATGCAGATTTTGCAGACGGTTATTTCTTATCTTGCGATAGCGGCAGCTTTTATTTCGTCAGTTTTTTCGTGGGGGGATGCGGCTTTGGTACCGTTTAAAAACGAATATATAATACCTGACAGTATTCCGGAATACAGCGTGATTTCAACCGAAGAGAAAAATGACTGGAAAGCAAGCTGGATTTGGGATAAGGATAATCAGGCGGAAAATAACGTCTGGATGTGCTTTAATAAAAAAATTAAGCTTGATAAACTGCCTGAAGAGCTTGTTGCTCATATTTCAGCCGATTCAAAATACTGGCTTTACATAAACGGCAGAACAGTTGTTTTTGAGGGCAGTGTAAAGCGAGGTCCTGCCGTTAACAGCGGATATTATGACAGCGTTGATATTGCTCCGTACCTTAAAGAAGGGGATAACTCTGTTTGCGCATTGGTGTGGTATTGGGATGATGAAACAAGCTATTCGTATAACAGCAGCGGACAGGGCGGCTTCATTTTTGAAGCGATTGGTGATAACGTCTGTATAATTTCCGATAAAAGCTGGAAAGTAAAAAGAAATAATGCTTATGTTAACAGTCCTCTTTATCCGCCCAATTACAGATTGCCCGAATACAGTGTATACTATGATGCAAGGAAAGAAATCGGCGATTGGTTAAAAGAAGATTATGATTTTACTGCGTGGGATAATGCAACTGAATATGCTGCCGGCGGCGAAGGTGTTTACGGCAAGCTTTTTCCCAGAGGAATACCCATGCTCAAGGATTACGGCCTTAAGGATTACGAGAATTCCAAGGAATATGAAAATTACACTGTGAGCGAACTCTTCGGCGAAAAAATAACAGTTGATATTCCTTACAATGCTCAACTGACACCTTACCTTAAAATTGTTGCACCTGCAGGTAAGAAAATCCGCATAACAACAGAAAACACTTTAATCGGTGCGGTTTCAACAACGTATATCACCAAAGAGGGAGAACAGGAGTTTGAGGCGTTAGGTTGGTTTAACGGTGAGCATATCACTTATAAAATACCGAAAGGCGTCACTGTCGTTTCTCTGATGTACCGTGAAACAGGATATGACAGTTCGTTCTGCGGAAACTTCACCTGCGACGATGAATTTATGAATTCCTTGTGGCAAAAGTCTTTGCGCACGCTTTACGTTACTATGCGTGATAATTTTATGGATTGCCCTGACAGAGAAAGAGCTCAGTGGTGGGGCGACGTCACAAGCGAAATGATTATGACAATGTACTCTATGGACAGCAATTCATACCTGCTGTATCAGAAGGGTGTGGAGGCGATGCTTTCTCACGTTGACGGTTCAAACGTGCTGCAGACGGTTGTGCCTATAAGCGGTGATTATTTTGAGCTACCCGTTCAGCAGCTTGCTGGTATAGTCGGCTTCCTCACTTACTATGAATATACCGGTGATAAAGCGTTCGTTGAAAAAGTATATGATGCCTCTCTCAATTATCTGAAGCTTTGGGAAATCGGAGATAATAACCTTGTTGTTCACCGTGCCGGCTCCTGGGATTGGGCTGATTGGGGCAGCAAGGCTGATATGACTGCCATCGAAAACGCCTGGGTATATTACGCTCTTTCCGCTGCAGAAAAAATGGCTGAAATTTTAGGGAAAGATGATGACATTTCATTTATTACTGACAGAAAAGCTGCAATTGCAAAGGGCTATAAAACACTCTGGACCGATAGGGGATTTAAGAGTAAAGATGTAATCAAGCCTGACGACAGAGCAAATGCTCTTGCAGTTTTAGCCGGATTAGCAGAAATCGAACAGTATGATACAATAAAAAATGTTCTCATAAACACGAAGAATTCGAGTCCCTATATGGAATATTACGTTCTTGAAGCCCTTTGCAAAATGGGTGAATATGAAGCTGCAAGGGACAGAATAAAGGACAGATATGAGGGGATGATGAGCGAGGATTACTCAACGCTCTGGGAGTTCTGGGATTCCTGGCGCGGAACAAAGAATCACGCCTGGAGCGGCGGACCGCTTGTTATTATGAGCAAGCATTTTGCAGGCATCACGCCCCTTGAAGCCGGATATGAAACGGTTAAAATCGAACCCCAATATAGTCTTTCAGACAGCTTGAGCTGTACTGTTCCGAGCGTTAAGGGGTTGATTACGCTGAATTACGAAAAGCTTGACGGTAATTACGTTATCAACCTTACTGTCCCTGAAGGGCTGAAGACCGTTTTATATGTGCCTGATTACGCTGTTGTAAACATTAATTCAGAACCTTTTTACCAAAACGGGGAGTATGTAAAAGGTGATATAATCTTTGGTGTGGAGATTGTGGAAAAAAGCGTTCAATAAGAGATAAGTCAGTTTCAATTTTTAAATTGAATAATTAAAGAAAAGTGCAAGGGGTTATAAAAATCCTTTTGCACTTTTCTGCTTATTATATGAAAATAATTATCCAAGCAATTGTTGCAAACGCAGAACTTACTATTCTTTGCAACTGAGCGCAAAATTAAATGCTTTATATAATTCTCTATTGCTATGACAACTGATGAGAATATTTATAATTCGGTTGCAGAGCTTCATTCAGATATGCCTGCATACCCTGATAAAGGATACATCAATGAAAAAGATGATTTAATTATAGTAAAAGTTTGAAGACTCTATTTTATAATAAAATGGTTTTATACAAGTTTTGACTGTTTTGTATAATTTGGTGAATTTGTTTGACAATAACATAAATAGTATGATATGTTAATAAAAAATATTGGAGGAATAAAAATGAGCAATTTATTTAATCTTGAAGGAAAATTTGCAGTTGTAACAGGTGCTTCTTCCGGTCTTGGCCGTCAGTTTGCTCTTGCTCTTGCCGGAGAAGGCGCAAATGTTGCGATTCTTGCAAGAAGAGTTGACAGACTTGAACAGGTTAAGGCTGAAGTTGAAGCATTAGGCGTTAAGTGCATTGCTGTAAAGTGTGACGTTGCCGATAATGAAAGCATCAAAAATGCGGTAGCTGAAGTTGTTGCTGATTTCGGACGCATTGATATTCTTGTTAACAATGCCGGCATCGGCAGCGGTGCGCCTGCTGAATCACAGGATGACAGCCTTTGGGATTCAACAATCAGAATCAACCTCAGCGGCGTTTACTATGTTGCACGTGAGGTTGGCAAGGTGATGATAAAGCAGAATTACGGTAAGATTATCAACATCGGCTCAATTCATTCAACGGTTGCTATGGCAGGCAGCCCGATTACGGCTTATTGCGCAAGCAAGGGCGGCGTTGAAATGCTCACAAAGGCTCTTGCCAATGAATGGGCTAAGTATAACATCACTGTTAATGCAATCGGTCCGGCTTATTTTGAGAGCGAAATGACAGATATGGTTATCAATACTCCCGAATTCGGTATGGCTGTTAAAGCATATTGTCCTATGGGCAGACCCGGTAAGGCAGGCGAACTTGACGGTGCGCTTGTATATTTTGCATCAGATGCTTCCAGCTACACAACCGGTCAGCTTCTTACCGTTGACGGCGGTTGGACAACGATATGATTTTCGGATGATCTTCAACAACTGCGTTGGTTGAATCATAAACGGCTTGAGCAGTAAAAACTGTTCAAGCCGATTTTTATATCATACAAAAAGTGATTTTTGACCAATGAATTAATTTGGAATTTATGCTAATATTTTCACATTGTGTTTGGATTGGAGATGTATGTTTGATGTTAAAAAGAATAATTGCTGCAGTAATGTCAATCGTAATAATAGCAACAGCAAATGTGCCTGTTTTTTCGGCTGAAACTGCTGAAGCGGAAATATCTGTCGGTAATTTAGAAATAAAGACGCTCAGTGATTATAAAGAGCTTATCCACGAAGAAGGCTTTCCTGTTATTTCAACAGAACAGTTTTTAAAGATTACAAACGTATTTTCAGTTTTTTTCAGAATTATAACGGGCAAAATATTTTTACCTCAGAAAAATTTTGACGTCAGGTTTGATGAACTTGTTGCAAACGCCTGCAACATCGTGTATATGGACTGCGGACTTGATATTGTTTCTCTTCTGTCAAGCATTCCTGATTTTAACGTGCCTGCAAAAATCGCTGTTGAGGTTTTTAACATTGACACTGATACAATAAGAAGCGTTATGTATGCTAAACGTGATGAGGCAGCACAGGATAATAACGACGTAATGTATTACGTTTATTATTTCCTTGGTGCTTATCTTGCTGTTATGGAGAACTGCACAATTTACGGTGTTCCGACTGATGACCCGAATGTTTATGAGGTTGAGGCTTTATTGACATTCAGAGACGGCACGACGGATTCACTTGACACTGATATTTATATTAACATCGAAACAGGTGAGTGCACTAATAATGACGGCAGCGGACTTGCAGGTACCGGCTTTAATTTTAACCTTTATGAATCCTTGGTTTATGCAACCATTGACAGCTGGATGAGAGAATTCGGCTTTTGCGTTTTCTATGACATAGCTGCTAATTCAATGCCGCTTCTCTGGCATTATATAACACGCAGATTTGAATTTGAATATAACGGTATGGAATGGATGATTCAGATTTGGAAAGGTAATTATCTGATTACAAACGGTGCAGAGGTAGGCGTTTATAACAGAGAACCCGGATCGTTCGGCACGTTTTATAATTGCGCAACAAATGACCAGCTTATGGAAATGTCGCTCCAGGTGTATCACGGAGATGAGCTTCTTGTTAACCAGGATCCGCAGATGCACTGGTGGATAAACGGTTTCCAGATGACGGACAGACGATACGTTCCGAGCAGTATGACTATGAAGTTTTCGATTGTGATGCCCGATGAAGAAATGCTTAAAGCGTTCTGCGAATCAATTGATAACCATTATAAGCATGACGTAACTTACACTGTTGAAGGTTTGAAAGTTAACGTTGTTTGGTAATTCAACATTCTTTCATTCAGGTGAATTTTCCTTAGCAGATTGGCTGGGTTCAGAGAATAAATCACTTGACAAATCTTGATAATGTGTTATAATCAGTTTAATTAAATAGCTTTAAGAGGAACCAGCTGTCTGTAGAGGTTTGTTGGTTCCTTTTTGTTTTTTTAGAGTAATTTTTGAATATACATTAATATAAAGGAGACTGTGTTATGGAAATTCAACTTCAGGAGCTTATTGAGCAGATTAAAAAAGACGGTGTTGATGCGGCAGAAACACAGGCTGAAGCCATTGTTGCGTCAGCAAAAGCTGAAGCTGAAAGAATTATTGCAGAAGCGAAAGCCAAGGCTGATAAGATGATTGCCGATGCAAAAAGTGAAAACGTCAGAACAGTTAAATCGGGTGAAGATGCAATCCGCCAGGCCGGACGCAATCTGCTTATTTCTTTCAGAGAAAGTGTTGCAAGAGAGCTGAAAGCTGTAGTCGGCGAAAAGGTCAGCGATGTTTATTCTTCCGATGCTTTCAATTCTCTCATAATCAAAGCGGTTGAATGCTGGGTTAATGAACCCGACGCAGAGGATATATCCGTAATTCTCAACGCCAATGACGTTGCGAAGCTTGAAGCTTCTGTTCTTGCCGAGCTTAAAAATAAAATGCTTGGCGGCGTAACGCTTAAAGCAAGTGACGGACTTGACGGCGGATTCCGTATAGCAGTCAATAACGGTTCGATTTATTATGACTATTCTGCCGAGGCTGTAACAGATATGCTCTCAAACTATCTAAGCCCCAAAGTAACCGCACTGTTGAAAGAGGCTGAATAATATGGCAGAATATTATCTTATTTCTCAATTACCGTCACTTGACGGTTTAAGCGAAAACGTGCCGCTTCCGATAACGTGGGAAAGGTTTGCTGAGCTTTGCAATAGATTTCTGAATAAAAAATCTTTGGCTCAACTTGAAAAATTAACCCTTTTACCTGCAAGGGATTACGAAAAGTCATCATCATATCTCATTGAAAAATGGAATGACGGTGAGCGTAATTTGCGTTTTGCTCTTGCCAAGTTTCGTGCAGATAAGCTTGAAAAGCATTTTGACGCCGATATACACTGTTTTTCACCGGTGCTTTTGCAGGCGGCGCGTGAGGCAGTTGAAATTGAAAGTCCGATGGAAGCGGAGATATTTTTAAATAATTACCGCCTTGGTTTTCTTGAAACGCTCAGACCTGCGGATTCTTTTTCTGAAGAGTTTGTATATTATTACGGGTTGAAATTGAAACTTGTTGAGCGTATCAGAAAATTTGACTCGGAAAGCGGAGAATCCGCATACAGAGTTATCTATGATTCCATAATTAACGCAGACAGATCGGAGGTTGCACAATGACCGAAAATAAAGGAAAAGTTGTGAGCGTTAACGGTAACCTTGTTTCAGTGCGCTTTGAGGGCAATATTTCAATGAATGAAATTTGCTACGTTAACGTTGATAACACAAAACTTAAAAGTGAGGTTATCCGTATCCGCGGCGACGTTGCACAGATTCAGGTTTATGAAATGACGTCAGGAATAAAATGCGGAGATGAAGTTGAGTTTTCCGGCGATATGCTTTCAGCTCAGCTTGGTCCGGGCTTGCTTGGCCAGGTTTATGATGGCCTGCAGAATCCTCTGCCTGTTTTAGCTGAGCAGGCCGGCTGGTTCCTTGAAAGAGGCATTTATGCAGACGGTCTTGATGCTGAAAAGAAATGGGAGTTTACTCCAACGGCAAAAATCGGAGATACTCTTCGTGCAGGTGAATATATAGGCACTGTGCCCGAAGGACCTTTTACGCATAAAATTTTTGTTCCGTTTTATTTGCTCGGCAATTATACTGTTAAATCTGTTGCGGATAAGGGCAAATATACCGTGAGTGAAACAGTTGCGGTTCTTACTGATGAAAGAGGCAGAGAAGTTCCGGTTTCACTTTCATTCAAGTGGCCTGTTAAAAGAGCAATCAGATGTTATTCCGAAAGGCTTGCGCCTGAGGAAACTATGGAAACCAAGGTTCGCCTTATAGACTCGTTCTTCCCTGTTGCCAAAGGCGGAACCTACTGCACTCCCGGACCTTTCGGTGCAGGTAAAACTGTTTTGCAGCACACAACCTCAAAATATGCTGACGTTGACATCGTTATTATTGCAGCCTGCGGTGAAAGAGCAGGCGAGGTTGTTGAAACAATAACGGAATTCCCTGAACTCATTGACCCCAAAACAGGCCGTTCGCTTATGGAACGCACAATAATTATTTGTAATACTTCCTCAATGCCCGTTGCATCCAGAGAAGCTTCAGTTTATACTTCCGTAACTCTTGCTGAATACTACCGCCAGATGGGTCTTAACGTTCTTCTGCTTGCTGACTCAACTTCTCGCTGGGCGCAAGCACTGCGTGAAATGTCGGGCAGACTTGAAGAAATACCCGGCGAAGAAGCGTTCCCTGCATATCTTGAGTCTTATATTGCCGCTTTTTATGAACGTGCAGGCTGTGTTCGCTTGCCTGACGGAAGCAAGGGTTCCGTTACAATCGGCGGCACCGTTTCTCCTGCCGGCGGTAACTTTGAAGAACCCGTTACTCAGGCAACTCTGAAGGTTGTCGGCGCTTTCCACGGTCTTTCCCGTGAACGCTCCGATGCCAGAAAATATCCAGCAATTGACCCCCAGATTTCCTGGTCAAAATATAAAACGGTTACTGATTCCGCTAAATCCGAATACTGCAAAAATATCCTTCTTCACGGCTATGACATCAGCTCTATGATGAAAGTTGTCGGCGAGGAGGGCACAAGCCTTGAAGATTATATAATTTATCTTAAATCGGAAATGCTTGATTCGGTCTATCTTCAGCAGAATTCATTTGACCCGATTGACGCCGATTGCGGCAAGGACCGCCAGCGTTATGTAACAGATAAGTTGATAAGCGTTCTCGGCAGCGATTTTGTTGTTACTGATAAAGACGGCGCAAGAAGCTTCTTCAACCGTATGCGCCAGAAGTTTATCGACTGGAATTATAAGCCTTTCAACAGTGATGAGTTTAAGAATACAGAGGCTGAAATTGACGCGATTTATGCCGAGGGTAAAGGCAAAACAAGTGTAAGTGCAGAACTTATATTAAAAGGTGGTGAGTGATAATGAATAAGGTTTTTAACAGGATTGAATCCATCACCGGCAACGTTATAACAGTCAGGGCCGAGGGTGTCAGATACCGTGAGCTTGCTCAGATTAACACCCGTTTCGGTAAGTCACTTGCCGAAGTTAATAAGATTGACGGCAACCTTGTTTCTCTTCAGGTATTTGCCGGCGGTCAGGGTATTTCAACGGGTGACGAGGTTCGTTTTCTTGGCCGTGAAATGCGAGTTTCTTTTAGCGAGGACCTTCTCGGCAGAATTTTTAACGGTTCCGGTGAACCGAGGGATAAAGGCCCTTCGCTTACGGATAATATGAAGCCGATTGGCGGACCTTCGGTTAACCCGACCAAGCGTATTCTTGCAAACAGGATGATGAGAACCAACATTCCGATGATTGATATGTTCAACACTCTTGTTGTTTCACAGAAGCTTCCCATTTTTTCGATTTCCGGCGAGCCTTATAACCAGCTCCTTGCACGAATTGCACTTCAGGCTGAAGCTGATGTTATTGTTCTCGGCGGCATGGGTCTTAAATATGATGATTTTCTCTATTTCAAAGAGGAGCTTTCAAACGGCGGCGCACTTAGCAAGACGGTTATGTTCATTCATACTGCAGCCGACCCTACGGTTGAATGTATGATGATTCCTGATATGGCGCTTGCGGTTGCGGAACAGTTTGCGCTGCAGGATAAAGACGTTCTTGTTTTGCTTACCGATATGACGAACTTTGCTGATGCAATGAAAGAAATTGCCATTACGCAGGAGCAGGTTCCCTCAAACAGAGGTTATCCCGGTGACCTTTATTCACAGCTTGCATCACGTTATGAAAAGGCTGTTGATTTTAACGATTCCGGCTCTGTAACGGTTCTTGCTGTTACAACAATGCCGGGTGATGACGTTACTCACCCCGTTCCCGATAACACGGGTTATATTACGGAAGGTCAGTATTATCTTAAGGGCGGCAGAATTGAACCCTTCGGTTCTCTTTCACGTCTTAAGCAGAACGTTAACGGCAAAACACGTAAAGACCACCGTGCGCTTATGGATGCAATGATTCGTATGTATTCTTCTTATAAAGAAACTCTTGAAAAGAAGAATATGGGTTTTGCCATGACACGTTGGGACGGCAAGCTTCTTAAATACGGCCAGCTTTTTGAAAACAAGCTTATGGATTTATCGGTAAATCTTTCGCTTGAAGATGCACTTGACCTTGGTTGGAACATTCTTGCCGAATGCTTTGAAAAGGATGAAACAGGCATCAAATCCGACCTTACAGACGAGTTCTGGCCCGTCAGATAAGGAGGATTAAGGTGGCAAAAATCAAACTGACTAAAAATGAGTTAAAGATACAGAAAGATGCCCTCAAGATGTATCGGAGATATTTGCCTACTCTGACACTCAAAAAACAGCAGCTCCAGTCTGAAATACGCACTATAGAAGCCAAGGCTGTGGCGGTAAGAAAAGAGCGTGAGAGCCTTGAAAAAGGTTTCAGCTCCTGGATTGCCGTTTTCAGTGAAACAGACGCTTTTCCTGACGGAATTATCTCTGTCAGTAACATCCGCAAGGGGACAGGCAACATTGCAGGCGTTTCAATTCCCGTCTATGAAGGCGCGGATTTTTCAAGAGCGGAATACGATTTATATGAAACTCCGCTCTGGGTTGATCTGGCTGCAAATCATATGGAAAAAGCAATGTCACTTGACCTTGAAGCTGAGGTGTTGGACGAACAGGTCAGACTTCTTGAAAAGGAGCTTCGTGCAACCTCCCAAAGAGTTAACTTGTTTGAAAAGGTAAAAATTCCCGAAACAGAGGATAATATTAAAAAAATATCAATTTATATGGCGGATCAGCAGGTAAATGCCGTTGTCCGTTCAAAAATTTCAAAACGCAAAATTGCAGCACGCAGTGATTCATCTTCTGAAACGGAGGTGTATTCATTATGATAGTGCCTATGAAAAAAGTTTCCCTTTTGATTATGGGAGATAAAAAAAGCGAAACGTTAAAAAAGCTGCGCAAGCTCGGTATTCTTCATATCGAAGAGCTTGAAGGCTCAGGCGAAAAACTGCATGGCTTAAAAGAAAACGTTTCCGTGCTTGAATCTGCTCTGTTCAGTCTTGCTGATAACAAGAGTAAAAAGATTAAGCAAAAGAATATTTCACCTTCACAAGCGATTGACGTTGCAAAAGAAATTATTTTGCTTGAAGAAGAAAAAAAGCAGTGCACCGCATCTGTTATCAACCTGACCGCGGAGCTTGACCGCATAGCAGATTGGGGCGAATTTGAACCGCAGAAGTTTAATGCTTTAGCTGAAAAAGGTGTTTGCGTTTCGCTTTATGAAATGCCGAAATCGGAATATGACAAACTCAGCGAAAACATTAAAACTGTTAGCCTTAATAAAACAAAATCTTCAGTCAGATTTATGCTGATTGAGCAGGGATTGGATTGTGATAAAGAAACATTCAATTCTTTAAAGGCGTACCGTTTTGAAATGCCCGAATTATCTGCGAATGAATTGAGGCAAGAAATCAAAGCTGTTGATAATTGCATTTCTTCGATAAATGAAAAGATTTCTTCCTTTGCAGACTGTTCCGATTCTTTAAAAAAGGCTATCAAATTCTGTATGGCCGAGATTGAGTTTGAAACTTATGCAACCGGTATGGCAAGTGAAGAATTAACCGATAACGGAAAATCAGTTGCATATTTTACCGGTTACGTTGAAGCGGAAAACATTGAAAACCTCAAACAGACTGCAAAAGAAAATTCCTGGGGACTTCTTGTTGAAGAACCTACAGAAGATGACAACGTTCCGACTAAACTTAAAAATAATAAGTTTGTCAGCCTCATTTATCCGCTTACTGATTTTCTCGGTACAGTGCCGGGGTATTTTGAATATGATATTTCCGCTTGGTTTTTGGGGTTCATTCTCATTTTCTTCGGTATCATATTCGGTGACGGCGGCTACGGCTTGCTGATTTCTGCCGTTACGGGTGTTCTTATCGCAAAATCCGTTGCCTCAAAGAAAAAGGTTCAGCCTGCATTTCTGCTGATTGGACTGTTCGGCCTTTCCACCATTTTGTGGGGTACACTCACTTGCACCTGGTTCGGCCTTTCGCCCGAGCAAATTCCCGAATGGCTCCGTAATCTTTCGATACCGTTTATTTCTAACGTCTATGGCGACAGAATATGGTATCCTCCTTGGACCGGCGGAAAATACGGCCTTACAACTGCGCAAAACCTTCAGATATTCTGCTTTTCTCTGGCGCTTGTTCAGCTTATTGTTGCACACGTTAAAGTTGCTTCGCGAAACAGAAAATCTCTCAAAATACTCGGTGATATCGGTTCAATAATGCAGCTTATCGGCATATTTTACGTTGTGCTCAGCTTCGTTGTTAACTCTCAGGTTTTTCCGTTTGGTCTGGTGATAAGCGGTATCCCTGTAGGTACGGTTGCGCTTGTGATGGTAATAGCAGGCTTTGTTATGAGCTTTGTTTTCTCGAATTATGAAGGAAACATTGGCAAGTCGGTGCTTGAAAGTCTGAAGAACATAGTTTCTGTTCTTCTCGGCGTTGTTAATGTTTTCTCGGATATAGTTTCTTATATCCGTCTTTGGGCGGTAGGTCTTGCAGGCGCAGCGATTTCTGCAACGGTCAATGAGCTGGCAAGCCCCTTGCTCGGCAATTTCTTGTTTATGATAATTGCGATTGTGCTTCTTGTGTTCGGTCACGGCCTGAATATGATTCTGAACGTTTTGTCAGTAATTGTTCACGGAATCAGACTCAATACACTTGAGTTCTCTTCGCATCTTGATATGTCCTGGAGCGGACATAAATTCAAACCTTTTGAAGAACAAATTGAAAATTAAGGAGAATCATTATGAACTTAGGACAATTGGCAACAGCTATGGCAATGGGTATTGCCGCAGTCGGCTCCGCAATAGGTATCGGCATTGCAGGCCAGGCTTCAATCGGCGCTTGGAAAAAGTGCTATATGAGCAATAAGGCAGCTCCTTTCATTCTTACCGTTTTTGCAGGTGCTCCTCTTACTCAGACCATTTACGGTTTCCTTCTGATGCAGCAGATGGCGGGTGCTGACAAAGACCCTGCATTCCTTTTCGGCCTTGGTATAGCTTCAGGTCTTGCTATGGCTGTTTCGGCGTTCGTTCAGGGTAAAGCAGGCGCCGCAGGCGCAGATGCTCTTGCTGAAACAGGCAAAGGCTTCTCACAGTACATCACAGTTGTAGGTCTTTGCGAAACAGTTGCACTTTTCGCACTTGTTTTCAGTATGGTTGCCCTCGGCTAAAAAATAAATAATAAACCAACCACTTCATTGATGCAGATGCTACCGTGAAGTGGTTGTTGATTTTTTAACTATTGATAGTCAAAATTTATATTTTGTATATTCGTATTAATGTTTTTTTGCGAGGCGTTTGCTTGATTTTTTTCTTATAATTTGTTATAATATAGCGAAACTGTTAAATAATTGACAAAGGATGGATAAAATAATGGCTTCTTTTTCTGACCTTGGTATTTTGCTCGGTGACGTTTCACTTGTTGAAATTGAGCATTTTACCAAAGACCCTATGAAAGCCCAAATCAGCACTCTTAAAAAGATTATTCGCAGAAATAAAAACTGCGAACTCGGCAGAAAGTATAATTTTGCTGAAATTAAGACTATTGAAGATTATCAGAAAAACGTTCCTCTTTCAACTTATGATGATTACGTTCCTTATGTTGAACGTATGATTCACGGAAAAGAAAAAAAGCTTATGTTCAGCGGCCCCAATATCCGTTACTGCTCATCATCGGGTAGTGTGGGCAAACCGAAAATTCTTCCCAAAGGAATTAAAGACCTCTGGAATATGCAGTGCATCGGTTTTTCCTGCACGGTAGCAACAGCTGCCCATTATCTTAAGAAGGTTAAGAAAAAGAAGATGCCTTCTCAGATGGGTCCGCTTGTTCTTATTTTAACGGGTCATCCACTTGAAGACGGTAAGATGTGTAACGGCGCAGCTCAGATTCCGCTTACATACCTCAAAGCTATCACTCCGTTCTTCTGCACTTCACCTAATTCTTTGCTTTACCCTGAGCATGAGGAACTTATTGATACTTCATATCTTCAGCTTCGTTTTGCTCTTGAGAACTCAAAGGTAAGTTACATCGGTTCACTTGTTATTACCCTTGTAACAACAATGTTTGATTATCTTAAAGAAAACTGGGAAATGCTCTGCGATGATATTGAGAAGGGCATTATTAATCCCGATATTAAAATCACGCCTGAGCTTTATGCTGAATATTCAAAAAAATTCAAGCCCAATCCCAAGCGTGCAGCCGAATTGCGCAAAGAGTTTGAAAAGGGATTTGATGATCCCGTCGCTCCCAGAATCTGGCCAAGACTTTCCTGGGCTTACGGTATGGTTGGTTCAAACCTTAAGGTTTACGTTGAAAAGCTTCGCAAATATATCGGCGATGATGTTCCGATTCACGGTATGGGCTTTGCTGCTGCCGAAGGCTTCTTTGCTATGGCCACAGAGCTTGACTCGCATGAAGGCGTTTTGCTGCCGCATTGCCTTTTCTTTGAGTTCCTTCCTGTTGATGATGATGCAGATGACCCCGATGCAGAGGTTAAGCCGCTGCTTATTAACCAGCTTGAAATCGGCAAGAAATATGAAATTGTTGTTTCAAACTTCTCCGGTCTTTACAGATACAGAATGGAAGACGTTGTTAAGGTTACAGGAATGCATAATAATACCCCGATGATCGAGTTTCTTTACAGACGCAATCTGGGTATGAACCTTGCAAATGAAAAGACTACAACTGAAATGGTTGACCTTGCCGCAAAGCAGACGGCTGAAGAAATGGGTAACGAATTTGTTGGCCACAGCCTTTATGCTGACTATTCAACCAATCCGCCCCGTTATTGTATGCTTGCAGAGGCAGTTAATCCTGTTTCCGAAGAAGACAGACAAAAATACATTGATATTCTTGATGAGAAATTTAAAGAGTTCAATGAAAAGTATTTCAAGTATCGCCGCTGGGGTATGATTAACAGACCTGAAGTTCTTTTCCTTAAACCCAAAACATATTGGGAATACAGAGAGATGCTTCGCTCAAAGGGAAGGGTGCTCAATCAGATTAAGCCTGTTACAATTATTAACAGCGAAGAAAGATGCGAATTCTTCTTCTCACACGTTGCAACAGAAACCGAACTTCCTTATAAGTGCAAGGGTGAATAAGAATTATCATCAGTTGATATGGTATATCGAAAACAATTAACCTGATAAAAAGGCTTGAACGATTTTTTCGTTCAAGCCTTTTTTGTTGGTGCCTTCAGGTGTGGAAATAAACCCCTGGTTTTACCAGGGGTTAAAGACGGCTTCAGCAAAGCCAAAACGGGCGAGCTCAAAGCAAGCCCGAAAGGTTGAAAGATAATCAAACCTCCAAGTATAATAGTAATGGT
>JAZSND010000039.1:0-18783 GCA_045536235.1 Acutalibacteraceae bacterium | reverse complement strand
GAGAGAAAATCCCGCATCAGTTCGTTTTCCATTTCTAATCGTTTGATATATCTATCCTTGCTTGCTATCTCATATTGTAGTTGTGTCAGTTTACTTAATTGTTGAATTGATGGCGGTAATTCATCACCATCTTTTCTCGGGCTGCCTTTTCTTTTCAAAGATATTTCTGTTGACAGTTTACGTTTGTTTGTATTGTATCGAGGGACAAAGTTGTGAATTTGCTTTATGGTAAATCCTAACTTTTCTCCGATTTCTCTTTCTGTTAATCCCTGCTTTTTCAAACCTAATATCTCTGTTTCATATTGCTTTATGTGTCTATACTCTCTTGGCATGAAAATTCCCCCTATGGTAGTTATCTTAATTCTACCATAGGGGGAGCTTTTTTTCATTGTCCGTTTTTAACGGACCTGTTCACATAGCTTTTAAGCTTTTATTGGTTATTCAATTATGAATGAAAATACAAGTGCGAATATTTTTCGAAAACCACAGGCTAATTGGGGCTTTATGCGATTGCAGGGTTTAACTCAAAACCAAAGATTTTTAGAAGAGCCAGAGAATGCCGTTGTATTTCCAAGTGAGGCAATCCCAAATGAAATAGAAGAAACGGAGTGAGAAATATTCTTTGGGAGTGTTGATGATTTCTATGAGCTTTTCAGCCCGAGCCTTGTATTCATCGAGCTTTGCCGATGATGTTTTTATACCTTCAACGGGATAAAATTACAGTTTAACAAATTAAGGCTCCACTATATTGAAATCTGCGTTGCCTGCAGAATCAAACTGATTAAGATTATTAACAATCAGTTCAAGCTTTGAAGCATCGCCCTCAAGCCTCATTGAGGCTTTGATTTTATCCATATCTTTCTGAATGATAAGCGCAAGTGCTTTCTGAGGACAGGTTACGGTAAGCTCTGCGTCATCCGAATTCGTGTTAGCATACTGCAGCAAGGCTCCGTTATTGAAATGAAGCATAATTTTTTCCTGCGTATCCGCAATAACAATGTTTATTTTAAAGTTCTCGTTTGAAATTGCGTCTTTATCCAAAAGAATGGCAACATAGTCAAACACCATTTCCGCAGTTATATTTCTGATAACGCTGCCGTCTGTTTTTGCATTCGCACCCTTTTGTGCGGCATTTCCGCTTCGCAGTTCAAGTGCGGCAGAAAGATAAGCATTTCTCCACGCACACGATTCAGCCTGATATCCGAGCTGCTCGAGGGCGTCTGCACAAAGCAATCTTGCCGCTTTGTTTTCAGGGTCAGCAAAAACAAGAATATTCGTAACCTCTGCAACCCATTGATACTCACCTTTATCAAAATCAGCCTTCGCTTTGCGGAGGACTTCATCCGTATCTCCGAGATATTCGACCCATTTCTTCGCACTTTCTGAAGGCTCAAGAGGATTGAGATTGACAGGGTTTGCATCGTACCAACCCATATATTTCTGGTAAACAGCTTTTGAATTGTGGGCAACCGTGCCGTAATACTGACGGGTATACCAATTCTTTGCAAGTTCATCTGGCAATTCGATCATATTTGAAATTTCATCGGATGAGTATCCCTGATTTATGTAGGTGAGAGTCTGATCGTTGATGAATTTATAGACAGCCGCAGTATCCGCAAGATAATCATTGACAAATTCATTGCCCCAATGCGGCCAGTTATGAGATTGGAAGGTGACCTGCACATCGTTTCCGTAAAGAGCAATCGCTTCGGTTATATATTTTGCCCATGCATTTCCGTCACGAATCTGTGCACCTCTTAACGTATAAAGATTATGAAGCGTTGCCGTGCAGTTTTCGGCAACCCAAAGTGCCTTCATTTCAGGGAACCATATGTTCATTTCTGCCGGAGCTTCAGTTCCGGGAGTCATCTGGAATTCCATTTCAACTCCGTCAATAACATAAGTTTCTCCTGTTTTTTTAATTTCATATGTCGGCTTGATAAAGCTGACCGTTCCCGTTGACTGACCCATTCCGATACCCATTGCCATTTTGCCTGTTTCCGACTGTTCAAGGAAAACGCCGTACTGATAAGACGCTCTTCTTCCCATACCCTTGCCTGCATAGAGATTTTCGCTTACTGCGTGTTCGGTAAAATGCTCGGGAACAATAATCGGAATAAAACCGCTTGTAAGCTGTTCATCAAGCGAGAGCGTGCCGTCGGCAACCTGTTCATCTGTCATTACGCCTTTGATTCCGCCGTAATGGTCAACATGGGGGTGAGAAACAATAACAGCCTTGACAGGAAGCTTGCCGAGATTCTTTTCAACAAGCTGCATTGCCGCCTGAGTACATTCAACGCTCATCAAAGGGTCGAAAATTATCCATCCCGTATCGCCTTTGATAAGAGTAAGATTTGCCATATCATAGCCTCTGACCTGATATATGTTTTCACAAACCTTAAAAAGACCGTAGGCGTGGTTGTTTTTAGTGTTTTCCCAGAGGCTCGGATTCACCGTATCCGGGCATTTTTCATAGTTATCAACAAAGCCGTATGCCTTCTGGCTCCAGATAACATTTCCGTCAGCATCCTTCAGCTCAAGCTCTTCGGGTGCATTAATAAGCCCTTTTGTTGCAAATTCATATTCCGTTTTATCTTCAAAATCAAGCACGGAATAAATTGCAGAATTAACCTTGACTGTCTGCTCCGTTGCCGCCTTTGTGTCTGCATTCAAGCCAAGCTCGGCAACCAGATCTGCATCTTGTGTGTCGCAGGAGGCAAAAGTAAACAGCATTGCTGCTGCGAGAATAAATGACATTGTTTTTTTCATACAGTTACCTCACTTTCCATTTCACTATCACCTTTTTTGAAAAGCTTTCCGAAACCTTCAATCACAACGCAGACACCGAGAATTATAATCAGCGTTGCAAACACAAGCTGAAGTATGTCGCCGAAAATATCTGTGCTTGAAGACGTGATAAGTGCTGTTGCTTTGTTATATACCGTCATGCCCAAAGCTGTGAAGGTTACGGCAAGCATTGCGCCAAGAGGAATATACATAAACCATCTTACCTTTTTGCTCCTCTTGAGGAACACAGCACATGCAAGGAACGCAAATACGGACAAAAGCTGGTTTGACGCACCGAAAAGCGCCCAGATATTCTTATAGCCGACAAGCGTAAGACCGTATGCAAGCACAAGGATAATAACTGTCGCAAAATACTTATTTGTAAGCACTTTTCTGACCTTACCCATATTTTCATCGGTTATGGAATCGTCAAGAAAAAGCTCCTGGAATGACAGTCTGCCTACACGGGCAACAGAGTCAAGCGAAGTCAGCGCAAAGGCTGAAATTGAAAGAGTGATAAGAGTATAAACTATATCCGAGGGCAAACCGAGATTTGTCAAAAATCCCGAAACTGCACCTGCAAAAACCTGTGCGGGAGTATTCCAGCCCTGTGCAGACGCTTCGCCACTTGCAAAAGACGCAACCGCAATGAGAGCGATTACGGCAAGCATGCTTTCAAGAAGCATTGAGCCGAAAGATACGGGAAGCATATCTTTTTCATTCTTAATCTGCTTTGATGCCGTACCCGAAGAAACCAATGAATGAAAACCCGAAACTGCACCGCAGGCGATAGTAACGAAAAGTATGGGAAAAAGATAGCTGCCGTCAACCTCGAAGCCGACAAATGCAGGCAGATTAATCTGAGGATTTGCAACAAACACACCAACAACCGCCGCAACTATCATTGCAACAAGCAGATAACTGTTTAGATAATCTCTCGGCTGCAAAAGAATCCAGACAGGAACAACTGAAGCGATAAGAATATAAGCAAAAACAAGAATATGCCAGATATCAAGCGAAAGAAAAATCGGCATTTTAAGTCCGATGATTATTGATGCAACAAGCATTACAATTGCGATGGCGGTATTAACAGCTGTCGGCAATTTGGCATATTTGAGGATAAGACCGAGAGCAACCGCAAACACGATAAACATCACCGATGTTGTGGCAACCGCACCGTTTGCCGTTATGTTTGCGCTCTGCACACCATCGGTTACGGTAAAGCCCATAAAAGTGCCTGCCACTATGTCGGCAAATGCCGCAACAACAAGAATGCAGAAAAGCCAGCAGAAAAGCAGGAACATCTTTTTCCCTGTTTTACCGATATATTTTTCAATTATGTAGCCAATACTTCTGCCTTTATTTCTGACAGAGGCATACATGGCTGCAAAGTCCTGAACAGCACCGAAAAACACACCACCGATAAGCACCCAAAGCAATACGGGCACCCAGCCGAATATTGCTGCCTGAATCGGTCCGTTGATAGGACCTGCACCTGCAATCGAAGCAAACTGATGTCCGAAAACAACACTCTTGGGTGCAGGCTCATAGTCCACGCCGTCACGCTGCTCATAAGCCGGAGTTTTTCTTTTAGGGTCTACTCCCCATTTTTTTGCAATACACCTGCCGTACAAAATATATGCCAGAAGCAAGACGGCAAGAGATATTAGCATTATTGTAACACCGTTCATGATATCCCCCCTTTTTCAAATACAATTCAACTTAAATCAATAATGCGCCTCTCCGCATTCACATTCGGGCAGAATATTAAAAATTTTGTGGAAGAAATTACCTATTCTCCAGAGCATACTCCAGAACCAATGGTCGCTGTGGCAGATATGCTCACATTCCTCTTCAGCCCATATATTTTCCTTGCCGCAGAGGTCGCAGATTTCGTCCCAATTTTCATCAATATGATAACCTTCATCAAGAGCTAATTCCTCGTGACCGTAGACAAATTCTTCGCATTCGCTGCAGTAAAGTCCGTTGGTATAGCCGTGCTCAGTGCAGTTTGAAGGTATTCCGTCAATGAATTCAAGCTCATGCTCGATACCGTCATCCGAGTAATGAGTTATGCTGTTAAGAGCAACCTTGAATTTGCCTTCAGAGAAGCAGTTGTGAACATCAAAATAATAGGTTTCCCCTGCTTCAAAATAATAAACAAGATCAAACTCCGTGCCGTTGACATCCAAACTGTCGGTAATCCATTCGTCCTCTGCATCATAAAGAGCGCAATCGGGATCGGCGCCGTCTTCTGACATGGATTTTAAGGAATAAAAACCGCTTGTTTCGGGGATAAATCTGAACCAAAAGATCTCATAGGCAGCTTCGTTTGAAAGCTCATATTCATTGCCGTCATTGATGTCTGTGCCTAAAAAGGCTTCGCCGCAGGGACAGTAACCGAGAAAACCGATTTCCGTATGGTCACAGGCTTCGCCGCAGATAATGCAGCTGCCGTCATCAAAATTATGACCGCATTCGATAATAAGCTCAAAGGTTTCGGAGCTGTCGGAATAAGCAAAAACATTCAGATAATATTCTTCGCCGGCTTCGAACTCATATTCAAGTCTGAAATCAAGACCTTCTTCGGTGTCATCCCAATAATCGCCAAAAATCTCTTCGCCGTTTGAATCAAACAGGAAAGCTCCTGTGTCAAGTCCGTCGGATTCGGTTCTGAAAATATATTTGCCCGATTTTTCGGGAACAAACTTAACAAAAACACCGTCAGGAGCTTCAGCAGTAATTGTCACAGTATCGCCGTATTCGATTTCATAATCAAAGTCGAGGGCATTTAGATTATCATCAACAATTGTGATTCTGCCTTCACCGTCGGGGTTACCGTATTTTTCGGCAGTTATTTTTCCGTCAAGGGTTTCGACGAAATATTTAATGAGCATTTCGGAATCGCAGGGAAGTCCTTCCTGCTGAAGAACTCTTGCGCCGTCAAGCATTGTAAGTCCGTCGCCGCCCTGAAGAAGCACATAAGTGCTGCCTGTGAGTGAATACTTCTTGTTAAGATCAACGGGTTCGCTGCCGATGCAGACATTCTGAACACGGCGTTCCATTGTTTCGTCAACTCCGATAAAATCACCAAGCTGATCGGTAATAACGGGAGTTTTTCTGTATGTGTGGATTTCGAATGTCATGCCCGAAACCTGGAAAAAGCTGCCGAGTTCTTCGGGGCACTTGCGTGCACCGTGCTCAAGTATGTCAATAATCTGCTGACCCGTAACCTCAAGAACACACATATTGTTGTTGAATGCATTCACATCCATAAGACTCTTTCTTGTTACGCTTCCGGCCTCAACCTCTGCACGGATACCGCCGCCGTTGGCTATTGCTACGTCAGAGTCGGTTACCGCACGGTAAGCGTCGGCAACAAAATCACCTGCATTGGTTTCTCTCTTTCTCACGGCTCTGCTCAAATCGGAATCACGGATAATAAGATTTGCTTCGGATGTGCCTATTTCTTCAAAAAGATATGCAATATCTTCGTTGTAACCGTCAATTTTTTCCTTAACGGCAGTGTAAGCTGATTTTGCGTCCGACGACATCGTTTCAATATCAACATTATCGGGATTAATAAGTTTAAAGCTTTTATTGTCACCGCTGATTGTGAAAATACCGAAGTTTGCAAACTTTTCTCCCGTTGATGTAAGAAAAACATCTTCGTTATCTTTGTTTTTATATACTGCTTTTTCCGTTGTTTCATGGGAATGAGCGTCAATGAAGCAGTCTATACCGTCGGTATTTGCAATGATATCGCTTGATTTCCAACCGTCATTCGAACCGATAATTCCCGCATGACCTACCGCAACAACATAATCCGCACCGTCATTAATCGCTTTGTCAACGCTTTCCTGAATGTTGTTATAAAGGTCTTCGTTTGTCATTTCACCGGGATATACGGGAAATCCGTAAATAAAATTGCCGCCTTCATCCTTGAAATATTCGGGAGTTGTTGAGGTGATTGTATCCGGAGTTGAAATGCCCACAAAGGCAATCTGATATGCTCCGAAATCTTCAATGGCGTAAGGTTTAAGCACGGGCGAAACAGAGGTAAGATCATAGAAATTTGAGCTGATATAATCATATTCCGCCTTGTTCTGTGCAAGGTCAAGGAATACCTCCATGCCATAGTCAAATTCGTGGTTGCCGGGCACGGCATAGTCATAGCCGACTGCGTTCATAATATCAACAACAGCTTCGCCTTCGGTTGTTGAGCCGATAACCTCGCCCTGAATTGCATCACCTGCGTCAACAACAACAACATTTTTACCCTGAGCAACAAGGTCTGCCTTATAAGCTGCAAGCACCGCATAATCCTCGATTGCACAGTGAACATCGTTTGTATAAAGAATAACCGTATCCTTTTCCGCCGCAAAAGCGAACGGAAGAGTTGCAGCAATCATTATAACTGCAAGAGTGACTGATAAAAACTTTTTCATTTGTTTAACCTCCTTGAGAATTTTATATAGTTTATTATTCAAAAACCGTTCGGCTTATTCTGCGTTCATCTTTTCAACATATTCCTTGAACTCTTTGAATATTCGTTTGCCGATTGAACGGTAATCCATTGCAAGAACCTTATCAATTTTTATCTTACGGATTTCTTCGGGAACATTATAAATTGTCATAATGGCATTCAACGCTCCCGAAATGCGTGTTTCAAGCGAAACGGTGTTATCAATAGCATTCAGGGTTGCGTGTTCAATGCCTGCAACAAGAATTTCCGCTTCTCTGAACTGTTCGTCTGTCCAGTCGGGACAGTATTCCGCAAAAACTTCTTTTGCACGGACGGTATCGTTATTGTGGATGATTTTAAGGCATTTAGGGCTCTGATATGACGAGATGAAAAAGTCCTTCGCAACCTCTTCTTCTTCACAAGCCGCAGCCATTGACATAAGCTCAAGACAAATTGAGAGTAACGAGCTTATCCCCTCGCCCGCCTCGTGCTCCATCAGCTCACGCTGGAACTCGCACAGCATTTCAACAAGCTCTGCCAGAACATCATCCTTGGAATGAAAATAAAAGGTGAAATTGCCTTTACTGATTCCAAGCTCGGTGCTGACCGCCTGAACTGTTGTTACCGAATATCCGTTTTCAAGAAACATTCGGGTTGAAACTCGGATTATTTTATCTTTTGTTGATTCTTTCTTTGCCATAGCGCCTCCATAAATACACAGATATATTTTTTATAATTGCACTTGTACTAACAACAATTTAGCACAGGTGCTAAAAATTGTCAAGTAGTTAAAAAATATTTTTTCCGATGCAATCCACTTCTGCGAAAAAATAAGGCATATTATAAGTTCAAAGCAGACGAAGATGTCTTTAATTAGTATTCATCGTTTGGGTAATCCTGCTGGAATCTGATAACGGATTTTTTATTCGGATGTGTGCAAGTAATGCGCTTTTTCTCACAATTTTCATTGTAATACCACACCTCACATTTGTATTGACCATCCTTCTGCCGATACACCGTACTAGGAAAAGATGAAACACGTGGAGCTCACTCGCTCAGACACACCTTTGCAACGATGCTCTTTGAAAACGGCTGCTCAATAAAAATAGTGTCCGAATTGCTCGGACACTGCGATACAAGGGTTACTGAAAATACATATATTCATATTATTCAAAAACAGAAAATAAAGGCTAATGAGAATTTGGATAAGTATTGTGAATGAAAAACATTCGTTAATACATCTCCTAATACTACAAAAATCCGCATGACTATTTAACTAACTTATCGTAATCTCTTTTAGCATAAATGATTCTTGCAACAGTAACTGTTTTAGTTTTTTCATCAAAAGAATAAAACGCCATATAATTCTGAACTATAAGTTTTCTGTACTCAGTATTTATCGGACGAATAGGACTATAAACAGGATAAGCATACGGGAAATCTGCAAGTGTATCTGTTGCTTTTATAATTTCATCGGCTAACTTGTTTGCAGCCTGCTTATTCAATAAATCATTTGAAATATATTTGACCGTTTATTTATAGAGAAATCAATGACAATCAAGATGCTGACGGTTATTGCATACAAAACGCTTAACACGCTGAACTGTAATAGAAATATATTAAAACGAAAATGTTAAATAAGCAGCTTTCAGAGATATGAGAATCTGAAAGCTGCTTATTAGGTCAATTGTCAATAGCAAAACAATTTTCAATTTATAACTGAATAATTAATCAACTGTAAGAGACAGAAAATGCTGCCGTTTATACTAAAAAGAATCCTATCAGAAGCATAAGTACAGCAATAGCGCCCATACCGAATATATGTATTACTTCAGAAAAAATTGTTGAGAACAGCCAGGCAATACCTATAGGAGCGAGGAGGTAAATTATGGTGTTGATTGCAGCTAATCCCAATCCCGAAAATCCGCTTCGAAGCGAAGAAAAAATTATAAGCAGTATCATTATACAAAAAACAGCTGCTAAAACTGCTAAGCTCAGATAAAAAGTACTCATTTTTCCAAGATATGTACCTGTTTGTAGTTCATTGTACATGGACGCAAAAAAGAAACTATCTATCATCACAACTATACCAAGCAGCGGATACGGCTTATAAGATGCCCTGCTTATATCACCAATATCATTTTTGCTTATATAAATCGCTTCAATTATTGCTATGATAAAGCTTACTATACCGGCTATTATAAATGCAGTTCTCATTTGTTGTCACCTGCTCTTTCCACAACACTACCCAATGATTTTTCCAAAATAATAAACGACTCATCAGTATAAACTATAATATAATTACCGATTTCATAAATGTTTGTCAGCTTTTTATCAGTACTGTATATTTTATCGCAGAAACCATACAGCTTCCAACGGTATATATTATATCTGTTTTCATTCTGCGAAATTGCAAACAAAATACCATCAGAATCTGTAATGTAGTTTTGAACATTTCCGATTGTTTTTTCCTCTGCAATAATTTTTGCATCACCGTTGAAATCGTAACATAAGATAGTTTCTCCTGCGGCAACATACGACTTGCCTTCATAAACATTGTAAGTAAAGCTTTGAGCCGCACTGAATAAAGTTATATGGTTGGTATACTTTTCAGTTTGTTTTTTACTTATATCGTAACGCAACATATGCTTTTTAACTGTTGAATCCCAATTCTTCCAAAGATAATCTTCTTCAACAAGGTAAAGATCGTTCACCGCAAACATACCCACAAGACTGACAAAGTCTTCATAAGGTATGGTTCCATCTTTACCCTTTAAGAGTTTTCTTGCTTTACGGAAAGAACTTGATTTAAATAACCATTTTTTCTTTTCGAGTGTTATATGACTTGAATTATTAGTTTGCAAATCTAAAACTCTGCAAACAGTTTTATCATTTTGATCAATGGTATATATTTTTCCATCGAGAGCAAAAGCTTCGTCTCCAACCATATAATCATTGTAAGTGTTTATACGGTTGACAGATGAATCATAATGATACAGTTTGTTATCTAAAGCAACAAAGAATGTTCCGTTCTCACCGGAAAAGACATCAGAGCCGTTCGCAAAATTGTTTCCTGTAAAAGCTCGCATAACTTCTTCGCGCTTGAATCCGTTTGCCTCAGCCTTTTCATCAGAAAGTTCTGCGGATACCGAACCCTGTTCGATAACCGAAAGTTTTTCTTCAAAACTGTTAACCCGCAAAACAGCTTCGTCTATCGCTTCACCTAACACAGTGTTTTCTGCACGATAAAGGAAACGGCATTCTGCTATCTTTGAATTGACAACATCCAGGTTTTTGTAATTCTGATTTTTGTCGACACAAGAAAGCTCTGTCAGATAAACAGTATTATTATCTAAGCCCAAAACAAGATTTTCATATGTTGAAACTTTTTTCCATGATGCATTGGCAACCTGAGATTTATCAATTACAGATTCAAGTTTACTGTCAGAATACACATGAATACTGTCAACTTTATTTAACTTTCCTACCCCCTCATCACCAAAGACTAAAACAGGTTTAATTGTATAATACACACTGCTTGATGATATAGAAGAATCAATCTCTTCTACTAATGAAAATGAAGAAATAATATCAACTTTTCCGGTTTCAAGTGCATCAGCAATTTCTCCTCTTGGAATATATGCGATTCTCAGAGGTACACCCATAGCCTTTGCAATATTCTGTGCATAAACAATATCGATTTGTGTTGAGTATTGCTTATCGTTAAGCACCAAATCTGTAATATATCTGCACTCATCACTGTTAAAAGTGCGGTTAATATATGAAAGAGGAAAAACATCTGCGGAAGTTCCATAAACAATATATTCGCTTTTTTTAATTTCGTCATCACTACGCTCGGATTCATATACAAGACAGTCTTCTTGAATGTAAGAGAAAGCTGCAAATATTCCGAAACATGAAACAACTGCAATGGCAGCTGCGACAGCAACTGCTCCAAACTTATTAATAAAAATCAATTTGATTTCTCCTTGTAAATATCGTATGCTTTAATTTGGATAAAATCGCTTGCCTCTTTTGTGTCCGTATACGCAGAAGCAAGCGATTTTATCACTTTCTCCAGAGCGAGTTTTAATACCAGAATATACCTAAGAAGATTATTCTTATCAGCCACTGCCACCAGGTATATTTTACATTAACTTCAAATGTCGTCTGTAAACCTTGATATTCTACAGTAACAGTTTTTGTACCGCTTGGAGTTGCCGAAAATTCGCCTACAGTTATTGTCGATGTATCCGTGATAGTTTTGACCGTTTATTTATAGAGAAATCAATAATAGTCAAGACGCTGATGGTTATTGCACACAAACTTTTTAATACATTGAACCATATTTTAAGGTTTTTGGCAATGTTTTCTTAACTTTAGAAAATTGGTAAATGTATTGAAACAATATTAACACAGTAATACTGACAGCCCGCAGGTCTTGGCACCTGCGGGCTGTCGCTATTTTATTCGTTTTTTTGTGTAAATGCATCTAATGCAAAACCTGCTCCGTGTCTGAAGCCTGTTTTATAGCTGTCAAAGTCAAGGTCTCCCAACACTAATCCCCATAGGTCAACATACTCTAAAAACAGTTTTTTCTCGCCACCTGCGAGTTTTGTCCTGAGTTCAGTTTCTATCTGACAAAGTCTGCTGAAGTCCTTTTGAAAGTCCAAATTCTGCTTAATATTGCACGCTTGCGGTTCAATGTTGCCGTAATAGAAATCTTCGATGAAATTCACTATACTCAACCTTCCTTCTGTACAAAATCCCTATATGTTTTCTCTTTTGCTTTTCTCCAGCCGATGATTTTTCTGAGCACTTTTACCTTGTGCTTGAATATTATGAAATCCCTGTTGAAATGCAAATTAGGCACAATATAATACTTGTCCGGATCTTGCTTAAAATCCTCAACAACAGCCGCAAACCTGAACCCGTCTATTTCGAGTGCCATATATCCATCAAGCACGGTGTCTGTGGGATCAAAAAGCAGAATATCTCCGGGTTCAATACCGTCGAATTGGATTGAGTTGTCTGTCAGTAGAACTTCATTTTTCTTTGTCTTGATTTTTCTTGCCTCATCTTCAAGCAGGTACATATACAGCCTTTTTTCATAGATAAGCGGTGCTATCGAATCAAGCTGCATCCAGTTTCGCACAATCATATGCTCGGCACTTGAAAACGATTTTTTGGGTTCATAAAACATTTTGATCAGCAGGCCGGGCTCCATTCCGTATTCACGGCATACACCCAACACAATAAGCTCCGCAGCTGCGTACATAAATCAGTCTTCCTTTCGGTATTGTTCAGAATTGTTGTAATTCCTTTTATAAATATTTTATCGAAAAGAAAATATAACGTCACGTTCAAAAGCGCACGAAGTTTTACGCGAATAACGAATTATGGCCGTCTATAGCGCACAAATTGTGCACAATAAGTTAAGACATATAGCAAAAACCACACGGAGTTTAATACCGTGTGGTTATCCATAATTGTTAATATTTTAAATGTTTGGAAGGTATGATGGGTTTACTGAATATGTAGCTTTTTGACAACGTTTTTTAATCCGGCACATATCGGCAAACTAACTATCATAACAACCGAATCAGCAACAAAAGCGTAAAAATTCTTTGCAACTCTGAAAATAAACGGTTGTGAATATAAGAGCATTTCAATTAAGGATTTTACACCAATTATTGCAACAGCAGTTGACAGAACAACAGCTGTTGCAATAATTATGTGTCTAAGCCATTCGCTTTTTAAACTTTGAGTCAGTTTGCAAGTAACTCCTACAACTAAGCCGATAACAAGATTTCCCGCTGCCCAACCCGGCATTCCTCTGAGTCCGCTGATAAGCAGACAATACAAAACAACGCCAGCAACACCAACGGTTGTTCCGCTTACCGGACCGAAATAATAGCAGTACAGAGTCATTGCTACATATCCCAAACAAAGATAGTAGTTTTCAAAAACAGGTACTTGCAAACAGAAAGAAAGTACAACAAATAAAGCAATACCAAGGGCGGTTAAGCACATATTTTTTATAGATTTATTCATATATCCATCCGTTTCCTTGTTAATTTATTAATACTTCAAAGAAACGCTTATAAAGAACTTTTTATCTTTAACCTTGCTTTCAAAAACACCGTTATATTTCTCTGCAATTGATTTTATGATTTCAAGTCCGTAATGAGAATCTTTTTTCTTTTGCTCATCAGTGTTTTCTGTTGTGTTGTTTTCTTCTTTCAGATAGATGTAACCATCTTTGCAATCAATATTTAAAATTACTGATTTGTCGGACGCTTCTAATGAGGTTAAAGCATTATATGCGTTGTCAAAAATATTTGTCAGAAGTCTGCAGATATCAAGTTCGGAAATATTTGTTGTTTCTGGAAAAACAACATTGAAATCGCAAGAAATATTCTTGTTGTTAAATCGTTTTTCGTTGTTAGCCAAAATGCAATTTACCAAATTGTTATTAGTGTACTTTTTAAGTCCGATTTCATTAATTTCTTTTTCAAGCTGATTAGTAATTCTTAATATTTCTTCTTTGCTTTCTTCGGAAGGCATATCCATCATGTAACGTATTGTCTGAATGATATTGTTTACATCATGCCTGTATTTGCGCATTTCGACAGCATCATCTTGCAGTTCAGCATAATACTCGTAGTTCAGTTCACTTTCTTTTTCGAGCAGCTCGAGGCGTTGTTTTTCCTGGATTCCGTTGACGGATTTTAATGATATACGCATAAATACATAGTCAGCGGCTAATGTGACAAGTGAAAGGATAATAAAGAATATCGGGAATTTGCTGTCGCCTGTGTATTCGTTTGCAACACCGTCAAATGTAATAATACCGACATCAAACTGAAGGTAGAAGAAATAAATATATGTCGCAATTTGTATAATGGGAATAAATAAGAATGCGATGAACAACTTTTTGTCAGGTAATCCCTTAAAGGATTTTATATACTGATGTGCTACGGCAAGCGAAAAAGCATACATAACGGAAAAAACGCCATTCATTACCATATCGCTTGCAAACGGGTCAGATATATTCAACCAGTGTACCAGATAATAACTGATGGGGTCCGTAATACTGGAGAAGAACATCCAGATAATAAAAGTAATAATTTTATTCTTTATAGAATCGCCGAATAATGTCATCACCATTATAAACGGCAAGCCAAAAGTAACAAGTCCTCGATACGGCTGAACAACCCTTTCAAACATAATAAGTACAGCGGAAACTATAATTACTGTATAAATTATACAGCTTTTTGGAAGTGAGAGTTTTCGCTTCAGCGTAGTTCCGAAGAAAACAGAGGCGATTATCGCTTGTATTCCGGATAAAAGTATAACCATTAAATATGCAGGTAAACCCATTGCTTTTACACTCCTGTTTTACTTAGTTGATTGAAGTTAAAATCCATATATTTCTTTTTTGCATCAGCTCTTTTGGAAGGACTGATGCTGATTCTTTTGTTATCCGTCATAACAAAGCTGTTTGTTTCAAGCATTGAAACATGACGCAGATTGATAATAAAACTTTTCTGACACCTTATAAACTCTTCACTCAGTCTGCTTTGAATATCATCGAGCTTTTCATAAACGGTAAACACATCTTCTTTGGTATGTATGTGGGCTTTTCTTTTGTCAGATTCAATATAAATAATTTTATCGAAAGCTAAGGAAAGCTCGGAGCGGTTTATTCTAATTGTTAGTTTTTGCTGCTTTAGATCTTGTAAAGCTTTAATATCGCTTATGTGTTTCAAAAGGTAGTCGTTTTTAATCGGTTTCTGAAGGATTGCGAAAGGACGCACTTTTAGGAAAATTTCTTCAAAATACTCTTTGCCGAAGCCCGTAATAAAAATCAGTTTGATATCGGGATAATTCTTCGAAAGCTGTTGAGCAAAGTCAATGCCGTTTGAATCGGAAAGGCGGATATCGATAAATGCAGCTTCAGTATTGTTATGCTCTGTCTTTAAATACTCAAGTGTTTGATTGCTGTTATCAAAACAAACAACATCAAGTGAGCTGTCAGCTTTAAGCAGTTCATTTTTAAAACCGTTTAGGAATATTTTATCGTCATCACATACGACAAATTTCATTTTATTTCACCACCCTTATCTATTAAATTATATCTGTAAAAGTATTGCAAGTCAACAAATCAATCTGTAAGTTTTACAACTCTCCGAAAAGTTATTACATCAATTTGCAAGTTGTTACATTTATGCCCCAATCGGTATTGACCAATGTTTTTTACTATATAAAATAAAGGTGAAAAGAGTATACACAGAAAAATAAAAGTGCAAAAGATGAAGCGTCAACCTCTCTTTTACACTTTTATCATCAAATATATTATATAAAACCCGATTTTTTATTGGTCCGAAAATCTATCAACCAATTTGTCAATAATTCCCAACACAAGCTCCTTATCTTCATTGGATAATTTCTGTAGCTTCTTTTCAAGCTCAGAAACGGTTTCGTGCAGAACGATATTTGACTCAATTCCCAGAAGTACATCAACTGGAATATTAAGCGCATTGGAAAGTGCAACGAGAAATTTTCTGCCGGGTTTTCTGCGCCCGGTTTCAATAGCGCTGATATAGTATTCGTCGGAATTTATAAGTTCTGCCAATTGGGCTTGAGTAAGATTAAGTTCCTTGCGTTTAGCTTTAATAATATGCCCGATAGTCTCATTAACCATATACTACACCTTTCAGAACAATCTTGTGCTTTTGTACAATATCTTTATTGTTATAGTATATGGTTTCATAATTTAAATAAATGTGCAGAGTATCAAACTTGACAAATTGCACAATATAGTTATATTATTTAATTAAAGGTGATTTATGGAGAAAATGTTTTTGTATTTTAATAAAAAAGCACCGCACTTAATTCACTTGGATTTTCGTGAGGAAACTTAGTGCGTAGCAAAACCTTGATTTTTGAAACGGAGTGATGCTTCTATTCGAGCTGCATTTAATTTATATCCGAAAATATAATTCTATGGAGGAACAAACTATGAAAACATTCAAACGTATTCTCGCTGTAGTCATGTGCGTTGTAATGACACTGACTGCTGCACCATTATCTGGTTTTGTAGGAATTGAATTGCCTGAATTTGGGAGTCCTTTTGCCACAAAAGCAGAAGCAGCAACCATATCTGAAACAGATTTGTTTATGGTTTATCCGCAATATCTTAATGCTGAAAATGCAACCCGACTTGAACTTAGCTGTCAGTCCGATTACCTTTCTGCTTTCAGCAGTTGTTCAGATGATGATGCAGCGGTAGCATCTCTTGTTACAGCGCTTAAGGATGGTCTGGATATTTCTCTCAATGTTGTAACGAGTAAGCTTGGTTGGACTGATAGTTTTGAAGTGCAAAATCTTAAAGATTCGACTATGACATTACTTAACAGCACTGTCGATACTGACAATGCTTTGGTTGAAGCAATCGAAAATGTTGAAGATATTTATAAACCTCTCAAAAAGTTTTACAGTGCTGGTACATCAGTTGGAGTAACAATAGATAAGGATCTTTACATTAGCCAAACAACTCCGCTTTTTGTAAAATACACTGGTGACGAAAAAAGTGCAAAGCTTGTTCTCGGCTATATCTATGATGAAGCTAAAAAGCCCACAGTTTTAAAAACAATAAAAAATGTAACAACTGTTGTCGATGAGGCTTTTACAATTTTTCAGCTTGCCGTTCAGGTGTCAGAGCTTTATGCAACTGACCTTGAATTCATAAATGTTATGATGAAAAACCTTGACAAATCAAGTGATTTGTACAAGGGACTTTCACTTATTAAAAAAGATAAGCTTACAAATGCTGAAAAATATGTTGCAAAAAATTACTTTACGGAAAAATCGCTTAAATATATTGGTAAAGGTCTTGGTAAGGTTTTTGACTATGTAACCGGCGGTGCATACAGCGTTGTTGATGCCGTTCTCGGCGTTGCCGCTTATGTACTTGCCAACTATGTTTACGAGGGCAAAACTGCAACCGAATATATTCAGGGAGTTCACCTTGCAACTTTTGCAAATGACCTTTCTAATTCACTTTCAAAGCTTAAGCAGAAATTTATAAACAAAAACGGAACACAGGAAGATATTGATACTTTCAAGATTCTTTTCTCTGCATATGTTATGGCGATGAAAGCGGCAGCACAGGCAGGTTATAATTTCTCAAAGGGACTTTATAAAAGTGCCTGTTACCCCTGGACCAACATAATGGGTAACACGTATACCTATGATGCTTATGTCAAAGCTTGTATCAATCAGATAAATGCTGATATTACTGCCGGCAAACTTGACACTTCGGGAAATTTTACATCTGTACCTTCAACTACATACGAAAACAATGTTGCAACACGACTTGGAAAAATTAAAGCAAAGTATGTACCGAACAACGGCAAAACATTTACGGAAGAATTCGGTTATTGCCGTGGCAATCGTGGCTTTGCAGCTAAAGTTTTCTATATGCTTTATGATATTAAAATGCAGCCGGCGGTAGATTTTGTTGATCAATACGAAATTGGTAAGGAAGACAACCTCAAAAAAGTGGGTCAGCTTGTCGGCAGTTCTGTTACACTTTCTTCGGTAAAGGCCCTGCTTTCAAGCGCAAAGGTGGGCGATTTGCTGTCTTGCCACGGCAAAAAGGGTCCGCATCTTATGATAATTACATCTGTTGGTACAAACGGAATAACTGTTTATGATTGCGGTTCAATCTATGCTGATACAGCATCAGTTAATAACATTATCCGGGAATATGAGTTTGCTTATGGTTCACTTGCCGAAAATTTTTCAACCAGCAGAAAGGTAACCTATAATACAGCAACAGATTATACGATTGAGCACAAAGGCGGTATTACCCTTTACCGTGCAATCAACAGAGAAAGAATAGACTCGGGTGAAGGCTATGCACTTAATTACTATACTTATGATGACAGCGTGAATTATGTTATCTCTGACGGTGTGCTTACAGGTTACAATGGCAGCAGAAGTGTGCTTGATATTCCCGACGAAGTAACGAGCATTGCAGATAACTGCTTCAAAAACAGAACATCCATAACGCAGGTTAACTTGCCCGATAATCTTATTTCAATCGGCAAATCTGCATTTGAAGGTTGCATAAATCTTAATACCGTTAACTTCAATGCCGCACTCACAACAATCGGCGACAGAGCGTTCTATAATTGTAAATCTCTCGATTACGCTATGATGGGCGACAATGTTGAAACAATGGGTTATTATGCATTCTATAATTGTTCATCTCTTGCTGCGGTGAATATTTCAGATAAGCTTGAGGTTATAGACAGTTCTTCTTTCAATAATTGTTCTGCTTTGAAAAAGGTTATCATTCCTGACAGCGTAACAAAAATCGATAGTTCTGCTTTTTATGGTTGCACAGATCTTTCGAGTGTAACTCTTTCTAAATCACTTGAAAGATTGGGAACACATGCTTTTAATGGGTGTATATCTCTAACAGAAATAGAAATTCCTAAAAGCTTAGATAGAGGATATGC
>JAZSND010000054.1:0-71657 GCA_045536235.1 Acutalibacteraceae bacterium | reverse complement strand
TCTGTGTTCCATGTGCAGCCTATTGCAGTGGCGCAAGGGTATGCTGTGCCGCTGTCTGTATAAACAAGTCCGTTTCTGCCTTTTACGCTTGAAGGACCGTCGTTATCCATTGTGTGAGGAATTCCCAGACGTTCAATTCCGTGAGTTTCGTATCCGCCATTAATAACCAGCATAGTCATTTCGTCAAGTGTAAGCTGGTCAAGGAAAGCATCCCACAGACTTTCATCTTCTGCAACATCCTGCAAGGTTATGGTTTTATCATATTTAACACCCATCTTCGGCTTTTCGCCTTCAGTTGCAGGTTCAGGGACTTTATCAACATCAATCAGATAATCGTCTTTGTTAAGTTCACGAAGAACAGGGTATGTGTCTTGCGCATTTGCTCTTGACATAATCTCATATCCGCTGTAAACATCTTCGAAAAGATTTTCAATTTCTGTGCCTGTCTGAGCATCGTTTTTGATTATTTTAGTTTCGCTGATTTCATAATCGTACGATGCAATGTGGTTTCTTACGTTGTCTGCAACGATTATTTTATATGTGCCTTTATCAAGAACCCATGCTTCGTTGTTTTGGTAATCGTAAGATGCCATGTTTTCTGTTTTAAAAGTAATTGTGAGAATTTCATTTTCACCGGGCTGAAGAAGTTCTGTTTTATCAAAACCGCCAAGGCAGATTGCACTTTTTTCCATGCCGCCCTCAATGTAAGGTGCACTATAATAAAGCTGAACAACTTCTTTACCTGCTGTATCACCTGTATTTTCAACTGTTACAACAGCTACAATCTTTCCTTCGCTCTCGCAGCAGACTTTTCCGTTCAGCTCAAAGCTTGTGTAGGAAAGTCCGAAACCGAAAGGATAACGGACATAGTCCTTTGCTCCGGGAATAGTTTCAAAATAGCGGTAGCCGACATAAATATCGTCGGAATAGTCAAGGTGGTCAAAGCATTCCCAGAAATCATCCTTGCAGGGGAAATAATCATATGATTTTGCTATTGTATCAACAAGCTTGCCTGACGGATTGACATCGCCGCAAAGCACGTCAGCAATAGCACTGCCCCCTTCAATTCCTCCCTGCCATGCGAACAAAACAGCGTCAACATCATTGTTTTCTGCAAAGTATTCGCAGTCGATTGTTGCACCGGAGTTAATGACTATGATAACTTTTTTGAAGAGCTTTCCCGCTCTGTCAATAAGGCTTTTTTCAAGGTCTGACAGATAGTAGTCACCGCCCTGAGGTCTGCGGTCAACACCCTCTGCGGAAAAACGGCTGAGCGTGATGATTGCCGTATCTGCATTATTTGCAGCAGCCTCAATCATTTCGTCGGAAACCTCTGCCTCTGTTACGTGCATGGCAGCAAAGGTGTCATAGGTCATGTCGTCACGCTCTGTGCAGAATTCCATGTTGTTGACTATATCCCAGCGAGCGTTTATCTGCTCCTGTGTGAGTACATTTACACTTTCTTTTTCAACATAATCCTTATAGAATTCAACCAGCGGCATATAAACAGAAACGTCTTTTTCTTTAAAGCCTTCATAAATATTCCTGATGTAGGGTGTATGTACGTCGCCGCTTCCGCCGCCGCCCTTTATGTATTCAATTGTTGCTTTACCGAAAAGTGCAACGGTTTCACCCTTTTTGAGGGGAAGAGCGTTGTTTTCGTTTTTGAGCAGTACCATGCCTTCGCCAGCAGCCTTGCGGGAGAGCATAATGTGTTTGAGTGAGGCTGTAACACAGCGTCCGTCTTCGCCAAGAGGAATGCAGGGCTGAAAACGGAATCTTGCATATTTATCCATAAATGCTTATCGCTCCTTATTTGAAATTTATTTAATTATATCATAACATTCAGTCACGTCAAGAAAACTGTAAATATTTACTTGAATATAACTGTCAAAAGTGTTATCCTTATTTCTGTTACTGAAATTAATGGAGAGGTATTTTAAATGAGAGGTACTGTTGATTTCAAGGCAAAGGCGCATGTGTTCCGCAACACGTGGTTTATGATCAGATGCGGCTTTAAATGTGCGCCGTTTTCAGTGCTTTTGATTTATCTTGCATATATTGCGGAAAACGTGTATTACGCAGTAGTTTTCAATGTTATGTTTTTACAGACTGCAATTTCGATTATCGAGGGCAACGGTACTTTCCGTGAATTTGCCGTAAAAATCGGTCTGATAGTTTTGGGCAAAATAGCTGTTGACCTGTTTTCGTACATTGTTTTCCACCCTGTAAGGGAAAAGTTTGAAATAAAATGTGAGGGATATCTTAATAACCTTATTTTCAAAAAAGCTCAGGAGGTTGAGCTTGGCTGTTATGAGGATCCTGATTTTTTCGATAACTACAACCGTGCCACATGGGTTATTGAAAGGAACGGCTTTAAGCGTATTATCGAGGGCACAGGCTGGACTCTCGGTTCGGTGGTAAGTATTATTTTTCTTGCTGTCTATCTTTACAGTCTGGATCCGTTTTTGCTTGCGTTTGTTACTTGTCCGCTTATCGTTATGGTGTTCAGAATCAAGCGCAATGCGGTGGAGTTTGAAAAAGAAAAGGTTATGACACCGTTTGAAAGGCAGAAGGACTACACCAGAAGGACGGTTTTGCTCAAGGATTTTGCCAAGGAAATAAAAACAACCGATATTTTTACCGTTGTAAAGCGCCGCTTCAGCGAGGCTATAGACAACAACATCAAAGTTATAAAAAAATACGGCTGGAAAATAGCTCTGCTTGAAGCGCTCAGCGATTTCTTCGGTGAGGTTATTCCCGTTGGCGGCGGTTTCGGCTACGGCTGCTACCGCCTGATAGTCCTTGAAAACCTTGCTGTTTCCGATTTTTCCGTTCTTATTTCGGCTATTACCAACTGCCGTAATAAGCTCAATCAGCTTGCGCACTATTTTACCATGCAGCAAAAGCATTGTCTTTGGGTGCAGAATCTGCGTGAGTTTCTTGCTTATGAGCCTAAAGTAGTCGGCGGCGAACTCATACCCGGCGAATTTGAAAGCATTGAATTTAAAAATGTTTCATTCAGATACGGCGAAAAGAAAGATTATACGCTCAAAAATATTTCGTTCAGGATAAATAAGGGCGAAAGTATAGCGGTTGTCGGTCATAACGGTGCCGGTAAAACAACGCTTTCAAAGCTGATGATGCGCCTTTACGATGTTACTGAGGGTGAAATCCTCTATAACGGCGTGAATATCAAGGAGTACGATTTGTTGAAATATCGTGAAAAATTTGCAAGCGTATTTCAGGATTACCGTATTTTTGCTATGACCGTTGCGGAAAACGTGCTTATACAGGAGGTTGACGATACCAACCTTCCTACTGCTGAAAAAGCCTTGAAGCAAAGCGGCGTTTACGATAAAATCGCAACCTTACCCGACGGTATAAATAACCTGCTTACAAGAGAGTTTGACGACGAGGGTGCTCTTCTTTCCGGCGGTGAAAGCCAGAAGGTTACCATAGCACGTATGTTTGCAAAGAATTTTGATGTGGCTATACTCGATGAGCCGTCATCAGCGCTTGATCCTGTTGCCGAATCGAAAATGTACGATAACTTAATGGAAGGCACAAAGGATAAAACGGTTATCTATATATCACACCGTCTTTCAAGTGCCACAAGAAGTGACAATATACTGGTTTTTGCCGGCGGTGAGCTGATTGAACAGGGTACGCATGAGTGCCTGATGAATTTCGGCGGAGAATACTGCAAAATGTTTACCCTTCAGGCATCAGGCTACAGAGAGGAGGGCGGCACGGATGAAAAATAAAAAAGCACCGAAAGAAAAATCTCACAGCATACTCAATTATCTGTATATGCTGCGTTTTATCAGCAAGAATTCTCCGTTTCTGCTTTCGGTTTACATCCTTTGCGATGTTATGACGAACGTGCCGTGGATTCTTTCAAATGTGGTGCTGCTCAAATACATAATTGATGTAGTGACCGAGGGTGGAGATTATTACCGCATAGCTGTTGCGTTTGTTGCTTTTGCTGTGCTTATCGTGGTCGGTAATTTGCTCAATACGCTGTTTTACGAAATTGTTTTGCCTCAGCAAAAAGAAAAGCTTTACCATAAAATGTATTCTGCCATTTATGAAAAGGCAGCAAAGATGGATTTTGAATCGTATGACAATCCGGATTTTTATAACGATTTTGTGCTCGCCATGAATTCTATGAGCGACAGAACAGACAGCGTTATCAGCAGCACGCAGCGAATAGTCAGCAACCTTGTTTCAATTCTTTCAATTACCGCTGTAATTGTGACTATTGACCCCATGAGCTTTGTTTTCATCTTTGCCTGTGTCGGTATTATGGTGCCGCTTGGCAGATTTATTGCAAAGGTCAATGTCGGTAAAAAACAGGCTATGACTCCGCTTGACAGAAAAAATCTCTATTTTTCACGTGTGTTTTATCTTCAGGACTATGCTAAGGAGCTTCGCCTTAACCCGGCAGGTGAAATGATAGAGCGCAGATATGTCACAAACATTTATGACCGTATAAAAACAATTGCGCCGTTTTTGAGAAAACAGTGCGTGCTTTACTTTTCGCAGGACAGTCTGCCGCTGACCCTTCTTATCAGCTTTGGTGTCACACTTTATATGGGCTACAAAGCGATTGTTACAAAAGAAGTCAGTATGGGCGATTTTGCCGCAACCTTTAACGGTGTCAGCGTTGTAAGCTCAAGTGCGTTTGCTTTGACGACATGGTTTGCCGTAACCTTCCGTGAAAACGGACTTTATGTTGAAAAGTTCAAAAGGTTCATGAACGCTGAGGAAAAAATAAAGGACGGTACGCTTGAAAAGAAATTTGATAAGCCTGAGCTCATTAAATTTGAGAATGTTTCCTTTACTTACCCCGGCAATGATGCGCCTACACTTAAAAACATCAACCTTGAAATAAAGCCGTATCAGAAAATTGCTCTTGTCGGCTACAACGGTGCCGGTAAAACAACGCTCACCAATCTTCTGCTTCGTCTTTATGATGTGACTGACGGCAGAATTACCGTCGGCGGCACAGATATCAAGGATTGGAAAATAAAATCATACCATGAAAACTATGCTGCCGTTTTTCAGGATTTTTCGCTTTTCGGCGCAACACTTGCCGAAAATGTGGGTATGGAAGAATGTCCGGATAAAGAAAAGGTTATGGCAGCGCTCAAAGAAAGCAGCTTCAATAAAGAATTGCCCAACGGAACGGATTCAATTCTGCTGCGTGAGTTTGATGAAAGCGGGTTGTCACTTTCGGGCGGTGAGGCACAGAAGGTTGCCGTCGCACGTGCATTCTATAAGGATTGTCCGTTTGCTGTGCTTGATGAACCCAGCGCAAACCTTGATCCTGTTTCCGAATATTCGCTCAATGAAGCTATGTCCAGGGCAGCTGCCGATAAAACGGTTATTTTTATTTCACACCGTCTTTCAACAACTGTTATGGCGGATGTTATCTACATGCTTGAAAACGGCGAAATTGTCGAAAGCGGCAGCCATGAGGAGTTAATGGCAAAGGACGGCAAATATGCCTATATGTTCAGGCTTCAGGCTGAAAAATATCAGGAAACGTAAAGTAATTATATATTAAAATAAAGGGACCGATAGCATGAAAAACAAAAAATTCATCATAATTGCAGTTGTGGTTTTGATTGTTGCTGCAATAGTGGGGACGGTGGTTTTAGTGATGCAGAAAAAACAGCTTGATTATTATAAAAGCCAGCCTTTATCCTTGCCGGATGGCTTTACTTATACCGCACACACAGGCTGTGTCGGTACGGAGGATAATTCGCTTGAATCAATTGAAAAAGCAGTTGAATTCGGCACCGATATTGTCGAATTTGATTTGAATTTTACCGATGACGGCACACCGGTCCTTGCACACGATGCACCCAAGGGTGATGAAGTGACACTTGACCAAGCTTTCAAAAAGGTAAGTGAATACGAGGGCTTAAGAGTAAATGTGGATATAAAAAGTGTAGATGCCCTTGAAACCGTTGCACCTCTTGCAGAAAAGTACGGTATACTTGACCGCATATTCTATACAGGCGTAAATGAGGATTTTGTTGAGCCTGTCAGACAGAATTCACCTGAGGTGGAATATTATCTTAACCTTGATGTTGAGAGTGAGCGCAAACACACAGAAGCGTATCTTCAGTCGCTTGTTGATAAGGTTAAATCAAACGGTGCTGTAGGCATAAATATGAATAAGCAAAACGCTACCAAAGAGCTTGTCGATTTCTTTCATAGTAATGGTCTGCTTGTTTCAATCTGGACCGTAAATGAAGAAAGCGATATGTATAAAATTATTTACTTTGCTCCCGATAACATTACAACAAGAAATCCTGATAAGCTTAAAGAAATTCTGAACAAGTAAGGTGATAACAGTGTCGGTGTTTTACAGAGCGGTTGCCATTATTTTTGCTGCATTGGTACAGTTTGCCGGGATTTTTGATTTTTCACCGGATGAATATGATTATCCGGTAGACAATACAAACGGCGGTGACCCTGTTATTGTTGAGGACGGAGAGGATACATACTACACCTATACAACGGGCGGCGGTGTCGTTATACGGAGGATAGCTGCATTTAACGATACAACACAGATTGAGGAAAAAACCGTCTTTTCAGCCGGAAGCAACGGTGTTGTGCGTGATGTATGGGCACCTGAGATTCACAAAATAGGAGACAGGTGGTATATAGTCGCCTGTGCGCTTTTTGATGAAAACGCCGTTGAGCGGGGCAGAATGCCCGAAGCGGGAGAATATGACGGCCATACCGATTACTACCGCTACGGTTTTGTGCTTGAAAGCAAAACAGAGGATATTTTCGGTGAATATGAATTTAAAGGTATGTTGGCACCTGACGGACTCAATAATATTGACGGTACTTATCTGCAAAAGGACGGCAAGCTTTATTACGTATTTTCCGGCTATGTTGATACGGCACATCAATGTATATTTATCAGCGAAATGGAAAATCCGTACACACTCAGAACCGATGAAAACGGCAACAGCAGCGCAGTCATGCTTTCACGTCCGCAGTATAAGTGGGAAAAGCATGGCTGGTGGGTTAATGAAGCACCTGCCGTACTTTACAAAGGCGACAGTACCTATATTTTCTATTCCGGCAGCGGTTACAGTTCTGGCGAATACTGTATGGGCTTGCTGACCCTTTGCGGCTATGATGTTATGAATACGAAAGCCTGGTATAAAAGCCCGATAAGTGTATACAAAAAGCAGCCGCAAAAGAATGTTTATCATACGGGTCATTGCAGCTTTTTGTACCGTGAAAACGGTGATATCTATATGGTATATCATGCAACCAACAGCAAAAATTTCAGCGATTCACCGCGGTGTACCTATTTAAAAAAACTTGATTTTTTATATGATTATCCGATTATTTATTAAAATAATACTTGCAAATTCTAAGGTAATGTTGTAAAATTGCAAACCATAGTAAATATTTTTCAGTAAAGAAGTGTTTTATCCATGAGTATGATTTTTGAAAGAAAGCTTCCTATCCCGAAGGATGTTAAGGAGCAGTATCCGCTTGTGCCTGAGCTTGGAAAGCTGGTTGAAAAAAGAGCAGAGGAAATCAGCGACATTTTCAGCGGTAAGAGCGATAAGCTTGTTCTGATTATCGGCCCGTGTTCAGCTGATAATGAGGATAGCGTTATTGATTATATCTCCCGTCTTCGTAAGGTACAGGAAAAAGTAGAGGATAAAATTTTTATAATACCCCGTATTTATACAAACAAGCCCAGAACAACGGGCGATGGATATAAGGGCATGCTTCATCAGCCCAATCCCAACGAAAAGCCCGATATGTATAAGGGTATTGTTGCAATCCGTCAGCTCCATATGCGTGCGCTGAGTGAAACAGGCTTTTCCTGTGCAGATGAGATGCTTTATCCCGAAAATTACAGATACCTCAGCGATATTCTGGCTTATGTTGCAATCGGTGCACGCTCTGTTGAAAATCAGCAGCACAGGCTTGTTGCAAGCGGTCTGAGCGTCCCTGTGGGTATGAAGAATCCTACGAGCGGCGATATTTCCGTTATGATGAATTCCATCACCGCTGCACAGCATAAGCATACATTTATATACCGTGGGTGGGAAGTTCATTCCGAAGGTAATCTTTTGGCTCACGCTATACTTCGAGGATATGTCAATAAACACGGTCAGTCAATGCCAAATTATCATTATGAAGATTTGGTTCACCTTGCTGAAGCCTATTCAAATAGCGGTTTAGTCAATCCCGGCCTGATTGTTGATACAAACCATGCTAACTCCGGCAAAAAATATCTTGAGCAGATTCGTATCGCAAAAGAGGTTCTTCACAGCTGCCGCCATGATGCCGATATCAAAAAGCTCGTCAAAGGCTTTATGATTGCAAGCTATATTGAGGACGGTGCTCAGAAGATTGGTGAGTGTGTCTACGGCAAATCCATTACAGACCCCTGCCTTGGTTGGGAAAAAACCGAAAGACTTATTCTTGATATTGCAGATTCACTTTGATATAATTACAAGTATGACGGCTTGTACTGTTTTACCTGTTTTTTATTTGGAAGAGGGCTTAATATGGGCTTTTGGATTTATATGCTTTTGACGGTTTTGCTGATCCCTTCGATAATGCTGGGATTCGGCAGTTATTTTATCAAAAAGGCTCCGAAAGAAATAAATATGCTTTTCGGTTACAGAACAAATATGTCAACAAAAAATAAAGATACCTGGGAATTTGCACACAACTTCTGCGGTAAGCTCTGGCGCAGATTCGGTATTGTTTTACTGCCGTTTTCGGTTATTGTTATGGCGTTCCTGTTCGGTAAAGATAAAGATGCTGTAGGCAATGTTGCAACCGCTCTGACGTTTTTTCAGCTGATATTTATATTTGTTTCAATCATTCTTACCGAAAAATCCTTAAAGAAAACATTTGATAAAGACGGAAACAGAAAATAATATAAAAAACAAAACAACCTCAATTATCATAAGTGAAGCTGACTTTATACCTGTTTGTGAAAACTTGTCGGTGCAGATTGAAAAAACAGCATGCTGTATGATATAATAAAATTAACTGATAAACTTGAATTCAACGAGGTGATAAAATTGAAATCCCATAGAAAGAAAATGATTGCACCGATTGTAATTTCAGTTATCGTGATAGTTTATTATGTTGTTTACTTTGGCTTTTTAATCACACTGCTTGATGGTATATGGAAATATGTTCTGGGTATTGTTCCTTTTGTATTATCGGCAGTAATGGTCAAAGTTTGCATAGAAAGAATCAATGAAATAAAGAAAGGTGAAGAAGATGATATTGGTAAATACTGATTATATCAGCGGAAAAGAATTAGAAACGCTGTCGCTCGTAAAAGGAAGCACAATCCAATCAAAGAATATCGGAAAAGACATTACACAAGGTTTTAAAACTTTGGTAGGCGGAGAATTAAAGGCATATAATGAGATGATGAACGAGGCAAGAGCGCTTGCTACAAAGAGAATGGTTGCAGAAGCCGAAGAGCTCGGTGCAGATGCTGTTGTGAATATCCGTTATGCATCCTCTGCCGTTATGCAGGGTGCCGCAGAGGTTATTGTGTACGGCACGGCGGTCAAATTTGTTAATAAGTAAATTTCAATATGCCGAATAGTTAAAGCGGAGGGAAATCCCTCCGCTTTTGTGATGCAAAACAAAAAGAGTGGCTGAAAAGCCACTCTTCGTTATTTATAAGGTTAGGGGATTAACCGAAATATCTTGCAAGAAGACCTGCGAATGCCTTGCCGTGTCTTGCTTCGTCACGTGCCATTTCATGCACTGTGTCGTGGATAGCGTCAAGGTTGAGCTCTTTAGCCATTTTTGCAAGGTCAAACTTGCCCTGAGTTGCGCCGTTTTCAGCTTCAACTCTCATTTCAAGGTTCTTCTTTGTGCTTGCTGTTACAACTTCACCGAGAAGCTCTGCAAACTTTGCAGCATGTTCTGCTTCTTCATAAGCAGCCTTTTCCCAGTAAAGGCCGATTTCGGGGTAGCCTTCTCTGTGAGCAACACGAGCCATAGCAAGGTACATACCTACCTCTGTGCATTCGCCCATGTAGTTAGCTCTGAGACCTTCGATGATTTCTGCGGGAGCGCCTTCGGCTACACCGAGAACGTGCTCAGCGGCCCAGCTCATTTCGCCGCTCTGCTCGTTGAACTTGGAAGCAGGAACACCGCACTGGGGGCACTTTTCGGGAGCTGAATCGCCTTCGTGAACATAACCGCAAACTGAGCATACATACTTTTTCATAATAATTTTCCTCCAAAATATAATTTAAATTTTGTTTTGATTATTTAAACGGATTGGTTGCAGCTTTCGCAGAGTCCGTAAAAAACTAAAAGATGTGAATTGATTTTTCCTTTGTAACCGGCGGCAAACATACTGTCAAGCTCGGTCAAAGGGGAGTGGTCCAGATCGTAAAGCCTGTTGCATTTTTCGCAAATCAGGTGGTAGTGCAGGTTGTTGTTTCCGTCAAACCTGTCGGCCGTGCCGCAATGGAATTTGAGTATTGTTCCGTTTTCGCTGAGCATAGCCAGATTCCTGTAAAGTGTGCCTAAACTCAAATTCGGCAATTCCTCTTTGAGGTTAATGTACAGCTCGTCGGCTGTGGGGTGATCGGTTCTTGAACATAGGTTGTTGAGAATCATCTCACGTTGGCGGCTGTATTTTGTTGCCATTTTTATCACCTCCGATTTCAATAACGATAATCGTTACTGTTATTATAGCTGATTTTCGTAAATTGTCAATAGGTTTTTGAAAAAAATATAAAAAATATTTTTCTTTAGCTTTTGTGGAGCTGTTTGATATAATATGCGGTTTTGTCTTGTTATTTAATATGATTTTTTATATAATTGTAGGAAATGAAAACTGGGAGTGCTTTTTATGCTCTGGAACGGATTTGAGTGTGTTGAATTTGAATTTGAAGGTCATGAGGCGAGAGTGGTAATACCTGTTAAACAGGTTGTCAGACCTTTTCTTGCAATAAAAACAGAATACTGGAATGCGTTTCCTGAAACGGAAATCAGGTTGCTCGAAGAAGGCTTTTATTTATGTTACATTAAAAATGATAACCGCTGGGGTACGGATACCGATCTTGACAGAAAAGCAAGGTTTGTTGAATATGTAACGGAAAAGTATTCTCTTGATAACAAATGTATTCCTGTGGGAATGAGTTGCGGCGGTCTTATAGCGGTCAAGTTTGCTGCACGTTATCCGCAGCTTGTTTCATGTATTTATATTGATGCACCCGTAATCAATTATATGAGCTGTCCGTGCGGATTCGGTATAGGTGAGCGTTCGGATGATGAAAACTTTTCTGAAATTCTCGGTGCGCTCGGTATGAACGGCATTTCCGAGCTTATATGTTACCGTGATATGCCGCAGGATAAAATACCGCAGCTTATTGAGAACAAAATTCCCGTTGTTATGGTTTCGGGTGACAGTGATACAATAGTGCCGTATACGGAAAACGGAATTCTGCTTGAAAAAGCTTATAAAGAAAACGGTATTGATTTTGAGCTGTTTATGAAGCCGGGTTGCAACCATCATCCGCACGGTCTTGAAAATCCGCAGGCGATAGTCGATTTTATCAAAAATCACCTTGATTAATTAGGTATATTGATACTTTACTTTTCAAATAGAAAATATTATAATAATTTGTGTATATAAATTTACATTATATTTACGGAAAGGAATTAAAAAATGGAAAGATATCTCATTATAAACGCTGACGATTTCGGCATGTGCCGTGCAGCCAATTTCGGTGTATTTGATTTGCTTAAATCCGGCGGTATAACTTCATCAACAATCATGGCTCCCTGCGGTTGGGCACCTGAAGCTGTTAAGTTTGCCAAGGAGCATCCCGAATTTGCTATCGGTGTTCACCTTACAACCACAAGCGAATGGGATAATTACCGCTGGGGTCCCGTCAGCAGCAGTGCAAATTCATCTCTCAGAGATAAGGACGGATATTTCTATCACGAATGTGATGAGTTTGAAGAGCATGCTGACCTTGATGAGGTTGAAGCAGAAGTCAGAGCACAGATTGAAAAGCTCAAGGCACTCGGTCTTAATCCTTCTCACCTTGATAATCACATGGGTTCCCTCTACGGCGTTGCAACAGGTCGTTTTGAGCTGCTTGAGCTCATGATCAGGATAGCAGGCGAATATAAGCTGCCGCTTCGTATGCCCATGAACTTTACTGAGGCACAGTTCGGCAACACAATGCTTGATGTTCAGGTTCCGCCTGAGCTTGTAAAGGGTCTTATTGATAAGGTTGTTGCTTACGGTAAATCCCTCGGCGTTGCTATGCCCGATTACCTTATGCCAGGTGACTGGTCCGGCCCGCAGAAGGACAGCTACGAGAATTTCAAGGAATACATCTACGAAATGTACCGCGGCTATCCCGAAGGTGTAATTGAAACATATATTCATCCCGCATATGAAACAGATGAACTCAAGGGCACAACAGGCTGCTGGGAGCGCAGAGTCTGGGAATACAAGCTCTTCTCCGACCCGCAGACAAAGCAGCACATTGATTCTCTTGGTATTAAACTAATCAACTACCGTGACCTTGCAAAAATGCGTGCAGCAGAATAAAAATAAGGAGAAATCCCTATGTTTTCCGAACTTGTAAAAGCAACCAGAAGCTACCGCAATTTTGACCCTGCATACAGACTTGACGATGAGCAGCTGCAGGGTCTGATTGAGCTTTGCAGATATACTCCGTCAACAGCCAACACGCAGTCAATAAAATTTGCCTACGCCAACAGCGAGGAAGCCTGCAGTAAGGTTTTTGAACTGCTTGGCTGGGCAGGCTATCTGACAGATAAGCCGCCGTATAACGGCAATGTGCCTGCTGCATACATACTTGTTTGTTTTGATAATTCAATTTCAGCGGATATTGAGATCGATGCAGGTATCTGCGCACAGACGCTTGTGCTGGGTGCTATGGATATGGGTATCGGTGCGTGTATGATAGGCAGCTTCAATAAGGAAAAAATGGCTGAGGTTTTCGCTTTGCCTGAGCATATCAGGCCGCGTCTTGTAATCGCTCTGGGCAGACCGAAGGAAACTGTTGAAATAGTTGATATCAAAGACGGTGACGTTAAATATTACCGTGACGGTTACGAAAAACACTTTGTGCCCAAACGTACGCTCAAGGAGCTTATGCTTCCCAAAGCAGAATAAGAGGGGATACATATGTCTGTTTTAGATCTGGTGGTTTACGGTGTCGGCGGTATGGGCAGGGAGCTTATGTGGCAGCTGAGCGAAGGCAGCGAGTTTAATGTCCTCGGCTTTGTTGATGATGACCCTGCAAAGCAAGGCACTGTAATTAATAATTTTCCTGTTGTCGGCAATACCGGATGGTTGCTTGGCAGAAAGGAAAAAATCGGCGTTGCTGTTGCTTTGGGTAATCCCGTACTGCGCAGGAATGTTGTTGAACGGTTAAAGTCAAACAGCAATATCATGTTTCCGAATATTATTGCACCCGATGTGAAGATTTCTGAATTTGTTGAAATGGGTGAGGGCTGCATAATATGTTGTGCAAACGTTATCACTGTTAATATCAGAATAGGTGATTTCTTTCTTTCAAACCGCTGTAACACGGTCGGACACGACTGTGTAATAGGCGACTTTGTTACGCTTAACCCGTTGGTGAGCGTTTCAGGTAATGTTACAATTAACGACAGAACCGATATCGGTACAGGTGCAAATATTATTCAGGGTAAAACAATAGGCTCTGATGTAATAATCGGTGCCGGCTCGGTTGTAGTCAAAGATATACCGGACGGCTGTACAGCAGTAGGTGTACCGGCTGTTCCGATTAAATTTCATAAACAATAAATTTACAATAAACCTAAGCGAGGTAAATTAAAATGCGTAAGAAAATGCTGAAAATTCTTTCTGTGATTCTTGCTGTTACAATGCTTTTCTCTGTCGTTTCCGCTTCTGCGGCAACATCCGGAAATGCTGATATGACAGTTAAGACCGAGTGCGGCGGCAATTGCGGCAACTGCCCGACAATTATTGTTCCCGGTATTCTCCAGTCACAGGTATACCTCCAGAATGAAGACGGTACGGATATGTTAGCTTCCGACGGCATGCCTATTATGGAAGCTATGGATATGCGCTATTTTGTCGATGCTGAGCAGTTCAGCAACAGAATAATGGATGTTATTCTGCCTGCTGTTCTTATGCTGCTTACAGGTTCCGATATGGGACTTACCGACAAGCTTACAGAAATTTTTGATGAATTGCTCGGCGTTCATTACTTCAACGAAGACGGTACACGTAAAACTCCCATATCCGTTCAGGAATGCCTGTATTCTCTTGAAGAGGCTGACCGGTATGATGATAAGTTCAGCGTATACACAGGCAAGGACAGAACCCAGAAGGGTGCTGCCATCAAGGAAGTTGACGTAAGTGAAGTCGGCGAGCTTATAGGCTACGACCATCTTTACTATTTCTTCTATGAATCTTTCGGCAACCTCTACGATATTGCTGAGCGTTTTAACAGCTTTGTTGAAATGGTTAAGGCTCAGACTGGTCATGATAAGGTCAATGTAGTATTTATCAGCCTTGGCGGTGCGGTCGGTACAGCTTATCTTGACCTTTACTACGATGAGGAAAACGGTATTGACGAAATCAGCGATGACCTTAACAGAGTTCTTTTTGTTGCTGCTGCTGTTGACGGCACAACAGTTATGAGCGATGTTTTCGCAGGCAATTTCACGCTTACCGATTATGATCTGCTTTATTCCGGTTTCCTTCCCTCACTCCTCGGTATGTTCATGGATCCCGAATTTGAATGGCTCGGCTATCTTCTCAATATTGTTCTGCGCTTTATTCCCCAGAACAGAATTGAGTGCCTTGAAAACGCACTTGCTGCAACAATTCAGAATACACTTATAGCTAAGCTCATGGCACGTTGCTCCACAATGTGGGGTCTTATCCCGAGCTCCGAATATCCCGCACTTGCAGAAAAGTACCTTACAGGTATTGAATGTAAGCCCCTCAGAGAAGATACGGATAAGTACTATCAGGCTCAGCTTGACAATCCCGAACAGATAAAGTCCATCGTTGAAAATACAGATATTGATGTTTTCAATATCTGCGGTTACGGACTTGATATTCCGGCTATTCTTGACAGCTACTATACAGAAACCTCTGATAATATCATCAATACTTCTTCCACATCAATGGGTGCTGAGTGTGCTGCTCCCGGCACAACACTTGGCGATAACTATGTTCCTGCCATTGATGCAAGCTATATCTCACCCGACGGCATGATTGATGCCGGTGCAGGCTATCTGCCCGACCACACATGGTATGTCAAGGGTCAGAGCCATCTTGAACTCCAGAGCTCAAAGGACGTTATTCACCAGTGTGTACAGGTTGTTCTTGATGAAAGCATTACCGATGCAAGAGTAAATAACGGCGGATATCCGCAGTTCAATAATTTCCGTGACTCAAAGGGTCTTAACGGTGCTATCCATAATGCAGGCGGTCAAGACGGCTATAATGAAGAAAAGCTCAACGCAGCAAATCCGGGCGCAGAGCAGAGAGAAGAATTCATTGCTGCTTACAATAACGCAGTAAGTGTTTACAAAAAGACTGTATGGGATGCAGCTGAATGTGATGCAGCCAGGGACAGACTCAATAATATCATGGCTGAAATCGGTATGACCGAAGGTTCGGACAAATCCGAATTCGAGATGAAGGCTTTGGATGTTATTACCTATCTTCTCAGCGGTGCAAGCAAGGCTCTTTCCTCAACAATGGGCTCAAAGAGCTTCTGGAATCTGTTCTGAGCAATCGGTTGGTATTAAAAAGGAGAGTTTGATTTGAGCGCTATTATCAGTTTCTTTTCATATTTACTTTCTTTAATTATTGCTCTGCCCGGAATTATTTCTTCGGGTGGCAAAATAGTAAACGATTACAGTTTTACTGTTGATACATCGACCTCATACGGTGAGCTTTCCAATGTTGTAAGCAATGTAAATATCTGGGATATGAACGGCTCAGACCAGTTCACAAACCTTAAGATTAACGAAGAATATAATGTTGGTGAGTTTGTTGAGTATGTGCAGTTTATGCAGTGTACGGGCGGCAATAAAGACAGAGATTTATTCAAAGACCCGTTAAATACCGACGTGCTTGACGATTATGATTTCACACGCCTTATTGATAACTGCAAGGGTGTGCTTGAGTTTGGTGCGAAGCCTCACCTGAAGCTTGGCAGTGTACCGCTGAAATATTCTGCTAACGCATACGAGGGTCAGGATTTCGGCACAAATATCTATCCGCCTGATGATTATGATGTTTATTATAATTATATGGCTGCTATGGCTCAGGCACTTGTTGATGTCTTCGGTAAGGAAGAACTTCTGACCTGGCGTTTCGGTGTTATGACCGAGTATGAAAATGCACAGTGGTTTATGGCTGTGAGCGGTGACCCGCAGGAATCTGCTGTAGAATACTGTAAGCTGTATGACTATACGGTTGCAGCATTGCAGGATGTTATTGGTGAAGAAGTATTCGTCGGTGCACATTCAATGACCGTTACCGAGGGCCTTTGGGATGAGAATATTTTCATTGATCACTGCGCAAACGGCATAAACTATAAAACAGGCAAAAAGGGTACACGTATCTGTTTCCTTACAGGCTCTTTTTATGATTCGGCTCCCGGTGAATTTACAAGCGGCTATACTGCGCTCGAAACGATAGCTTTTCTTCAGGAATGTGCGAAAAATGCAGGTCTGCAAGATCTTATTTTCGGTATAGATGAGGGCAGAATTCTCAGCGGTAATGCTTCCGGTAAAGACGGTTCGCAGCTGCTCAGCAGAACGGTCGGCTACACATATCAGGCGGCTTATGATGCACGTATTTACAAACAGATGTTTGATATCGGCGGCGATTATTTTTCTTCATGGTACTATCTTTCGGGCGGCTTGTTTACGGGCAATCCCACGGTCAGCTACCACGTAGCAAAGAATATAGCCGGTTTTGCCGGTTTGAACCGTGTCGGTGTTGAAAAAACCAAGAACGGTGTGCTTTACAAAACAGAAGTAGATGCTGTTTCGGCTTATGATACGCAGTCAGAAACACTCCGCATAATGGCATATAACTTCAAAAACGATGTTGCATACAGTAAGTCAGTTGACCTGAGCTTGGAGCTTAATGTGCCTGAGTTTGACGGTCAAACCGTACAGATTACAAAATACGTTATTGATGATGATTGCAATTACTTTGACGAATGGGTAGAGGACAGGGTAACATACGGTATAGGTGATGACTGCTTTGCCTGGTCACCTGATGACCCGTGTATTGATAATCCCACTACACTTGTCGATTCAGCAGCACGTGAAATCTATTTCAATCAGCTGTATGATAAGTATACCGAGTGTTCAAAGCTTGTTCCCGTAACCGGAACGGCAACTATAGAAAACGATACACTCATTCTGGAGGATGAACTTGCAGCAAACGGCGTAATCTTCTATGAAATAACACCTGTTAAATAAAATACTTAAAGGAACTGCTCCGCTTGGAACAGTTCCTTTTTTATGGCAAAAGTATTATTTGAGTTCTTTTACTACAGCAATTATTTCTTCAAGCGTATAACCGTTGCCGGTGAAACTATACATCACGTTATCATAAACAAAGGTTACTGTTATTCTGTCATAATCGCCGCCGCTTGTGTAGCAAACTGCGTTTACATCAAGCTCTTCAATATGAATTTCATCAAGCAGTTCCTTTTCGCCCGCAGCATCAATGCCTTCGATAAAGGGAAGTATATATCCTTCCTCTGCACCCTCGTTTAACATATACACCGATTGGTTGATGCTCTTTTCGCTTTCTTCTCCTTCGCTTAATATTCTTGGCCACCATAGGTCAATACGGGCAATGGTGCCGTCTTTGTTCAGGCTGGTGTCATAGTTTAGCTCAGGGTTTTGTGATTTTTCATAGTGGAGAATATCAAAGCCGAGTATTGCTTCAACCTTTGCATGTGTCATTGGCAGCATATTACCGTATTCTTCAGTTTTCGGTGCGTCGTTGGGTATTTGTTTAAACAATGCGTTATCTATAATTTCAACCCTTGAACCGTCATCAAACTGAACGGATGATGACCAGTTTGTGCGGGTTGCCGCTGTATAGGCGATGGTGGCGACAAGCAGCAGGATTATTACCGCTGCGGCAACCGGTGCTTTAATGAATAAATCTCTTATATTTGTTATTCTTACTTTTTTTGCTGTGTAGTCAGCGGCTTCTTCGATGTAATTATCGCTGATGTTTCCGATTACCTTTGAAATATCACTTTTTTTCATATATCAAACCCCTTTTCTGTCAGATGTTTTTTCAGAGCCTTGCGTGTGCGTGAGAGGCGTACTGATATGTTGTGGCTGCTCGTTTTCATAGCTTTTGCTATATCGGCAATGCTTTCGCCGAACCAGTATCTTTTAACAAATATGATACGACTTTCCTGATTTAACGTGCTTAAAAAGCTGTTGATTTCCTCTGTGAGAATATTTGAATTGATTTCGTTGTCAACGCTGAAGTCAGAAGGTAAGCAGTTTTCAAGTTCATCAAGTGCTGAATCGTAAAAGCTGTTGCGCTTAGCCGCTGTGTTGGAGCGGTATTTTTTTATTGCAAGGTTTCGAACAATGCGGTAAACATACGCAGATAAAGGCTTGGGAGTTTCAGGCGGTATTTTGTTCCATATACCCAAATATGCGTCGTTTACACATTCCTGTGCGTCAAAGTTATTGCCGAGTATGTTGCAAGCAATTCTTTTGCAGGTGTTGCCGTATTTTTCGGACAGCTCAGCTATTGCTTGTTCTGAGCGCTCAAAAAACAATTCAATTATCTTACTGTCGTCCAATGCTATTTCCTCCTTCCCGCCCTCAACTGTATACTACGGATTTGACAGTGAATATCTCATGTAAATTACAGTTTATCTGCGGAACGCAGATAAACTGTAGCGATATAAATCCCCTCAGGGATTTATATCATATCGGATGAACGATTAGTTCACATATCGACAAAGTATAGTTTATTACTCTGTTAATTTGTTTGCCAATAGGCTCCCTTGTGTAAAGGGAGCTGTCAAAATTGCTTGCAATTTTGACTGAGGGATTGTGTACGGAATTTTAAAGTAAAGATATTGTTACTTTTGTCAAGCGTTACAAAAGTAACCAAAAAACTTTTTGGGTTTTGCGCACTTCACGACGGCTGACGAGAATTAATCCGCTCGGCAGACAGAACAAAAAATGTTTTGTTCTGCTGCCATAACGGCTATAAAAGCAAATCTGACTTTTAAGTTTGCTATACCGCCTATGGTTCCCTCGCTCGGATAAATGAGTTAAGTTTCAGCTCGTCAGCCTGTTCCGTTCAAAGTCACAGCATCTTTCATTTTTATAGTGATATTGCTTTTACGCTTTTTAATCTCAGCCGTTGATGTATTTTATTTCTTAATAAAACTTTTCAATAGGCGGCATCCGGTGTGCGCTTCGCACCGGCATTGGGTGCAGCGTCACGCTGCTAAACTGTAATTTTACTGTTAGGTTGATTGTTTTTGTCTATTGTTGTATAATGGCATTAATTTATGAATCAGCGGTGAAAAATTATGGACGAAAAAACAAATGTAATGCGTATCCTTGACCGGAAAAAGGCTGTATACATACCTCATATTTATGAAACTCAGGTTGCAGCAAGCGGTACTGAGGCTGCGGATATTATAGGCATTGAACGCAGCAGGGTGTTCAAAACCCTTGTCACAGTCGGCAAAAGTGCAAATCATTATGTTTTTGTCATACCCGTTGAATATGAGCTTGATTTGAAAAAAGCTGCAAAGGCAGTGGGTGAAAAGTCTGTTGAGATGATAAAAGCCAAGGATTTATTGCCGCTTACAGGTTATGTACACGGCGGCTGCTCGCCGATTGGTATGAAAAAGTTTTTCCGTACAACTTTTCATAAAACCGCAGCCGGATGCGAATCTGTTGTTTTCAGCGCAGGTAAAATCGGCAGACACGTTGAAATGAGCACAAAGGAGCTTGAAAAGGTTATCCGCTTTTCCTTTGCGGATTTAACCGTTGAATAAGTGTATGTATAATCAGATTTTTGATAAACTCAATAATAAGAATATCAGACTTATATGTCTGGATGAAGTCGATTCCACAAGCAGCTATATCAGGCGTATGCTTGATTCCGGTGAAACAGGCAGTGTGCTGGTGGTTGCAGGCATGCAGACTTCAGGCAGGGGCCGTAACGGCAAAACTTTTTATTCACCCGATAAAACGGGGCTGTATATGTCTGTTCTGTTGCATCCGCATTGCGCTTTTGCCGATGCAGTCGGAATTACAACCTGTGCTGCCGTTGCCGTTGCAAAGGCAATTGCAAGTGTCACCGGCATACAAACAGGCATCAAATGGGTGAATGACCTTTATGTTGACAGCAAAAAGGTCTGCGGAATTCTTTGCGAAGCGGTGAATGATTATAAGCAGGGCATAACAAAAAGCGCTATTATTGGTGTAGGTGTCAACCTTTCTACTGTTGCTTTCCCCGATGAATTAAGGGATATTGCAGGTTCATTGGGAATTGATAATAATTACCGTGCAAGGCTTTGTGCTGAAATTGCAAACGCTTTATTTGATTTGCCTTTGGGTGCTGTGCCCGAAAATGTGCTTGATGAATACCGCAGGCTCAGTATAGTTATAGGCAAGGATATTGATTACTTTATAAACGGACAAAAATATACCGCCCGTGCAATCGGAATTGATAACTCAGGCGGTTTGATTATTGAAAATAACGGTGAAATATCTACGCTTGGCAGCGGCGAGATTTCGCTTCGGGTCAGCGGTTGAATTTTATATGCTTTTTCAGCTTTTCGCTCAAAAATACAGCAAGCGCAAGCTTGATTGAATCCGGCACAATAAACGGCAGAACACAGGTTATAACAGCAGCTGCAAGACCTGTACCGTTACCGGCAACAAAGGTGTACCACAGCGTACCGCAAATATAGCAGGCGATTAAACCTACAGTCAGGGCAGCAGCTTTGGCAAGCGGCTTTTCGCCTGCTTTTTTTGTTATGAGCAGGTATATAAGCCCCATTACAAGAAAACCGATAATGTACCCTCCGGTAGTACCGGCAAGTATTCCGATGCCGCCTGTGAATCCGTGGAATACTGGCAGACCGACAGCGCCGAGAAGAATATAAACCCCTGTTGAGGCAAGCCCGAGTTTGCCGCCAAGCAGACAAAACGACAAAAATACAGCAAAGGTCTGCATGGTAAAGGGGATTGGCGCAGGAATCTGTATCCATGAGCATATAACGGTTATAACCGCAAAAAGTGCGGTAAGTGTAAGACTGTATGTTTTAGCTTTCATATTTTCTCCAGAATAAAAACGGATTGCTTCTATTATAAAGAAACAATCCGTTTAAATCAAGAACTAATTATACCAGACTATTCTGTGAAGATACGGATAAACCGTAAAGAACTGACCGAGGTTAGTGCGTGTGCTTGAACCGGGGTCATTTATTTTGAATGCTGCGGGCGTGAGCGTGTTTACTCCGTAAACTCCGGTTACCACAACCCAGTGCTGGCTGCCGTTTGCCTTTTTGGCGCCGACAATTACCGGTTTGCCCTGACGCAGCAGATTATAAATTGTTTCCATATAGTTTGTGAAATCCGTTGTGTTTGAATAGTTATCCGGCCAATATAGCATACCGCTTGAAGAATAGCTCAGCTTCTTTGACATTGCATCGGGATAGATTGTCGTGCCCGTGCGGTATGATTCGGTCATTGCAATTGCCGTTGTTGTGCAGCCGATATCGCCGATTGTGTATTTTGTTGAGCCGATTTTTTTGTTTGCCCAGCGTGTATCGGTTTGCTTGTAGTTGCTGACCTTCAGCGTTACTGCACTGTAGCTGTTTTTTGAAAGGTAGCTGCTGCTTACATAGCCGGTGTTTGTGCCGTAGTAAACCACACGGCACCAGCCGCCGCTTTCGCTGATTACGGAAACCCGTGTGCCTGATGCGAGCGAATTCACGATTGTGCCGCCGGCACTGCTGCGTACATTAAGTCTGCCCGAATTTGTTCTGACGGTTGCACCGTAGCTTGATGATACAGGTGTAATATAGTCTGCTGAGCAGTAGCCGTATTTCCCTGCAAGGTATTCAACCTGATACCAGCCGTTTGAATTTGAAATAAGGTTAACGTAGCTGCCCTTGGGCAAAGAGTATACTATGCTTCCGCCTGCACTGCTTCTGACATTCAGGTTGCCTGAGGCGGTTGTTACTTTGCCTGCGACAGGATAGGTTGATGATGCACTTGCTGCAAAAGAAGCGATGCTCAAAATAAATACTGCGCACAGTACAGTGCATATACATCGTCGTCTGAACATGAAAAATCATATCCTTTCTGTTTGTTTTGCCGAACAAAAAGTTGATTTAATTTTAACATGTCCGTGTCCGTTTTTCATTCCACAAATATTGGTAAACTGTAATTGAACAAACGGCTGATTTGTGATATTATATAATTATCTGTAATAGGGAGATTTGCGTTATGCTCAAGCTTATCCTCGGAAGAATAAACAGCGGTAAAACAACACTTGTTCAGAACAGAATAAAAAATCTTGTTGAAAGCGGCAAGGACAATATATACCTTATTGTGCCTGATCAGTTTTCCTTTGCAAGTGAAAAGAATATTATAACCCTGCTTGGCGAAAAGCAGGCAATGAAGGTTGAGGTTTGCGGCTTTTCACGCCTTGCGGAAAATGCAATAGGTGAAACCAAGGGTGTGCGGCATCTTGACGATGCGGGCAGGGTTGCGCTTATGAGCATTGCACTCGAGCAGGTTGCGGATAAGCTGTGCATTTACGGGCGTTTTGCACGCAGTGCAGCTGTTATTTCGGAAATGCTTAAAATTTCGGATGAGTTTAAAAAATGCTCTGTAGCTCCCGAAGACCTTGAAAAATCAGCACGTAAGCTGCCTGACGGTATGCTGCGCAAGAAGCTGCTTGACCTGTCGCTGATTACTGCTGCATTTGATGCGCTCGTTTCGCAGCAGTTTACCGATGACAGAGATACGCTGACTCTGTTTGCACGTAAGCTTGAGGATGAGCATTATTTTAACGGTGCTACTGTTTTTATTGACGGATTCAAGGGCTTTACAGCTCAGGAAACCGATGTTATTTCCCGTATGATTGCACAGAGCGAAAATGTTTATATCACGCTTTGCACCGATAAGGTGTATACCGACGGGTTTGATGTTTCGGCTTTTGCATGCGTACGTGATACGGCAAGAAAGCTGATTGATATTGCAAAGAAAAACGGTGCTGCTGCAGGCTTTGAATCTCCGCCTGAATACAGCGGCAGATATGCTTCAAAAGCTCTTGAAACACTCGAAAAATCACTTTATTCAACCAACCCCGAAGTGTATATGGGAAATGCGGAGGAGGTCTGCATTTTTACTGCTCGTACAGCCTATGAGGAATGTGATTATGTTGCTCTTACTGTTAAGCGTTTGCTGCGTGAAGAAAACTACCGCTGCCGTGATATAGCGATTATTTCACGCAGCGAGGGCGAATATTCCAAAGCACTGCGTTCCACCCTGAAAAGGCACGGTGTACCCGTGTTTGAGGATAAACGAAAGCCCCTAACGGTTTATCCGCCTGTAGTGCTTGTTCGTGCAGCAGCGGAAATTGCTGCCAAGGGCTTTAATACCGATGCTGTTTTCAGGTTGCTGAAAACGCAGCTTACGGAGCTTTCTGTTGAGGAAACAAGCGAGCTTGAGGAGTATGTATATCTCTGGCAGCTCGACGGTAAAAAATGGCTTGTAAATTGGAGTTTTAATCCGTCGGGCATGGGCAATGCTGAAAGTGAAAAGGACAGGGAAAGACTTGAATATATAAATTCTCTGCGTAAACGTGTGGTGCAGCCGCTTGAATGTATGTGCGAGCGGGTAAAAAATGCATATACAGCAGAGCAGAAGCTGAGTGCGATTTATAAATTTCTGACAGAAATAAAGGTACCTGAAAACTTAAAAAAGCTTGCACGTGAGCTTGACAGAAGCGGTGAAACAGCGGAAGCTATGGAGCTTGGCAGAGTGTGGGACAAGCTTATGGAAATATTTGACCAGCTTGCCGTATCACTCGGTGAAGCTGCCGTTACTTCTGCACGTCTTGCAGAGCTGTTTAATCTTGTGCTGGGTGTGCAGGATATGGGTGTAATACCGGGCGGTATTGATGAAATAACCATAGGTTCAGCTGACAGAATAAGGGTCAACCGTCCCAGAGCTGTTTTTGCTGTCGGGGTAAATGACGGAGTTTTCCCGAAAAAGCCTTCATCAGGCAGAGTACTTGGAGATTCGGACAGGCGCATATTAACAGAAATGGGACTTCGTGTTGCAGAGCCTTCACAGTATACGTTTTTTGAAGAAAGACACCTTGCATACAACGCTCTTTGCTGTGCGAGCGAACGGTTGTGGCTTACTTTCTGCAAAACTGATTTCAGCGGTAACGACAGTGCACCTTCAGAGCTTATAACCAAGGTGCATTCGTGCCTGCCGCAATGCGCAGTTAAAGACATTACTTCATGCTCTGAGCTTGAGCTTATCGAAAGTGAAGCATCTGCTTTTGAGCTTGCCGCAAAGGGTTGGAATACAAAAAGCACACTTGAAAGTACCCTGAAGTATTGCTTTGACGGCAGAGCAAACTATGCTGACCGTATGTCAGCACTTGACCGTACAGGTAATGCAGAGAGTATACGCATTGCCGATAAAAAAATTGCATCTGACCTCTTTGGCAGCAACATCAACGTATCCGCTACAAGGGTTGAGGATTTCAACAAGTGTCCTTTCCTGTATTTCTGCCGTTATGGGCTTAAGCTTAACGAACGTAAAAAAGCGGAAATTGACAGTGCACTCGGCGGTACGGTAGTTCATTATGTGCTTGAAAACCTTGTGTCAAAGTACGGCAAAAAGTTGATTGAACTCAATAAAGACAGCCTGGTTGAAGAAATTAAATATTTACTTGATGATTTTCTGGCTGAAAGCATGGGCGGAGCAGAAGAAAAGGATGCACGTTTTGTTTTCCTGTATGAGCGGTTGTGTGATTCACTGTGCGTTGTTGCTCAAAGGCTTATAAATGAAATGAAGCTGAGCGATTTTGAGCCTGCCGATTTTGAACTTCAGATTGGCGGCAGTGAACCGCAGATTCCTGCATATGAGCTTGATTTGCCGGATGGCAGCAAAGTTATACTCAGCGGTAAAGTGGACCGTGTCGATATACTCAGAACCGAAGACCGGACTTTTGTGCGTGTAATGGACTATAAAACGGGCAGTAAAAAATTCAATCTTAACGATGTGCTGCACGGACTTAATATGCAGATGCTGTTATATCTGTTTGCAATACGTGCAAACGGTAAGGAGCGCTACGGCAACGTTGTGCCTGCAGGTGTGCTTTATGTGCCTGCAAAGAGTAAGGACGAAAAACTTGAACGCTTTATCGGTGAAGATGTTATTCTTCAAAAAGTTATAACGGACGGCAGAATGTCGGGTCTTGTTCTTGATGATGACAGAGTGATCTACTCAACGGATACACAGTGTACAGGTACGGTTATTGCCGGCAGAAACAGTATGGCAGACAGCCTTGTTACTCTGGAGCAGTTCGGACAGCTTGAAAAAATTATTTGTGACAGCGTTATTGCTATGGGTGTAAAGCTCCATGACGGTATGATAGCACCTCACCCTGTTTTTGGCGGCACATATAAACTGCAGTGCGAATACTGCGCTTACTCTTCAATCTGCCTTCATGAAGGTGATTCGGCAGAAAACGAATATGAAAAAATGAGCCACAAGGAATGTCTTGCGGTGCTTACAAAGGACGGTGAAGAAGATGCCTGAATGGACTGCTGAACAGAAAATGGCTATTGACGGACGTGACGGTTCGCTGCTTGTAAGTGCGGCTGCGGGTTCAGGTAAAACTACCGTTCTTGTAGAGCGTGTCATTCAACGTCTGACCGACACCGTTAACCGATGTCCTGCGGACAGGCTGATTATTGTTACTTTTACAAGGGCTGCCGCAGCACAGATGAAAGAACGTATAGATGCGGCACTTGAAAAACGCATATCTGACGGGGCAGATCCGTGGCTCATGCAGCAGCAGCTTTTACTGCAATCTGCAAAAATAAGCACCATTGACAGTTTTTGTGCTGACCTTGTGCGTGAAAACTTTCAGAGTCTTGGTATCAGTGCGGATTTTGCGGTTTCCGATGAGGGTGAAAACGAAAACTTTTCCGAGCGTGCAATAAAGGATGTCTACAGTGAGCTTTACGCATCGGGCAGAGAGGATTTCCGTATACTTGCCGATACATTGTCAACCGGCGGAAACGACAGTGCGCTGACACAGGCGGTGCGTGAAATTCACCAGACAATATCATCATATCCTTTCCCTGAAGATGAGCTGGACCGGCTTACTGCACCGTATTTTTCGGATGAGCCGGTTGAGGAAAGTGTGTGGGGCTTATTTATTCTTGAAGAAGCGCAAAGGCGGCTTGAATATTGCTGTGCACTTATGGACAGTGCAGGTGAACTGCTTTCCGATATAAATGCTGACCCTGATACAGTTGCTGCTATGGATGAGCTTGTGCTTGAGGAAAGGCAGATGTATCATGCTCTGCTTGACCTTGCGGTACAGAAAAAATGGGATGACCTTTTTTATTCGCTTCATTCTCTGAACTTTTCTGCGTTTACACGCAAACGTAAAATTGATCCTGAACTGAAAAATGCGGTTAAAATCAGGCGTGACAGAGCAAAGGACACCGTGCTTGACATTGCACAGAAGATTTGCTGTACTGCTGCTGAGTTTGAAGCAGACAGAGCAGCTTTGCGTCCTGTTGCGGTGGCTTTTTCAGACTGTGTTAAGCTGTATACTGAAAAATTATACGAAATAAAGAAACAGGAAGAGAAATTTGATTTCAACGATATTGAGCATCTTGCACTTGATTTGTTGGTGGAAAAGGATGAGTGCGGTGCTGTGCAAAAGACGCAGCTTGCCGGTTTGCTTTCAGAATCCTATGTTGAAATCATGGTTGATGAATATCAGGATACAAACGAGCTGCAGGACATGATATTTTCTGCAGTATCCGACAATGAAAAAAATCTTTTCTTTGTAGGCGACGTCAAACAGAGTATTTACCGCTTCAGGCAGGCGATGCCGGAAATATTCCTCAAGCGGCGTGATGCGGTTGCTGATTTTGACGGCAGCAATTATCCGGCAAAGGTAACTCTCGGTGCAAATTTCCGCAGTCGGAACAGTATTACGCATGCGGTAAATTTCCTGTTTGAGCGGCTGATGTCCGAAAAAACAGGCGAGATAAGCTATAATGAAAATGAGCGGCTCAATGCAAAGGCAAGCTATGCCGAGAGTAATATGTCTGATGTTGAGTTTTATCTGCGGGCAGACAGTAAGGAATCAACAGAGCCTGATTTTATTGCAGGCTATATAAAAAAACTGCTTGAAAGCGGAAAGCTTATAAAAGACGGTGATACTCAGCGTCCCATACGCCCGGGCGATATATGTATTCTCACACGTTTCAACAAACGTATGAGTCATTATGCACAGGCACTTGAAAATATCGGTATTCCTGCAGTCAGCATGGTTGAAGGTGAGCTTGGTGCATCTGCTGAGGTGAGAATTGTTGTATCTTTGCTGCAGGTGCTTGACAATCCCTTGCAGGATATTCCGCTTACCGCTGTTATGATGTCACCTGTATTCGGCTTTACGGTTGATGAGCTTTCTCAGATCCGTATAGGTGTCAGGCGTAATACCCCCATGTACCGTAGCGTATTTGCTGCAGCCGAAAAGGGAAATGAAAAGTGTAAGCGTTTTATTGAGCGCATTGATTCTGTAAGACGTATCAGCATAGGCAGCGGTGCGGCTGAGTTTTTGCGCAGACTCTATGATGAAACGGATATAGTAGCTTTGGCACAGGCTATGGCTAATTCCGAGCAGCGTGTGGCTAATCTGTGGTCGCTGCTTGATAAGGCGTCTGCCTTCGATTCGTCAGGCGGCTGCGGACTTTCTGCATTTTTGCGGTTTCTGAATAAAGGCGGCAAGAAAGGCACGCAGATAGACGCTTCCGATAGTGCCGATGCAGTAAAAGTAATGACTGTTCATAAAAGCAAGGGTCTTGAATTCAGTGTTTGTATACTTGCAGAGTTGTCCGAAAATCTCCGCCATACGCAAAAAGGTAATATGACCTTCAGCAGAAGCTACGGAATGGGTTTCACTCTCCGCGATAAATCCAGCGGCAAATCCTTAAAAACGCTGCCGTACATTGCGTGCGGTCTTGAAACGTCGCTTAAAGAGCTTTCTGAGGAGATACGTGTGCTGTATGTTGCTTTGACCCGTGCCAAAGAACAGCTTGTCTTTATCGGTTCATGTGCAAAGCCGGAAGAAAAGCTGCTGTCAGCTCCGCTTGCGTTTTGTTCCGGCGGCAAAATTATAGATTACGGTTATGCGGCAGCGGCAAACAATAATCTTGATTGGTTGCTTCCCGTTTACGGCAGACACATGCAGGCGTGCGGGTTTTATTCACACTTCGGCATTTATCCTGACGGATTTATATTGAAGCCCGATTTTGACCTGAAAGCCGTGTTGTGTGATGATTATCACACGGAAGAGCCGGAAATAACCGCTGCCGAAGAGGAGATAACTGCTTTTGCTCCCGATGAAGAGCTGGCTGTAAAAATCAAGGAACGCATGGATTACGTATATCCGTATGCGGCCCTGAGCAGTGCTGTTTCAAAAAAGCAGGCATCGGGTTTCCTGGATGAAACCTTTGATGAGAGCTTTTTTGCCTCGTCACGTCCCGCTTTTATGAACAAAGGCGGACTTACCGCTGCTCAAAAAGGTACCCTTACCCACAAATTCATGCAGCTTTGTGATTTGTTCAACAGCGATGTGAAAGCACAGGTTGCAGCCATGGTTGCCGACGGCAGATTGACACAGCAGGAAGCAAAAGAGCTTAAAACCGAAGAAATAGAAGCTTTTTATTCTTCTAATCTGTGCAGGCGTATTCTCAGTTCACCCAATGTTATGCGTGAAAAGAAGTTCGCAATGCTTATGTCTGTTACAGAAATCTATCCTGATTTACCTGAAAGCTATGCCGATGAAACGATTGTAGTTCAGGGTATGCTTGACCTTGCGTTTGAAGAGGATGGCGAAATTGTAATCGTGGATTACAAGACGGACAGGGGAGTAACCGAGGAAGAACTGCGTGAACGTCACTTTGAACAGCTGAGCATTTATGCCAAGGCTGTTGAGCGCTGTACGGATTACCGTGTGAAGGCAGTTTATGTCTATTCTCTGGCACTGAAAAAAGAGATAAAAATGATGTGATTAAAAATTTTAAAAAAAATGAAAATTTTACTTGCATTTTTTGTAATAGTGTGATAGAATTCATTCGTTATGTAATCTTTATATAAGCCGAGAGAGGTGAAAAGAAATGAAACAGGGTATTCATCCCAAGTACGAAAAGACCGAAATCCGCTGCGCTTGCGGTGCTGTTTTTGAGACTTCCTCAACAAAGCCCAACATGCGCGTAGATATCTGCTCAAAGTGCCATCCCTTCTTCACAGGCAAGCAGAAGCTTGTTGATACAGGCGGACGTGTTGACAGATTCAAGAAGAGATTCAATCTCGAAAGCAAATAATTGCCGGATACAAGGCGGTGCTGTGGCACCGCCTTAATTTTTCTTTTTTATTTTTCTGGTTTAGGAGGTCGCCTTTATGCAGGAGTATCTGACCCTCGGAAAAGAAAATAACGATGAGTTTACCGTTAAACATTCACGCTTTATCGGTTATGCAAAGCCTGTTACAACGCAGGATGATGCCGTAGCATTTATAAATGAAATAAAATCAAAGCATTGGGATGCAAAGCATAATGTGTATGCGTATATCCTTCGTGACGGTCAGATTAAACGCTATTCTGATGACGGTGAGCCGCAGGGTACTGCGGGCATACCTGTGCTTGATGTGCTTCAAAAAGAAGGCCTGACTGATTGCGTTGTTGTCGTCACCAGATATTTCGGCGGCATTCTGCTTGGCGGCGGCGGTCTTGTGCGTGCGTATTCCCACGCTGCAAAGCTCGCTGTTGATGCAGCAGGCGTGATAAAAATGTCACTTTGTGTGCGTGCGGAATGTGAGTGCGATTACGGCTTTTACGGCAAGCTTGCTTCTCTGATACCTGAATGCGGCGGTACAGTTGAAACAAGCGATTTCACCGATATTGTTAAAGTTACCTTTACAATGCCGCAGGATCTTTTTGCACCTTTTTGCGCAAAACTTATTGATACAAGCTTCGGAAAGGTCGAAGCAAAGGCTATTGATGAGCTTTTTGCACAAATCGGTTGAAATATAAAAAATAAAAAAGGGTTTTTAAAAATTCCTTTGTATAATTAGTTGTTAACGAAAGGCGGTGCGGTTTTTGGCAGAAACAATAAGAGAAATAACCGAAAAAAATGAGCATATGATTTTTTCGCCGTATGCTGCGTTTTCGGATAGCTCAACCGGCAGACTCCGTCCTGAACAGCCTTGTGAAATACGCACCTGCTATCAGCGTGACCGGGACAGGATTATTCACTGTAATTCGTTCCGCCGCTTAAAGCATAAAACGCAGGTGTTTTTATCTCCGGAAGGTGATCACTACCGTACCCGACTTACACATACTCTTGAGGTTTCTCAGATAGCACGTACCATAGCCTTCGGCTTGCGGCTCAATGAAAACCTGACTGAGGCTATAGCACTCGGTCACGATTTGGGTCATACACCGTTCGGACATGCCGGTGAGCGTGCTTTGAACGATGTTCATCCCGGCGGATACCGCCATTATGAGCAGAGCGTGCGTGTGTGTGAACACCTTGAGCGTGGCGGTCAGGGGCTTAATCTTACCGCTGAGGTAATTGACGGCATCAGGTGTCATACAAGCGGTGAGCCTGCCGTAACATTGGAAGGCAGAATTGTTCGCCTGGCAGATAAAGTGGCATATATCAACCACGATATCGACGATTCCGTGCGTGCAGGTGTTATGACCGAAACTGACATTCCGGCAATGATACGTAAAGTACTCGGCAATACTAAATCAGAGCGTATAACTACGGTCATCCGTTCCGCAATAAATAACAGCAGCTCGGATATCTGCCTTGATCCCGAAATTGCTGAAGCTGTCAAAGAGCTTCGCAGCTTTATGTTTGAGCGGGTTTACACAAATCCTTACTGCAAAAGTGAGGAAAGCAAGGCGGACACAATGATAAAGCAGCTTTATCATTATTTTGCGGAAAATCCCGAAGAACTTCCTAATTCCTATGAGGAAATTTGCTTCCGTGAAGGAGCGGACAGGGCGGCTTGTGATTATATCGCAGGCATGACGGACAGATTTGCAGTCAGCACATTTACCCGTCTTTTTGTTCCGGGTTCATGGGTTATACGTTAAGAACACAGTAGTTTTTCATTAATTATTATAACAATATATAGTATGTGTATTATTTTGTGATACATATCAGGAGTTATCAATGGCAGCAAACAGGTTAAGTGAAGATTTTCTTCGTGAACTTCGGGATAAGAATGAAATTTCCGAGGTTATAGCCGGTTATGTCAATTTGCGTCAGCGTGGCTCAACTATGACAGGGCTTTGTCCGTTTCACAACGAAAAAACTCCGTCATTTACCGTTTACCTTGAAACGCAGTCCTATTATTGCTTTGGCTGCGGTGCCGGCGGTGATGTTATAACTTTTGTCCGCAATATGGACAACCTCGGCTATATTGATGCCGTCAAGGTGCTTGCACAGCGTGCCGGTATGGCTCTGCCGGAGGATGGATTTGACGATACAATCAGTAAGCGACGCCGCAGAATACTTGAAGCAAACAGGGAAGCGGCAAGGTTTTTTCATTCAACTCTTGTCAGTGAAAAAGGAAAGCACTGCCTTGATTATTTTATAGGCAGAGGCTATTCGATGAATACAATCCGACGTTTCGGTATGGGTTACGCACCCGATGAATGGCGGGGATTATACGATTATCTTCGTGGTAAGGGCTTTACTTCAGGCGAGCTGGTGGATGCAAACCTTGTACGTAAAAGCGAAAAAAACGGCAAAGTAAATTATTATGACAATTTCCGCAACCGTGCCATGGTGCCGATTATTGATGTGCGTGGCAATGTGGTTGCTTTTGGCGGCAGAGTACTTGATGATTCCAAGCCAAAATATATCAACACCTCCGATACTCTTGTCTATAAAAAAGGCGCAGGTGTTTTTGCACTCAATCTTGCTAAAGACAGCGGTTCGCGCAGCCTGATTGTAACCGAAGGCTACATGGATACCATAGCTTTGCATCAGGCAGGTTTTAAAAATACAATAGCTTGCTTGGGTACTGCGTTGCCGGATGAGCAGGTTAACCTTATCAGCCGCTATGCGGATGAGGTGCTGCTTGCATACGATTCAGATGAAGCCGGTCAGAAAGCGGTTCGCCGTGCGATTCAGGCATTTGAGCGTACAGGAGTTAAGGTTCGTGTTCTTGCATTAAAGGGCGGTAAGGATCCGGATGAGATTATCAAAAAGTTCGGACCGGAGCGTTTCAGGGCAATTGTTGACGGAGCAGAGAACGATATTGAATACAGACTTAATGCCATCCGCAGCCGTTACAACACTATGAGCGATGACGGGAAAATCGGATTTATGCGTGATGCTGTCGGTATTCTTGCTGCAATCAGCTCTGAAATTGAACGTGATGTTTATATTACAAGGCTTTCCAATGAATTGAATATAGCGAAGGAAGCCATAACCTCACAGGTCAATGCTACCCGCCGTAAAAACCGACGCAATCACGAAAAGAATGAATTTCTGAAAATACAGAATTCCTCTTTTTCTCAGCAGGGCAGGCAGGTGCCGGTCAGCTCGGTCGGCGCATTCAAGGCGGAGGAATCGCTGCTTGCGGCATTGGCACGTCAGCCGAACTTGTTCAGGCGTTTTGCCGAACAGCTTAATGTTCAACTGTTTCCTTCAGAATTCGGTAAAGCGGCTTTTGAATCAATGCTGCCGTTTTTACAAAAAGGTGAACCGGTTGAGCTGACGCTGCTGTCACAAAGTCTTGCGCCGGAGCATCTTGCACGCATGGCCGGCATTATGGCACGTGATGTTTTAACAGGTAACACCGCTGCTGTTTGCAGCGATTGTATAAAACGCCTTCAGGAGGAAAAAGCTAAAACGGATGTGGCTGATCCTTCTGCGTTGAGCGATGATGATTTTATTAAGTTATTTAAAAATGATGTGTGATAAAGGAGAAAGACAAATGGAAGCAACAGAAAAAAAGAATGCCTTAAGAATGCTTATTGAAAAAGGTAAGCAGACAGGTAAGCTCAGCACTCAGGATATTGATACTGCGATTGAGGAAATGGATCTTGATCTTGAAGAACTTGATGAGCTTTATGAAAGCATTGAGGGTCAGAACATCAAAATTATTGATGATCTGGGTGATTTATCACTTGATCTTTCTTTTGAAACGGAAACTTCGGTCAAGGGCTCAAACGATCCTTCCGCTGCAGAGCTCAAAAATGCAGCTATGGATGATCCCGTAAAAGTTTATCTTAAAGAAATAGGTCATGTTCCGCTGCTTACTCCCGAGGAGGAAATTGACCTTGCCATCCGCATTACAAACGATGATGAGGCAGCAAAGAGCAGACTTGCCGAAGCTAACCTTCGTCTTGTTGTCAGTATTGCTAAACGCTATGTCGGCAGAGGTATGCAGTTCCTCGATCTGATTCAGGAAGGTAACCTCGGTCTTATTAAGGCTGTTGATAAGTTTGACTATACAAAGGGCTTCAAATTTTCAACCTATGCTACATGGTGGATAAGACAGGCTATCACAAGAGCTATTGCTGATCAGGCGAGAACTATCCGTATCCCCGTACACATGGTGGAAACCATCAATAAGGTCAAAAAGACCAACAGTCAGCTTCTCCACAAAATCGGCAGAGATCCCAGTGCGGAGGAAATAGCTCAGGAGCTTGAAATGCCTGTTGATAAGGTACGTGAGATTCTTCGTGTGGCTCAGGAACCCGTATCGCTTGAAACGCCTATCGGCGAAGAGGAAGACAGCCATCTTGGTGATTTCATTCCCGATGACGATGCGCTTGCTCCGGCAGATGCTGCGTCCAATATCCTTCTCAAGGAATCTCTTGACGATGTTCTCAAAACCCTGACTCCCAGAGAGGAAAAGGTTATTATGCTGCGTTTCGGTCTTGCTGACGGTCATCCCCGCACTCTTGAAGAGGTAGGTAAGGAATTCAACGTCACACGTGAGCGTATCCGTCAGATTGAGGCTAAGGCACTCCGCAAGCTCAGACACCCCAGCAGAAGCAAAAAACTCCGTGATTTCCTTGATTCATAAGTTAATTTTTTGTAAATTTTTCCCATATTGAATATTGAAAAGCAGGGCAGCTCAGAACTGTCCTGCTTTTTTGTTAAAATCAAGTAAACTTTTGGTAAATTTGAAGGTTAATTATAGAAAATAGCTTGACTTGATAATAATAATTAAGTATACTATACCATGAACAATATGCGTTAGTATGCATTATCGCGCATATGTAACAATTAAGGAGATGAATAACAGTGAAGTCTACGAAGCGCATTCTCTCAGCAATTCTCACACTGTGCATGATCTTCGGTTGTCTTGCAGCCGGTTTCACAGCACAGGCAAGCAGTGCAGACCTCCAGTCAGCTATCGATGCAGCTATCAAAAACGGCACCGATGTCAACTGGAAGGGCGGCAACGTAACAGTTGACAAGACAATCGTTATCAACGGCGATGTCAATGTCAACCTCAACAATGCAACACTCACAGGTGCTGCAGGTATTTCCGTTGTTGATGTTAAGGGCGGTAACGTCACACTTTACAACGGTACATTCATCGCTAATCAGAAAGAGTACAGCGGCGAAACAGGCTTTATCAACAGCCTTATGAACTACAAGCCTGCTGTAAGCATCAACGGCGGCGACGTAACACTCGATTGCATCACAGCAGTCGGCTCACTCATCAGAATCCCCAACAGCGGTACTGTTGAAGTAACTGCAGGTAACGGTATTAACGCTAACGAAGGTAAAGTTACTGTCAGAGATTCTATTGCAGTAGGTATGAAGGCTCTTGATAACACAAAGGCTACAGTTGTTATCGAAGATGCACTTTTCGTTGGTATCTACAAGGCAATCAACGATGTTAAGAAGGTTACATACGCTGACGGTTACGAGCAGTACAGAACAATCGAGTTCCTTAAGGATCTCCTTGCTGACGGCGTAACACTTACAGACGGCGAAGAGGAATACCTCGATTCACTCACAAACAGCCAGGGTCAGCTTTCAGCTGCGAGCGTTATCGCAAGCGTTAAAGCTCCCGAGTTTGCAGACCTTGAGTCTGAATATGCAAACGGCGAGCTTACAATCACAGCTGCAGCCGATGCTGAGAACGAAAAGAGCGACGTTCCCAACAGATATTCCTACAAGTATACTCCCATTTCCTGCACACTTGACGGCGTAAATGCTGCATTTGCAGAGCAGGCAGACGGCACATATACAGCTAAATTTGATGCTAAGGCAAATGAAACATACACAGCAACAGCTGAGTATAAGCTTTCCGTAAAGCTTGGCAAGCAGCAGAAGGAAATCCTTGCAGGTGCACTTGACACAATTGCTGAGTACGCTGAAAAGGCTCCCGCTCTCCTCTACAGATTTGTAAAGGATTTCGAAAAGCTTTACGACCAGGCAATGGTTTACGTTACAACATTCTACAATGCTAAGAGCGATTCCATTACAGCTAACTTCTTCAAGGGCGAAGATATGAACAGACTTTACGGTCTTATCCTTGCTCTTGTCGGTGAAAACTTCAAGGGTCTTGAAGACGGCTCAATGGTATCCGAAAGCAGAACTGATTACTGGCTCAGACAGGGCGGCTTTGCAGGCAAGTATTATGCAGGCAACACAGTAGCTGCATATGAATGGGCAGCAATGTTTGATGTTCCTGAATTTGCTCCCGGCGGATTCTTTGACGGTTCTCTCTACTACAAGAGAAACGCTGACGGTTCAGGCGTTGGTATTATCGAGCAGTTCAATAAGTACTATGACGACGTTATGGACCTCCTCTACGGCGGCAGCACAACTGAGTTTGCAGACGCAGGCAAGGCTGCAAGATACGTAGGCGAAAACTGGGAAGGCATGCTTGATCTTGTTGAAGCAGCTATCGTTATTGTTAAGGAAGCTGAAACTCTCCTTGCTGACGAATCCGTTGCAGGCAACCTTGAAGCAATCCTCAACAGCTCAGCTATCAGCACATACATCGGTATGTTCAATAAGGCTTCCGGCTACCTTGATAAGGTAATCGGCAGACTTGAATCCGTTAAGGATTCTGACTTCATCACAGAGTACGGTCCCAAGGCCGGCTTCTTCTGTGAGCTCTACGCAAACAAGGTTCTTGACATTGCTAACAATCCTGCTAAGTACTTTGATATCGAAATTGACGGCGACTATGTAAATCTCTTCAATTTCGAAAAGACACAGGAAATCGTTACACCTTTCGACAAGCCTATCCACGTTACTGTTAACGTTGGCGGTTCAGGTTCTGCTATCCTTGACGATCAGCAGTTTGCTGCCTTCTTTGATAAGTATTACTACATTGGCGAAGAAGTAACAATCAAGGCTGTAGATTCCGCTAATACCGGTTTTGAGTATATGGTTATCGAATCTGACGGCAACAAGACAGTTGTTACTACTGGCGAATATACATTCAAGGCTGCAACAAACATTGATATCGATGTTGTTTTCGGTCAGAGAGGTAATAGCGCTGCCGGTATCGCAGAAGTAGTATTCATGACTGACAAGGCACTCGGTTACAAGTTCCTTGGCAACGGCGAATATACTGCTGATGATATTACTGCTGATATCTTTGAAGATGTAAATGTTCCTGCTTTCAAGGACACAACATTTACAGGCTGGTCAATGACAGCTGATGAAATTAAGACTGCAGTTGCAAACGGTGCAACTTCTGTAATCGTTTACGCTGAGTACACATATGAAGAAACAGTTGTTCGTCCCTCACAGAATGTAGCTATCAAGATGACTGATTCCGTTGTTGAAAACGGTAAGGCATACTTCGAAGTAACAATTAATGTTCCCGATGGATATAAGGCTATCGAGGCTGGCGTTATTGCTACCAAGAAGACTGAGTATGCATCAGTTGATACAATGATCACTGATCTTTCCGGTACTAAGGGTGTTGTATTCGGCCGTGTAACAGCTCTTGATGCAGATGGCAACGTAATGGATAAGGTTGTTTACACTCTCGGTGTTAACACAACCGGTACAGTTTATGCACGTGGTTACATTGTTCTTGTTGACAATGCAGGCAATTCAGAGATAGTTTATACTGATATTGCTAATCTTACTGTTTGATGATATTGGAGGTGTATTTTGATGAAAACTTATAACAAGCCTGAACTTAACGTTGAAAAGTTTGACGTTAAAGATATTATCACCAACAGTGATTATACTGTTAATAACGGCGATGTCGATCTTGAGATGGCTGCAGGTATTGAGTTCAATATCAACGTTAACGGTAACGATGAATTCTAATTTAAATTAAAGGTTTAAACATCCTTTTCGGGCAGGCAGCCAACTGCCTGCCCGTTTTCTTTTAAAAAATCAGTTTGGAGTAATGATGAAGTTTTATTCAATTGCCGGTGTCACACTTGGTTATGAAGCAAAATATGAATTGACAGAAAAACGCAGCCGCCCGTATCTTTGCAAGGAATCGGGTGTTGCTGATTTTATTATTAAATTAAATTACAATGATATTGAAAAAAAGGCTCTTGATACTCCGCTTATGTCGGAGCAAGACTGGGAATATATGCAGTTTGGCTCAAATTTTTATAAAATGCTGCTTGATTATGACGGGATGATGCTTCACGCTTCTGCTGTTGTAGTTGACGGACAGGCGTATTGCTTTTCTGCTCACAGCGGTACAGGCAAATCTACGCATACTTCGCTGTGGATGCAGCTGTTCAAAGATAAAGGTGCTTTTTTAATAAACGATGACAAACCTGCAATAAAGCTTGAAAACGGAAAATTTAAGGTTTACGGCACACCATTCAGCGGCAAGCACGATTTGAATGTCAATACTTCGGTGCCTTTGAAGGCAATTTGTTTTATTGAACGCAGCGAAACAAATGAAATTATCCGTTTGAAACCTATTCAGGTTTTTTCGCTTTTGCTCAATCAGACTATACGTCCTTCTGATGAAGAACGTCTTGATAAGCTGTGTAATTTTATTGATAAGCTATTGACCGATATTCCGGTTTACAAACTTAAATGCAACATCAGCCTTGAAGCTGCGCAGTTAGCATACGATGAAATGAGTGGTTCAAACTGAAACTTTTAAACAGGTTTAAAAGCGAGAATAAAGACGTTTTTCCGTGGCTTGCCAAGCGTGTGAAGCCTTACCGGGGTCGCATAGTTGTACTTGTTATTGCTAACGCAATTATGTCTTTGCTGGTGGGTGTCAACGCCTATGTTTCAAAGGACCTCATTGATTCCGCAACCTCTGGCAACCGCGAAAGGCTTATAAAGGTAAGCGTAACAGTGTTTGCGCTGATTGTTTTTCAGCTTTCAGTCAGATTGCTTCAGAATCTTGTTGACAGCAAGCTGCGAATTGATATGGAAACAGATTTCAGGTCTTATTTTGTGCGTAACCTTTTTGATAAGGATTATCTGAAAATCACATCGTATCACAGCGGTGATCTGATGACCCGAATGACTAATGATACGACATGCATCATCGATGGTCTTGTTTCGGTTTTACCTGCTGCTATCGGTCTTGTGCTGCGTATTATCGTTGCTTTTGTTGCGCTGTTTATGCTCAATAAACAGCTTGCGGTTATTTTCTTTATAATCGGTATTTTCATTTCTTTGGGTACAAGACTTACCCGCAAATTTCTTAAAGGAATGTACCACAAGATTCAGAAATCCGAAAGTGCGGTGCGTTCTTTTTCCCAGGAAATTATTGAAAACTTATTGGTAGTAAGCGTTTTTGATGCTGCCGAGGATGTTTCAAATAAGCAGCTGGAGCTGCTTAAAACTCACGCAGGCAACCGTTGGTATCGCACAAAGTTTTATTCAGGTATCAACACTGTGCTTTCGCTCGGTATGCGTAGTGCGTATATGCTTGTTTGCGTTCTTTGTGCTTTTCAGCTGCTTGAAAACAGCATTACCTACGGTACGATTACTGCTATTTTGCAGCTTGTAAATCAGCTGCAATCACCTTTCCGTAATCTTTCGGGCATTTTCCCGAAATATTATCAGATGATTGCTTCAACCGAACGTATTCTTGAAATTATTGATATTAACGGTGAGGAAGATACACAAAAGTGCGATGTCAAAAAATTCTATTCTTCACTCCGCTCCTTTGAGTTTAAAGATATTTCATTCAGCTACGGCAATGATGATGTTCTTGATAATACTTCACTTTCACTTGAAAAAGGCGATTTTGCAGCAATTACGGGCATTTCAGGCATAGGCAAAAGTACCATGATGAAAATGATGCTTGGCGTATTGAAACCGCAAAACGGTGAAGTTTTCTTCAACACTGCTGACGGATGCTTTAAGCCCGGAAAAGCATACAGAAATATGTTTTCCTATGTACCTCAGGGAAATATGCTTTTATCCGGAACAATATATGATAATATTACATTTATGAACCCCGATAAATCACAGACTGAAATTGAAAGAGCTATTGAACTGAGCTGTTCTTCCGATTTTATAAAGGATTTACCGGACGGATTGAATACCGTAATAGGCGAGAGAGGCAGAGGCCTTTCCGAGGGTCAGATACAGCGTCTTGCCATAGCCCGTGCAATTTTACACGGTGCGCCCGTTATTCTTCTTGATGAGGCTACTTCTGCACTTGATGAAGCTACGGAAGAACGTGTGCTTAATAACCTTAAATCTATTAAAAATGTTACCTGTATAATCATTTCCCATAAAAGCGCAGCACTGAATGTATGTAATAAAGAAGTTCGGATTGAAAATAAAAAATTCAATATTTTTGATATAGCTCAGGAGTGATCTGTATGAAAATCAAACAAGATTATAAAATCAGAAAAATGTGTGGCAGCAGTATTGTTGTTGCTGTCGGTAAGGAAGCTGAAGATTTCAACGGCATGATAACGCTTAACGAAAGCGCCGAGCTTCTTTGGTGCAGACTAGTTGACGGTGCAACAAAGGATGAACTGATTACTCTTCTTTGTCAGGAATACGGGATTGATACGGCAACAGCAGCCGAGGATGTAGATGAATTTATTAAAAAGGCAGAAGGAGCCGGTTTGCTTGAGCAGTGAAAACAGCCTTGAAAAGATAGTGCCGGAAATTTTAAAGTGTCTTGATGAGGGCAGACTTGCCGAGTTTGAAACACACGGAATCAGTATGATTCCGCTTTTGCACGACGGTGGTGACAGAGTAGTGCTGTGTAAAGCTGCCGGCAGCCTTGAAATTAACGATGTTGCGTTTTGCAGAACTGACAACGGCCGTTATGTGCTTCACCGTGTTATTGAAGTTAAAGACGGCGGCTATGTTCTGAAGGGCGATAATTGTTTCAGTACAGAATTCTGTTTAGGTGATGCCGATGTTATCGGCGTTGCAGTCTGTTTTATACGGCGCAAAAAAAGAATCAGCGTTAACAGTGTAAAATATAAGTTTTATGTTCTTTTCAGGAAACCTATATTAAAGCTGTGGCAGCTTTTCTGGAAGAATGCCGATCGGGCTGCGAAACGTAGAAAATAAATGATAAGAGGTGTAACAGGTGGCTAAAAAAGTCACTATAATTATACTTGCTGTAATAATATCACTTACATTCTTTCTTAATGCCTTTTCTGTTGATGTTATTATTGATGGGCGCGCAAACGAACGTGCTTGGGTTGATGCACCGTGTACGGTTCTTGTTTCGGCAAAGGATATTTCAAACTGCGATATTGAATATGCTGCTGTAACAACTATAGTGGATTATGATAACTGTATTGTTTATTTCAGCTTCAGGGCAATTGTAGACGGTGTAATTGGTGCAGACACTCTGCACGGTGTTTCTGTAGATATCAATAACAGCGGTGCTGTGCGGATTAAAAGGGATTCAGTTTCAGAATATGATGCAGTTTATTACAGCTATACTGCTGCCTTGTGTGAATATAATCAGACGGATTTTTGTGTTGAGGCTGCAGTTGGAATAAAGCATGGAATTGATAACGTTTACAGCATTGAAGTCCAGTTTATAGATGGAAGCGGCAATTATTCCAACGTTTATTCTGTCAGTCTGCCGGAACCGGCAACAGAGGAAACGACAACTTACTATCAACTGGAAACTACCGATTATTATACAGAAAGTAAACATACAGAGAGCGAAACCACCGAAAAGAAAACGACCGAAAAGAAAACCACCGGAAAACCTGTTACAACTAAAATCACAACAACAGAAAGGTTAAAGTCGGAAAAGACTACCGCCGTAAAGACTACAAAGCCTGCAACTCAAAAGGTAACGGCATTGCCTGAAACAACCTCTGCAAAACCCAAGGATACTACGGTTAAAATAGTAACGGTTTATGTTCAGGTTACAGATGCATCAAGTGCAACATCTTTATCAGAAACACACGAATCTAGCGAATCGGCTGCTGAAGCTGCTGCGTCGACTGATGACGGTTCGATAAGAATTGATAAAGAGCTGGCTTATGCAGGCGTTGCTGCTTTGCTGATTATAACCATAGGTGTTTGTGCTCTGGTCAACATGAATTATGATAAGAAAAGCCATAACGGCAGTAATAATTAACAGTTAAGGATTAAGCATTCTTGCGTTTTCAGCAAGGGTGCTTAATTTTTTTAAGTAATTTTCAATAAAATATTGCCTTTATTTTTGTTAGCCTTTTCATAAATTTTTGTTGAAAACAAAGCGCCCGTATGTTAAAATTATACAAAATAAGTATTATAATCCGGAGGTTTAAAATTATGGCATTACCTGTTGCATTACAGCTTTATACGGTGCGTGATGAAATGGAGGCCGATTTTGAGGGTACTCTCAAAAAGGTAAAAGAGCTTGGTTACGCAGGCGTTGAATTTGCCGGTCTTTTCGGCAAAACAGCTGCTGAGGTTAAGGCTCTTTGCGAAGAAAACGGTCTTGTTCCTATTTCGGCTCACGTTCCGCTTGACGATATGGCAGCTGATCCGCAGGGCGTTCTTTCAGTCTATGCGGAAATCGGCTGCAAGTACGTTGTTGTTCCTTACCTTACAGAGGAGCGCAGACCCGGTACAGATGGTTGGGAGAACACTATTGCCGATATCCGCAAGTGCTGCGAGAAAGCTAAGGAGCTCGGTATGACCATGCTCTACCACAACCACGATTTTGAGTTTGTTAAGATTGACGGTGAATATGCCCTTGATATTCTGTATAACAGCGTTCCCGCTGATCTTCTTCAGACTGAAATCGATACCTGCTGGGTAAATGTCGGCGGTGAAAATCCTGCCGAATATGTCAAAAAGTATACCGGCCGTTCTCCTGTTGTTCACCTTAAGGATTTCGTCATGAAAGGTAAAGGCGGCAAACTCTACGAGCTTATCGGCATTGAAGATGAAGCCGACACAGCAGAAGAGGATGCGTTCAGCTTTGCTCCGGTCGGCAGCGGCTGTCAGGATATGCCTGCTATTCTTGATGCCGGCATTGCAGCAGGCGCACAGTGGGTGGTAGTTGAGCAGGACAGACCTGCAAAGGGTCAGACGCCTATGGAATCTGCGCAGCTTGGCAGAGATTATCTTAAGTCACTCGGCTGGTAAAATCAGTTAATTTCCGGTATTGTTCCGGTCAGAATTATAAAATATTTATTTGAAAGGATTGATATCCAATGGCAAGTATTCTTGATAAATTCAAGGAAGAAATCGCAGAGGAAAAGAACTATGATACTTCCAAGAAGATTAAAGTAGGCATTATCGGCACAGGCTGGATTGCAGAGGCTCACCTCAGAGCATATCAGCAGTGCCCCGATGTTCAGTTTGTCGGTATGGCTGACCTTATTCCCGGTAAGGCTGAAGCTTTCTGCGACCAGTTCGGCGTTGACAAAACAGGCATCAATTTCTACAACAGCCATAAAGAGCTTATTGACAACGAAGAGCTTGACTGTGTAAGCGTATGTACATATAACGCAACTCATGCTGAATGTACAATTTACGCTCTTGAGCACGGCGTAAACGTTCTTCTTGAAAAGCCTATGTGTGTTACTCTTGAAGAGGCTGTTGCTATCTGCAAGGCTGAAAAGGCAAGCGGCAAGGTTCTGTCAATCGGTTTCCAGCCCAGATTTGATCCCAACATGCAGATGGTTAAGAAGATTGTCGAATCCGGCGAACTCGGCGAAATCTACTACATCCAGACAGGTGGCGGCCGTCGCAGAGGTATTCCGACTCCGTTCGGCACATCCTTTATCGAAAAGGAAACAGCAGGCATCGGCGCACTCGGCGATATCGGTTGCTATTCACTGGATATGGTTCTTAACGCTATCGGTTACCCGAAGCCCCTTACAGTTTCCGGTTATAAGTCCGATTTCTTCGGCAAGAGCACAAAGTACTCAAACAAGCCCGAATATGCTGATATCTTCGGTGTTGATGACTTTGCTGCCGGCTTTGTACGTCTTGAAGGCGGCATTATACTCGACTTCAGAATTGCATGGGCTATGCACCTTGATACATCGGGCGATACAATTATCCTTGGTAAGCACGGTGGTCTTCGCATTCCTTCAACAGAGTGCTGGAACGGCTCAATCGGCGGCCCGATGACTATTTATCACGATGTTGCAGGCAAGCAGGTTGAAACAATTATTCCTGAGCTTGACAATCCGTACGATAACTTCTATCTCAAGATCCGTTCATTCCTTGATGCTTCAATGAACGGCGGCGAGCCTCCCGTACCCTCAAGCCAGATTATTTATAACCAGGCTATTATTGACGGTATTGCAAAGTCTGCTGAACTCGGCAGAGAAATCGAAATTGATATTCCCGAAATCTAAAAAACACATGCTGTCTTGGTGCATCGCTTTGCGGTGCACCGGGACTATGCCTTTTGTACAGGTGATTTACCTATATGAAAGGGATACTAAATAAAGGGGAGAAACCGGAATGAGTAATATTAAAGTCGGTGTACAGCTTTTTACACTACGTGACCATATCCAGAATTACGAGGATACTGATAAAACCTTTGCTTACCTTAAAAATGAGCTGGGTGTTGATACTGTTCAGATTTCCGCTATAGGCAATTTCCCTGCAGAAGAACATGCAGAGCTTGTAAAAAAATACGGCTTTGATGTCTGCGTTACCCATAAACCGTGGGAAAGAATGGTCAATGACCTTGACAGACTTATAGATGAACATATTATGCTCGGCTGTGACCAGATCGGTCTTGGCTGCATGCCCGATGAATTCCGTACGGATCTGGCTGCCGTGCGTAAGTTTGTTGCTATGGCAAACGAAATCGGCAGAAAGATGAAGGAAAAGGGTCTTACTTTTGGCTATCATAACCATGCAGTAGAGTTTGCAAGGCTTGAGGACGGCAGAACGATTATGGATGTCCTTATTGAAGAAACCGATCCTGAGGTTTTCTTTTTTATTCCCGATACATACTGGATTCATATGGGCGGCGTGAACGAGGCGGAATACCTCAAAAAGCTCAAAGGCAGAGTCAAGGTCTGCCATTTCAAGGACTGGAAAGTTAAGCTTGGCGAAAACGCCGGTTCAATAACTGAGCTTGGCTGCGGAATGATTGATCTTGATGCCTGCTACAAAGCATGCGAAGAAATCGGCGCAAGCTATATAGTTTATGAGCAGGATAACAACTATGAAGTGAGTCCGCTTGAATCAACCGCTGTCAGCTATAAAAATCTTGTAGCTATCCAGGAAAGAAATAAATAAACAGACAGATACTACGTCCCATTTTTACGGAGGTGCAGCTTATGAAATACGCATTAATCGGTTGCGGCAGAGTTTCGCCGAATCATATTGTTGCAGCATCAAAAAACAAACTTGAGTTTGTCGGACTTTGCGATATTTCAAAGGATGCCGTATACAGACTCAAGGAAAGATATCCGCTGATTAAAAACGTACCCCGTTACAAGGATTATAAGGTTATGCTTGAAGAAGTTATGCCTGACCTTGTTGCAATAGCAACGGAAAGCGGTAGGCATGCTCAGATTGCGGTTGACTGTATTAATGCAGGCTGCAACGTTATTATCGAAAAGCCGATAGCCTTGTCGGTTGCTGATGCACAGCGCATTATAGATGCAGCGGAAAAGGCAGGCGTTAAAGTTGCGGCAAACCATCAGAACAGGTTTAATGCTTCTATTCAGCAAATCCGCAGTGCCGTGGAGCAGGGAAGATTCGGTAAAATTTTCCACGCAACAACGCAGATTCGCTGGAGCCGTCCCGAAAGCTATTACAAGCAGGCTTCATGGCGCGGTACGTGGGAAATGGACGGTGGTGCACTGATGAATCAGTGTATACATAATATTGACCTGCTCAACTGGATGCTCGGTGAAGAGCCTGCCGAGGTTATCGCAATGACGGATAACCTCAACCACAGCTATATCGAGGGTGAGGATGTCGGTCTTGCAATTGTCCGCTACAAAAACGGTGCGTACGGTGTCGTTGAGGGTACGGTTAATATTTTCGGCGGAGATATGGAAGAGGCTCTTTGTATCTTTGGTGAAAAAGGCACCGTTAAAGCAGACGGTACAATAAACAACATAATCGAAAACTGGCGTTTTGCTGATGAGCTTGATGATGAAGAGGCAGTAAAAGCCGAATTTTCGGTTGCTGTTGAACATATCTACGGCAAGGGACATACAAGCCTTTATGCTGATATGGTCGCTGCAATTGAAGAGGACAGAGCTCCTTATGTTGATATGTATGCGGGCAAAAAAGCGCTTGAACTTGTGCTTGCTATTTATAAAGCATCCGCTGAGGGCAAGAGCGTTAAATTCCCGCTTGACAATAATATTTCTACGCTCGATTTCAAGGGCAGATTTAAAGAATAAGAATTTACGGAGGATATAATAATGGCAGAAATCAAAAAAGCCTGGTATAAAGAGATGTCCGTATACCAGATCTGGACACGCAGCTTTTGTGATGGCAACGGTGACGGTATAGGTGACCTTAAAGGCGTTCTTTCCAAACTCGATTACATCAAGAGTCTTGGTGTGGATGCCATATGGTTTTCGCCTATCTATAAATCGCCGCAGAAGGATTACGGCTATGATATTTCTGATTACCGTGACATAGCACCCGAATACGGCACGCTGGAGGATTTCAAGGCTATTCTTGATGGTGCTCACGAAAGAGGGCTCAAGGTTCTTATGGATCTTGTTGTCAATCACACCTCAGACCAGCATGAATGGTTTAAAGAAAGCTTAAAGGGTGAAGATAACCCTTATCACGATTATTATATCTGGCGCAAGGGTAAGGGCAAAAATCCTCCGAATAACTGGAAATCAACCTTCCCGGGTCCGGCATGGGAATATAATGAAGATCTTGACAAATACTACCTTCATCTTTTTGCGGTAGAGCAGGCAGATCTTAATATGGATAATCCTGCTGTGCGAAACGAGGTTAAGGATATCATGCGCTTCTGGCTTGATATGGGCGTTGACGGCTTCCGTGAGGATGTTATCACATACATATCAAAGCGTGAGGGTTTGCCCAACGGTTTCCCGCTGCCCGTAGCGTGCGGTATGGAGCATTTTACATGCGGACCTCATCTTCATGAATATCTTTCCGAATTTAACGATGAAGTTCTCAGCAAGTACGACTGCATGACTGTCGGCGAAGCACCCATGATGACTCCTGATAAGGCATTGGAGTTTATTGATGAAAGCGACGGTAAAAAGCCCGTACTTAATATGATGTTCAACTTCCAGCATATGGAGGCTGACTGCATAATCACAAACTTTATTACAACAAAGTTCAGCCTTAAAAAGCTTAAAAATGCAATGAGTACCTGGCAGACAAAGCTTTACGGCAAGGGCTGGAATGCGCTCTACCTTGAAAATCATGATCAGCCCCGTATTATCAGCCGCTACGGCAGTGAAAAATACCGTGTTGAATCGGGCAAAATGCTTGCTGCAATGTATATTTGCCAGAGCGGTACACCCTTTGTCTATCAGGGTCAGGAAATCGGTATGACAAGTATATGTTTACCGGAGCTTTCGATGTATGAGGACGTTGCCACTAAGAACACATATAAAATTTTCAAAAAATTCGGCTTCCCGCACGACAGTATAATGAAGCGTGCTATGTATGCCTCCCGTGATAACGGCAGAACTCCCGTTCAGTGGTCAGCAGAAAAGAATGCAGGCTTCACATCGGCTGAAAAACCGTGGTTTTACATCAATAAAAACTATACAGAGATCAATGTTGAGGCGGCAGAAAAGGATCCGGATTCCATTCTTAACTTTTACCGCAAGCTGCTCAGATTCCGTAAGGAAAATGAGATTGTTGTTTACGGAGATTTTAAGGAGCATTATCACGACAGTGATAAGCTCTATGTTTACGAGCGTAATTACGAGGGCAAGCGCATGCTTGTTGTCTGCTCCTTCAGTGATAAGTTTGAACGTTTCAAAGCTCCCAAGGGCTTTGACCTTACAAAGGGTAATGTAGTGCTCGGTAACTACGATGAAATCAACCCCGGTTTTGATTCCTTCAATTTAAGACCGTATGAAACAAAAGTATTCATGTTTGATTAATTAAAGGAGAATTTTAAATGCCTTATATCAGTACTAAAACCAATGTAACCGTTTCACAAGAGCAGGAAATTGCTCTTAAAACAGCCTTCGGCAAAGCAATTGAGCTGATTCCCGGTAAGAGTGAGCGTTGGCTTATGCTCAAATTTTCGGACGGTGAAAGAATGTGGCTTGACGGTGATGATGCTCCGGCAGCTATGCTGGAGGTTGAAATTTTCGGCTGTGCATCATCTGCAGCTTACGATGCGCTGACGGCAGAACTTACAAAAACGGTGTCAGCGGTCCTTTCCGTTCCGGCTTCAAGAATCTATATTAAGTATGAAGAAATCAATAATTGGGGATGGAATGGCTCTAACTTTTAACTTTCAGGAGGCAATACTATGTGGATTATTGCACTAATCGCAGGGTTGGCAGCTTTGGCGGCTGTTGTGTTTGCTGCGGTTGTTGCTGTTGCCGTTAGTCAGTGCGTAATACGCCCCAAAAATACAACGGTCGATTACGAAAAACTAAGCGAGAAGCATAAAATCCGTTACAAACTCCGTCAGCGCAATAATCAGCATCTTTACGATCTTAATCCGGAGGATTTATCACTTACCGATAAATTCGGAAATGAGCTGAAGGCATGGTTTGTTCCCGTTGAGGGCAGCAAAAAATTTGTAATTGCCGTACACGGTTATAAAAGTAACGGACCTGACGAATGCAGCCACCTGTTGCCGTTTTATAATGAAACCCTCGGCTTTAACTACCTTTTGCCTGACCATGCTTCCCACGGCAGAAGCAGCGGCAGATACATAGGCTTCGGTGCTTTTGAAGCGGATAATCTGCTGCTCTGGGTAAATTATCTTACAGAGCGTTTCGGTGAGGATATTGAAATCGTACTTCACGGTATTTCAATGGGTGCAGCAACAGTAATGCTGGCTAACGAGAGCAATCCGCCAAAACAGGTAAAGGCGATAGTGGAGGATTGCGGATATACAAGCGCTTTTGATATTATAGTGTTTGTAATGAAGAAAATGACGGGTATAAATATGCCACGTCTCGCAAAAGCTATAATCTGGGTTTGCCGTACGTTTTTTGGCTACGATATGCGGAATGCCGATTGTCTTAATCGCATGAAGGATGCGAAAAATCCTGTGCTTTTTGTTCACGGAACAGCTGACCCTACAGTGCCGTTCAGCATGGGCGAAAAGCTCTACGATGCATGTACGGCGGTGCCTAAGGATAAGCTTTTTGTTCAGGATGCAATTCATGCTTATTGCTATTATGATGCCAAGCAGGAGTATGAAGAAAAAATGATAGATTTTTATTCTAAATATCTCACAACTTTTTCAACCAAATAATCTCGGAGGTGTGCGATAATGGCTTTATATCTCGGAATTGATGGCGGTACGGTTAAAACAACCGCTATTGCCGCAAACGAAAAAGGAAAAATTCTTGCAAAAACAGTCGGCGGTTCTATAGACTATAAAAATATAGGTCTGTCGCAGGCAAGAAAGAATCTTAAAATGATAGTGAACCAGCTGCTTTTAAAAACGGAAGAAAAGTTTTTCAGCTGTGTTTGTATAGGCTCTTCTTCACTTATTTCGCGTGCAAGTACGAGGGAAACCGAAAATTTGGTCGGCGGTATAATTGATGCTGATTCGGTTATTCTTGACAGCAGTGTGTTTGCTGCAATGGAGTGCATGACACAGCAAGGTCCCTGTGCCCTTGTTATCAGCGGTATAAATTCTATGGTTGCTGCAAGAAACGAAAAGGGCAAGGTGACAAGAGCAGGCGGCTGGGGTCATGTTTTCGGCGATGACGGCAGCGGTTTTATAATAGCTATGGAGGCTATACGCTACTGTATCAGAGCTTTTGAAGGCAGCGAACCTCCCACGGCAATGCTTGAAGATATGCTTGAGTTTTTTGATGTATACTCTCCGCAGGAATTGCCGGGCAGGCTTTTTGATATCGAAACGCAAAAGAGCAAAATTTCCTCTTTTGCAGGCAGGGTTTTCTCGTGCGCAAGTGCGGGCGACGCAGCAGCAAAGGAGATTATCGCAAGGCAGGCACGGCTGCTTGCGGGTACTGCCAAAAGTATGCTGAAGGATTTCCCGAAGGATGCAGCTATCGGTCTTTGGGGTGGTGTCTTTGTCAATAACCGCCGTTTCAGAAACAAGTTTTCAGATGCTATGTCTGAGCAAAGTTCCGATTACCGTATTGAAGTGCTCAACTATCCTGTAGAGTGCGGTGCGCTGTTTGCCGCCTACAAGCACGACGGCATCGTAATAGACGAAGTTATAATGAAAAATATAGACCTCTACAGAGGTGTACGGGTTTAAATTTAAAAGAAGCTGTCCCACTAAAACAAGTGAGACAGCTCCTTGCTTATTTCAGAGCAAATCAGCTTTTATAAATCAAAAATACCGGTTACAAAAATTTCAACACCTATAAGTATAAGAATTACTCCGCCGAGGATGGATGCTTTGTTTGCAAGCTTAGTGCCGAATTTTCTGCCGATTGCAATGCCTGCAGTGCAAATAGCAAAGGTGAGTACAGCTATTATTGCTGCACATGCAAGTGCCATTGCAAGGTTATATTCTGATATAGTGAAGCCTACGGAAAGTGCATCTATGGATGTTGCAATTCCCTGTAACAGCAGCATCTTTAATGTTACGGATTTACAGTCGCCGTCGGGGCATTCGTTTTTTATTCCCTCATAAAGCATCTGTCCGCCGATGTACAGCAGCAGTGCAAGTGCAATCCAGGGAATAAACTTTTCAAATGCCTTGAAATACTGTACAAACGTGTGCACACACAGCCAGCCGATCATAGGCATGAGTGCCTGGAAAAAGGCAAAAACTCCGGCAATGCCGCAAAGCTTTCCTGTTTTCATTTTAGGCTCATTAAGTCCGTTTGCAAGCGATACCGAAAAAGCATCCATTGCAAGACCTACGCCGAGCATTGCGCTGTTTATAAAAAACATAAAGCTCCAGTCCATATTGTTACTCCTTCTTTTGTTTGAAGCGGGCGAATTCGCCCTGAAAAGAATATCAAATACTTGCCTTGTTGTCAACGATTAACCGATTATAAAAATTTTTTATATCAGCTATACTTACTTGAATTTCAGATTATTTGTATGTATAATGTAAACAGGAAATAACTCCTGTTTAAAAAATAATTATGAGGTGATTCCAATGAACAAATTTGTACTTAACGAAACATCTTACCACGGCGCAGGTGCCATTGCAGCTATTCCGGACGAAATCAAGGCAAGAGGCTACAAGAAGGTTTTTGTCGCTTCTGACCCCGATCTTATCAAATTCGGCATTACCGCAAAGGTTACAGACCTGCTTGATAAGGCTGAAATTCCTTACGCTGTTTATTCTGATATTAAGCCCAATCCCACAATCGAAAATGTTCAGAACGGTGTCGAAGCTTACAAGGCAGCTGATGCTGACTGTATCGTAGCTATCGGCGGCGGTTCCTCAATGGACACAGCAAAGGCTATCGGTATCATCATCACAAACCCTGAGTTTGCAGATGTCCGTTCTCTTGAGGGTGTTGCTCCCACAAAGAATCCCTGTGCTCCCATTATTGCTGTTCCCACAACAGCAGGTACAGCAGCAGAGGTAACAATCAACTATGTTATCACTGATGTTGAAAAGAAGCGCAAGTTTGTTTGTGTTGACGTTCACGATATTCCCGTTGTTGCAGTTGTTGACCCGGATATGATGGCTTCTATGCCCGCAGGTCTTACTGCTGCTACAGGTATGGACGCTCTTACTCACGCTATCGAAGGCTACATCACCAAGGGCGCATGGGAGCTTTCAGATATGTTCCACATCAAGGCTATCGAGGTTATTGCAAAGAGCCTCCGCGGTGCTGTCAAGAACGAAAAAGAAGGCCGTGACGGTATGGCACTCGGTCAGTATATCGCCGGTATGGGCTTCTCAAACGTAGGTCTTGGCGTTGACCACTCTATGGCTCACACACTTTCAGCTTATTACGATATGCCTCACGGTAAGGCATGTGCAACTCTTCTTCCTGCTGTTATGGCTTTCAATGCTCCGGCAACAGGCGAGAAATACCGTGACATTGCTAAGGCAATGGGTGTTGATGGTGTAGACGCTATGAGCCTTGAGGATGCAAGAAACGCAGCTGTTGAAGCAGTCCGTCAGCTTGCTGAGGATGTAGGTATCGTAACAAGCCTTAAGGGCGTTGTTAAAGAAGAGGATGTCAAGGCTCTTGCAGCAGATGCATTTGCAGATGCTTGCCGTCCCGGTAATCCTCGTGATATCAGTGTTGAGGAGATTGAGGCACTTTACAGAAGCCTTATGTAAGGTTTACCCAATAAAATTTTTTAAATAATTTCAAATTTATAGCAAAAAATACTTGAAAATGCACGGGCAATGTGTTATAATTGCCCGTGCATTTCGCACGTGGAGTGTTCATGCCGAAGTGCAGGCGGCATAAAATTCGTCTGTTCGGTAAATTTTTATAGCTCCACGGAGGAAAAACTAAGGAGGAAAAAACACAATGGCAACAGTATCAATGAAACAGCTTCTCGAAGCTGGCGTACACTTCGGTCACCAGACCAGAAGATGGAACCCCAAAATGGCTCAGTACATCTTTGCTGAGCGTAATGGCATCTACATCATCGACCTTCAGAAGACAGTTAAGAAGCTCGATGAGGCTTACAAGTTTGTAACAGAAATCGCAGCAGAAGGCGGCGAAGTACTCTTCGTAGGCACAAAGAAGCAGGCTCAGGATTCAATCCGTGAGGAAGCTATCCGTTGCGGCATGCCCTTCGTTAACGCACGTTGGCTCGGCGGTATGCTTACAAACTTCAAGACAATCCAGAAGAGAATCAAGAGACTTGCTCAGCTCAAGAACATGGAAGCTGACGGCACATTCGATATGCTTCCCAAGAAGGAAGTTGTCAAGCTCAAGCTCGAAATCGAAAAGCTCGAGAAGTTCATGGGCGGTATCACAGGCATGAAGAAGCAGCCCGCTGCTATGTTTGTTGTTGACCCCCGCAAGGAAAAGAACGCAGTTGCAGAAGCAAAGAGACTCGGTATCCCCGTAGTTGCTATTGTTGACACAAACTGCGATCCCGACGAAATCGACTATGTAATCCCCGGCAACGACGACGCTATCCGTGCTGTTAAGCTCATCGCAGCTGAAATGGCAAACGCTGTTCTTGAAGGCAGACAGGGCGAGCAGGTTGCTGCTGAAGAAGTTGCAGAAGAAGCTGCAGCTGAATAATTAAATAAATTATTACAATCTATATAGGAGGACTAATACAATGGCATTTACAGCTAAAGATGTCCAGGCTCTTCGTGAGAAGACCGGCGTTGGTATGATGGACTGCAAAAAGGCTCTTACCGAAACAGACGGCGATATGGAAAAGGCAATTGACTTCCTCAGAGAAAAGGGTCTTGCAGCTGCTACAAAGAAGGCAAGCAGAATTGCTGCAGAAGGTATGGTTTATCCCTACTACGATGCTGACAAGAATGTTGGTGTTGTTGTTGAAGTTAACGCAGAAACAGACTTCGTTGCTAAGAACGATAAGTTCACAAGCTTTGTAAAGGCTGTTGCAAATACAGTTATCAACGAAGCTCCTGCTGATCTCGATGCTCTTCTTGCTTGCAAGCTTGACGGCAGCGACAGAACAGTTCAGGAAAACCTTCAGGATAACATCCTTTCAATCGGTGAAAACCAGAAGGTTCGCCGTTTTGAAAGAGTTGAAGGCGTTTGCACAACTTACATCCACGGCGGCGGTTCCGTTGGCGTTCTTGTTAAGTTTGATACAGATGTTGCTGCTGATAACGCAGAGTTCGTTGCTATGGGTAAGAACATTGCTATGCAGGTTGCAGCTATGAATCCCGAATATCTCAGCAAGGAAGATATTTCTGCTGATGAGCTTGCTAAGATGAAGTCTATCACAATCGACAGCTCACTCAACAAGCCCGACACTCTTCCCAAGCCCATTCTCAGAGCTCTCTTTGAAAAGGCTATTGCTGAAAAGCTCTTCAGCGATGAAGATGTTGCTGCTTACGAAGCACAGAAGAACAACAACTTCCTCTTCAACTTCCTTTCAAAGGAAGCGGTTGCAACTCTTGCACAGCTTGCAGTTGCAGGTAAGGAAGAGTATGTTAACGATAAGATCTTTTCCGGCGCTGTTGAAGGCCGTATCAAGAAGCAGCTTAAAGAAATCTGCCTTCTTGACCAGCCGTTCGTTCGTTCCGACCTCTTCGATGGCACAGTAGGCGGCTACATTGCCGATGTTGCTAAGAAGCTCGGCGCAGATGTCAAGATTTCAGGTTTTATCCGCTACGAAAAGGGCGAAGGCCTTGAAAAGAGAGAAGACAATTTCGCAGACGAAATTGCAAAGATGGTTAACTAATTAAATCTACCAATAAAATTAACGGAGAATGGCATAAGCTGTTCTCCGTTTTTGCTTTTAAAATGGTACTATGTAGGGTCGATTCACGAATCGACCGTTTAATTTTATATCAGCAGCAGAGTTTTATGCTGCGTGAAATTGATTATATCGTAGGGCAGGGGCTTGCTCCTGCCGCCGTTGCACTTATATCAATTTTTCGGCGGGTGCAAGCCCCCGCCCTACAGTGTGGTTATTAAAATTGTGATGTTAATTGGTTCGTTATAATTTTTCTTGCATATTTGTTATTCGTGTAGTAAACTAAAATTAACTACACAAGTAAATATTATTATCGAAAAAGCTACGTGTGTATTTTTATACCTTTCGGTAAAAATGCATGCTCTACTTTAGCATACTTTGTTTGGTTTAGAATAATTTTGTGTTGAAACTTGTGTGGCAACAATCGGAGCCATGCGTTTTTCGGTGTGTGTGACTTCGGTTGCACACACTTTTTGGTTTGCGGAGGTAATCGAAAATGAAAAAATTTGTTATCGCAATAATATCTGTTCTTGTTATGTTGTCTGCTTTTTCACTTGGTGCAAATGCAGCTACATATTATTCATCAAATATTACATCGAGTATTGACAGCTATTTAAGTGGGAAGATAGATACGAAATGTCCGAGCGGAACAACTTGTTGGGTATTTTCAAGGAATTTGTCATATCATCTGTTTGGTGACATTACTTTTCCAAGCGGAACAGGTGGTTTATATTATTTGACTAACAAAGGTAACGATTATAATCAGGTCGGTCAGGTTGTAAATTGCAGTACATCAAGCGTTGTTTCTTTGCTTAAACAAGCTTTGCCAGGTGATGTTATTCAGTATAAAAGCTCATATACAAATCCACAGCATACTTGTATCGTTAAAAACGTAACGGATTCAGAAATTACCATATGTGAAGCAATAACAACAGATGGTGTGTATTATTATCGTATTAGAACTATTGCTTTGACAACAACCGGCGTAGAATCTTGGAATTCAAGTAACCCCTCACGCTGTGGTTTTGGTAAGTTTAATTCCTCAGGTTATGGAATGACAATATATAGATATAAAAATGTTGAGAAAGCGCCTGAATATACATCTATTCCTGATCCTGTAACCAACCTAAAATCTAATAAAGAAGTTTATAATTCAAGTGAATCAATTACTTTTACATGGGATGCCGCATATGGTGCCGAAACATATTGGGTATATCTTTGGAAAGATGGTGTGCAATTATTTGCGCTTAATTGCGGAAACAACACGTCTTTTACACAAGCGCCATCTTCACCTGGAAATTATACGCTATACATTCGTCCAGGCAACTCAAATGGCTTTAATGAATCAAGCAATTCATGTAGTTTTATTGTGACTAACGATGTGCCTAAACCGGTTGTTAAGATCAGCAGTAATAAAGAAATATATAATTCATCGGAATATATAAATTTTAATTGGGAACCTGTCTATGGTGCACAAACATATTGGGTATATTTGTGGAAAGACGGTGTGCAATTATATGCGTATGAATGCGGAAATAAAACGTCGTTTATACAAGGACCTTCCGCTTCTGGAAAATACACATTAATTATTCGCCCAGGAAATATGAATGGATTTAATGATGCGAGTAAAAGTTGCACATATATAGTAACAAATGACGTGCCGGCAAATGTTGAAAACTTGCGCAGCGAAAAAAGTTTATATACTACCAGTGAATCGATTAATTTTACATGGGATGTTGCATATGGTGCAGAGGCATATTGGGTATATTTGTGGAAGGATGGTGTAGAGTTATACTCATATAACTGTGGAAATGATACTTCTTTCACACAGGCACCATCTTCTGAAGGAAAGTATACTCTTGTAATTCGTCCTGCGAATTTAAATGGTTTTAACAATACAAGTAACAGTTATAGTTTTGTTGTAAACAATGGTTATCTAATAACATATGATTTAGATTATAGTTATATTAATGATCAAACAAAGACCTATAATACTGAAATACAACTAAATGTAACTATCCCAACACGAACAGGATATGTTTTCAAGTATTGGAACACTTCTTCTGACGGTAGCGGTGTTAGCTACAATCCCGGTGACACATATGCCGAAAATGCTGATTTAACGCTCTACGCAATATGGGAACGCGATACATTTGCGCTTGAAAACAGTAGTTTAAACGTTGATACTGAAAAGGGTATTGTTTACGGTGCCGATTTATTCGGAATATCGCAAACGGATATTGAATCACAATTCAGCAACGAAAATATGACTGTTATAATGGCGAATGATTCCCGAATGTCTACAGGTACTGTTTTACAGCTGATTGACAGCGATAATATCGTATATGATACGCTGACTGTTGTTATTTTCGGCGATGTTAACGGTGACGGCTGGTATGACGGCGAAGATGCGTTTATGGTTAATCTTATTGCCAAAGGCTTGCTTGACGAAACAGATGTCGGTGCAGCTATATGGGCTGCGGCAGATTGCAACCATGACGGTGTAATTGACGAAGCTGATGTTGATTTGCTCAGTAATGCAGGCTTGCTGCTCAATGATGTTGATCAGTCTGCATCTCAGGCAGAACTTGCAGCAAATGCGGCATATATCGAATACATAGGTTTGATTGACCAGAGTTTTGATATTAACGCCGATAATTCAGCAAACACATCGGAAAACGCTGACGTTGCTGACACCATCGTAGAGAACGGCCCTGACCGTTCTGAAACCGAAGCTGATAACGGTGAAGATAATGCAGACGAATTCAATTTTGAAGCTGTAATTATTGACATTTTAAGTTTTATCAAAAAGATTTTTTCGTTTATCTTTTTGTTAATTGTCGATTAAGTTGTAGCCTTTTTGAAAGTGTTTTTATGCCGTTAGAAACAGCCTCCCCTGTGTAAGGGGAGGTGTCAAAACGAAAGTTTTGACGGAGGGGTTGGCAGATAATTGATTTTTGGCAATCCCTCAGTCACCTGCGGTGACAGCCCTCTTTACACAAGGGAGCCTGTTTCGCTATAAATCAACGGCATGACAGACTTCAATTTGTAACCTGAAATAAATTTAACACCGCTCTCGATCTTTTTATGGTTGAGGGCGGTGTTTTATATTTGCTTTGACATTGCTTGCTATGCATTGTATAATAAATCCATATTGAAATTACGGCGGTGTTGGGTTATGAAAATAGTTCAGAAAACATTGGGCTTTATTGCCAGAAAAATCAATACTCTCGCTCAGGCGCAGGGTAGCGGTTTTGCTGCCGGTGAGGTTACTCCCGGTATGCCGGAGCTTATCCGTGCAGCTGCTGCCGAAGGTGCGGTTCTGCTCAAAAACAACGGTGTTTTGCCGTTTTCTAAGGAACAGACAGTTTCGCTTTTCGGCAGAATTCAGGTGAATACTTTCTTTGTCGGCTATGGCTCGGGTGGCGATGTCAGCGCACCGTATAAAGTAAGTTATCTTGAGGGTATAAAAAACTGTGATGAAATAAAACTCAATACTGAGCTTGCGGATATTTATACTGATTGGTGCGCAAAGAACCCTGTGTTCGACTCTGTCTGGGGAATGTGGCCCCGTTATCTGCCCGAAATGCCGCTTAAGGATGAGGTTGTGAAAAAAGCTGCAAATTGTTCCGATACAGCTGTTGTGTTTATCGGCAGATCATCGGGCGAGGACAGAGAAAATATACTCAAAAAAGGCAGCTATTATCTGACTGATGAAGAGCTTAATATGCTGCGTCTGGTTACAAAGCATTTTAAAAGGGTAGCTGTTATACTGAATATCGGCTGCATTATGGATTTTTCCTGGCTTGAAGAATTCGGCGATAAAATAGGTGCTGTTATGCTTGCGTGGCAGGGCGGCATGGAAAGCGGTAATGCCATTGCTGATTTGCTCTGCGGCAAATTCACTCCCTGTGGTAAGCTGACCGATACCGTTGCAAAAAGCTACACCGATTATCCGAGCAGCAGTAATTTCGGCAACAAAAAATTCAATAATTACGAAGAAGACGTTTTTGTCGGTTACCGCTATTTTTCCACCTTTGACAAGGAAAAGGTTGTTTATCCGTTCGGGTTCGGTTTGAGCTATGCGAAGTTTGATATTGAATGCCTGAGCATTGATGTCGGTGCTGAGAATACGGAAATTAAAGTTAAAGTAAAGAATATTTCTGATAAATATTCAGGTAAAGAAGTAGTTCAGGTTTACTATTCGGCGGACTGCGAAAAGCTTGTCAAGCCTGGCAGGCAGCTTGTCGGCTTTGCCAAAACAAAGCTGTTAGCTCCCGGTGAAGAACAGGAGCTGGTTATTTCTTATTCAAACACTTCATATGCGTCGTATGATGATTCGGGCGTAACCGGCTATAAAAATGCATGGGTCCAGGAAAAAGGCGAATATAAAATCTATGTTGGTAACGATGCGGTAAATGCTTGTAACTATGCATCGTTTGCAGCAGAAACTAAGCTCGTAAAGCAGCTTTCGCAGTGTTCTGCACCTACGCAAGGCTTTAACAGAATTGACAGCCTTGACAAAAATGTAAAGCATCCTGTTCCGCTTAATACCAAGGATATTAAAGCACTTATAAAGAAAAGAATACCTGCCGATATTCCGATGACAGGTGACAAAGGCTATAAATTAAGCGATGTGAAAAGCGGCAAGGTTTTGATGGACGATTTTGTCGCACAGCTGAGCCTTGATGAGCTTGAAGCTATCAGCCGTGGCGACTATAAAATGAACAGTAAACTCGGTGCTGACGGAAATGCAGGTGCATTGGGCGGCGTTCTGCAGTCGCTGCGTGATAAGGGCGTTACTCCCGTTATCACTACTGACGGCCCGTCCGGTATCAGACTTAAGGCAAGCTGCTCGCTGCTGCCTATAGGTACACTTCTTGCCTGCTCGTGGAATGAAGAGCTTGTTGAACAGCTTTATACTCTCGTCGGCAGAGAAATGCTTGACAGAGGCTCTGATGTGCTGCTTGCTCCCGGTATGAATATTCACAGAAATCCGCTTTGCGGCAGAAACTTTGAATATTTCAGCGAAGACCCGTTGGTAACCGGTAAAATCGCCGCTGCCGTAGTGCGTGGTGTTCAGTCCGGCGGTCTCAGTGCTTGTCCGAAACATTTTGCCTGCAACAGCCAGGAAACAAACCGCTGCTATAATGATTCAAGGTTAAGCGAAAGAGCATTGAGGGAAATCTATCTCAAAGGCTTTGAGATTTGCGTTAAGGAAGCAAATCCTAAGTGTATAATGACTTCGTATAATAAAATCAACGGTGTCTGGGGTCATTATAACTATGAGCTTTGTATGTCTGTACTTACCGCAGAATGGGGCTTTGATGGTATGGTGATGACAGACTGGTGGATGAGAAAAAGCAAAAGCCCTGAATTCCCCGGTTTGCGGGATAATGCATACAGAGTACGTGCCGGTGTTGATGTGCTTATGCCCGGCGACGGCAGACCGGGTAAAGGTAAGCCCGACGGTACGCTGCTTGAAACTTATGGCAAGCCCGACGGAATAACTCTTGGCGAAATGCAGCGTACTGCAAAAAATGTTCTCAATCTGATATTAAATCTTCCTGAAAAAGATGTCCGCAAAGATTGACAAGAATAAGCGTAACAATATATAATAAAAAATAATGCTTTATTGAATTTGTGAGGTGAATAATTGTGGGCAACGGTAAGCAAAGGCTGCTTGCGACGGCAGAGTTTTTTAAAAAATATACCGATGAAGAGCATGTTTTTTCCACCGTTGAAATCTGCGATTATCTTAGCGGAATAGGTATTCCTGCCGAACGCAAGGCAGTTTATGACGATATTGAGGCTTTGAATAAATCGGGTATGGATATAGTCTGCGCCAGAAGTCCGAAAAAGGGATACTTTCTTGCTTCACGTGAATTTGAAGAGGCTGAAGTTCGCCTTATAATTGATGCTGTTCAGGCAGCGAAATTTATAACGGTTAAAAAAACTGAAACTCTGGTAAATAAAATCAGCGCCCTTGCAAGTGAATCGCAGGCAAAAAAGCTCAGCGCACAGGTTTATATTGACAGCGTAAGAAAGCGTAAGAATGAGGAGATTTATTACACAATCGATGCACTGCATAAGGCAATTCTTGCAAAAAAGCAGGTTAAATTCAGCTATCATCATCTGACCGTGTCGGATGAGCTTGCAGCAGAGCTTTCAGAAAAGGAATTTACCGTCAGTCCGTATGCGCTGATATGGTCAAACGACCATTATTATCTTGTTTGCAACAATGCGAGCTACGATAATCTTATGCATACAAGACTTGACAGAATGACAAAGGTTGAAATGCTTGATGCTCCGGCAAGACCGTTCAGCCGTGTGAGCAGGTACAAAGATAAGTTTGATTCTGCGGATTATTCAGGCAAACTGTTTAATATGTTTTCAGGCGAAGAACATCGGGTTTCAATGCGCTGTTCAAACAGCATACTGGAAGAGATAATTGACCGTTTCGGTGACAGCGTTAAAATAACCTCACAAAAATCCGATTGTTTTACGGCTGATGTTGTTGCGGTAACGGGCGAAGGATTTATTTCGTGGGTGCTTCAGTTCGGTGCTGATATTGAAATTATTTCTCCGGTTGATATTCGCAATTCAATCGGCAACAGAGCTGCACAAATTGCAGAACTGTATAAAAAATAATTTTTCGGGAGGTGAAGATGCTTTCAGATGCAGTATATTGTTTTTGACCTTGAATGGAATAACGTCTACGGACGTAAAATAAAAGGCTTTATTAACGAAATAATCGAAATAGGCGCTGTTAAGCTTGATGAAAATCTCAATGAAATTTCAAGCTTTTCAAGCTTTGTCAAGCCGTGTATAGGTAAGCGTCTGCGTGGCAGCGTTAAAAAGCTTACACATATTACAAATGACGATGTGCTCGGCGGAGAGCTCTTTACCCATGTTTTTTCCGCTTTCAGAAAATGGATAGGCTCTGAGCCTACCGTTATTCTCACATGGGGTGACGGCGATATCAGAGTGTTAATCGAAAATTATAAATATCTCAACGGTATAGCCTATATTCCTTTTCTGACAAACTATGTTGATTTGCAGACCTTTGTTCAGCGTAAGGTTAAAACAGAAAAGGGTCAGCAGATAGGCTTGGGCAAGGCAGCTGAGGCACTCGGAATAGACGATGATTCATATTCGCATCACCGTGCCCTTGATGACAGCAGGCTGAGTGCGGAATGTTTCAGAAAGGTTTTTGATGAAAACGATCTTATTAGTTTTGTAAGACCGTGTACCACCGAGTTTTACGCTAAGCTTGCTTTTAAGCCGCACCCGATAAGTAACCTCAAAAACCCGCTGATTGACAAAAAACAGCTCACATATGCTTGCCCTGACTGTAAAGCCAATGCACACAGGCAGACGGATTGGAAATATTCAAACCGCTTTTTCCGTGCTGTTTTCAAATGTCCGTATTGCGGGAAAATGACTAAGGTTTCGGTTCGGTTTATGCGAATGTATGACAGGGTAGACGTCAAAAAAACTACGGTGCCGTATATTCCGCCGGAAACCGATAAGGAAAACACAAATTAAAAATAACGGCGGCAGCTTGAGTGACAGCTACCGCCGAGTTTTATTTATATATAAAGCATACTGTCAGAATTGCTGCATGAATAAGCATAATTGCAGGCAGTCCCAGCATAAACCTTTTGTGTTTGGTTTTGTGACGTATTATTTTCATGGTTATGTACATCGGTAATGCTCCGCCGACTGCAGCAAACAAAAACAGAGCTTTTTCAGGTACACGTCTTTTGCGAAGCTTTGCAGCCGATTTATCGTAAACGGTAATGAAAACGCTGATAGCGGAAACTATCAGAAAATATATTAAAACAGCAGCATATTCATTCATACATCATACCTCCCGATATGAAAATTTTATTTGATTTATCGGCAGGTGTCAATAATTAGTTTTAAGAGGAAAAATGAAAAAGAAAATTTTATTTGTTATTTTAAGTATATCTTTGCTTTTGTCTGCCTGCAGCAATGAAGCTGACAAACAGCATAATAACGAAACACAGCCGCTGACAGAGCAAACCGCCGATGAGCCGCCTGTCAGTGCTGTATGGCTCAGTTGTTATGAGCTGAGCAGCATGCTTAATGACGGTACAGAAGAAAGCTTTATCGGGCAAGTTGAAACCGTTACGGAAAAGTGCACAGCCAACGGAATAAACACGGTATTTTTGCAGGTGCGTCCGTTTTGCGATGCTTTTTATCCTTCCGATATTTTTAAATGGTCGGATTATGCTTTGGATAAAAACGGGAATGTACCCGATTATGATCCGCTTGAAATTTTTATTTCAGCTGCGCATGATGCGGGGATAGAACTTCATGCATGGATTAATCCCTACCGTATCTCCTATGATGAGAATTTTGTGCCGGATGAATTTTTGGCAGACTTTTCTGTTTCGTGTTCACAGGGCGTTTATCTTGCTCCGTCAAGGCTTGAAAGCCAGAAAACAGTTCTTGACGGTGTCAGGGAAATACTTGAAAAATACGATGTTGACGGGATTCATATTGACGATTATTTTTATCCTGTAAAGGATAAAAGCTTTGACAGTGAAGAATATGGGAGTTACCGTGAATCAGGGGGTAAGCTGAGCCTTTCCGATTGGAGAAGAAGCAATGTGAACTCATTGGTTGGCGCTATGTATTCGTTGGTTCATTCGATTAAACCCAACGCTGTTTTCAGCATCAGTCCTGCTGCAGATATCGGTAAGAACAAACACACTTTTTATGCGGATGTTGAGCTGTGGTGCAGGCAGTCAGGATACTGCGACTGGATGATTCCCCAGATATATTTCGGATTCGAGCATCTGCTCAAGCCGTTTGAAAAAGTGGCTGCAGGTTGGGAAAAACTGAAAAAAGCAGATGACGTAAAACTTATTTGCGGTCTGGCATCTTATAAGCAGAATAAAAAGGACGAATCAGCCGGTACGGGAATTAATGAATGGATAGATAATCAGGATATAATTTCCCGGCAGAAGGACTATGTTCTCAAATCAGAAGCATGGCAGGGATATTCTCTGTTTTCATATTCATTCCTTGCTTGAAATTAACTTTGAGCTTTAATCTTTATAATAAATTACCTTGTCATGTGCTTTGCTTTATGTTATAATTCTTTTAATATATATCTGCTAATTTATTTTAAGGATGCTACAGATAATGGATAGAGAAAGAGGAAGAAAAACAGGCATAGCCGCCTGCATAGCGGTTATGGTTTTAGGCGTTGCTGCATTGGTTGTTTACCTTTTGTTCGGTGATAAAATCGCCGGAACCGCTGATAACGAAACAGTCACGGAACAGCCGGTTACCCAGAATCAGTCTGTTATCGTCAACGGACCTGACGGCGGCATCAGTGCTGTATGGCTTGAGGCAGGTACCGATTTCGGCATAACGGATAATATAAATCCTGCTTTGCAGAAAATATCACAGTGGGGTTTCAATTCGGTGGTATTCAGCGGCTTTGGCTTTGAAGAGCTTCCCGATGCTGTGAATCAGGCAAAGGCTTGCGGTCTTTATACTATAGCCATGGTTGATGCGCAGGATGTTCTTTCAGGCGGAGTAGCGGATGCTCAGAGCATTAATACCGTTATTGCTTCCGGTGTGGATTCGGTGCTTCTCGGTTCATCGTCTTTATCCGTACGGGAGTTTGAAGCTGCCGCTAAGGGCATGCGTTCAGCATCTGATGTGCTCTATCTCGGTGTATATGCAGCAGCGGGTGAGGAATACAGCCCCGTTTGCAGTTTGGGATTATTTGATTATAAATATATCGATATAGTTTTACCGAGTACTGCGGTTGAAAGCGATTTTGCCTCTTATCTGAATAATTATATTGACGGTACTACGCCCGATAACTGTTTCGGAATGCATGTTGAATTAATCGGTAATTCGCAAGGCTACGAAAAGCCTGAAGAAATAATGGTGCAGTTTCAGTCCGTAACCCGGATTGCTTCTGACGGTTTCGGCTTTTACCGCTACGGAGTTCTTGAAAAGAACGATGAAGGAATAACAGATGCCATAACAGAATATATGGCTACGGGAATTGTAAAGGATTTCTTTAAATCGCTCAACTTTTCAAAGCCTGAAAATACCGTAATAAAAACAAACGAATCAAAAATTACTTTTGTCGGTACTGCGGATATTTCTCAGCCGCTTACTTTCAACGGACAGCCGGTTGAAATGATTGATGACGGATATTTTTCATTCGATGCAGGGCTTATTCCGGGTAAAAATACATTTACCTTTGAGCATAAGGGTGAAACAGTAAAATACGAAATTGAATATGTACCGGAGCTTATTAAGAATGTCGTGCCTTCCGGTACCGTAAAAGCTCCGGGAGGAGCAGGACTGGATATCAGCGTTTTTGCGCTGAAGTCCGCAACGGTTACCGCTGTAATAAACGGGACAAGCGTACCGCTTACACGCTCGGATTCTTACGATGAAGAGCATGTTGTCGATGCGGGATCTGACTATTCTTATTTTGTCGGCTCCTATCTTCTGCCTCAGTCACAGAGCACTGAGCAGAATCTGGGAAAAATCAAGGTTACGGCAAGCTATTCCGGTCAGTCGCAGACGATGAACGGAGCAACGGTTTGTGTCAATGCCGAAGAGCCTGAACAGCCTACTGTTATTGAGCCTCCCACTACGGGAAACACTACTGTTACGCAGCCTGCTGTTACGGAGCCTGTTATATCCGGCGAGGATATCAGCATAACTGAAACAGCTCCCTCAACTCATACCACAACTCAAAATGCAACGCAGCCGGGTAATAAAGATATTTTTGATCAGCTTTCGCCGGAAAAATACAACGGAGTCAGCGGAAATTCGAAAATGGTGCTTGTCACCGCCGCTTATGCGGAAACCTTGCCCGCAAGTACAACAAGCGATATTTCCTATCCGTATTATACACCGCTTTTGAAAGGTACGGTTGATTATATCAAAAGTACGGTTTCCTACAATGGTGTTAATTATTATGTTTTACGCTCAGACCGAAGGGTCAGTCAAAAGGATGTTAAATATCTGGCAAACGGCTATAACATGCCGAATAATGAAATACGTGCCGTCAGCGTTGATAAAACAACAACTGCAACGAACATTACCCTGACACTTAAATGGCGTGTTCCGTTCAACGTGCGTGAAAATCCGCAAAGCTATTATACACAGTCACAGGGCCGTCCTTACAGCGTAAAAAGCTTCACGGCAGAGTATGTTGATATTGTTTTCTACTATACGGATAAGGTCGATGCTGCACCGCAGTTCAGCAGCAACGTAATCAGCAGAGCAGTGTGGCTTGAGAGTGCCGGAGAAAACACAAGAACGCTGCGTCTTTTCCTTAAAAATACAGGTTGTTTTTACGGCATTAAATATTACTACAACGATAACGGTACACTGACCTTTTCGATAAAAGAACGCAACTCAACATCGGTGAGCGGCAAGGTAATCATGCTCGACCCCGGTCACGGCGGATCGGACCCCGGAGCAATAGGTTCAGTTGTTGTCGGCTCTTCAAATGTTCATGAGGCAACGCTCAACCTTTCAATTGCCAATAAAATCAAGGCAAAGCTTGAAGCACTCGGTGCGACCGTACTGATGACAAGAACATCTTCCGGTCAGACCGTCAGCCTGAATGAGCGTGTTGCAATGTGCCAGAAAGCAAACCCCGATATTTTTGTAGCGGTTCACTGCGATTCATCGGAGAGCTCTTCACCTTCGGGAACAACGGCATATTACTATAAAAGCTATGCTTATCCGCTTGCAAAATACATAGGTGAGGGAATAGTCGGTGCATATAAAAATACCGTTTATGCTTCAAACCCCACAATGGCATCCAAGGTTGACAAGGGTACTAATGTTATGGCTTTCCGTGTCACCCGTGTGGAGGAATGTCCCGCCGTGCTTATTGAATTCGGTTACGTAAGCAACGTTGTTGAGTGCAAGGCGCTGATATCTGATTCAAATCAGGATGCTCTTGCACAGGGTGCCGTTAACGGTATTGTTAATTATTTCAGGAACAGCTGATTTATTTTGTTTTTTCTGTTTCCCGGCGTGAATAATCTTTTTTTCAGGAAAACCGAAAGGAGATTTGCCGGGTAACTGATCAGAAACCACATAAGTGAAAACAAAGGGCATATTTGTCCGAGAATATGTCCCGGTCTGTCTGAATAATCCCAGACACCCAATCCGAATTTTCTGTTTACTATGCAGCCTACAATAAATTCAAGCGTTGTTATAATTATGCTTCCTGCAACACATCTCAGCAGCATGCTTTTGGATTTGATTTTAAAGTTGGTTATATAAATCAACAGGTATGCAAGTCCGCCTGTCAGGGTCATTGACCAGTGTGTAAAACCCCTGAATGCCACCTCCAGTGCGCTGTATATAACACCGCCAAGGCAGTAAACGAAAGAATACTCTTTAAACTTTTTCAAATTAATCACCCGAAGTAGTTTTGCCGTATTTCGTGTTAATATCCGCAATATTTAAGGTAAGATAACCAATGAAAAAGAAACCTCTTTACAAAAACCGGTACAATAAACTTTTAAATGCTTTTGCTGCCTCAACAATATCCATTTTTATAATTAACATGATTTTTATAATCTTTGTTTTTATTGTTGACAGTAAAAATTATGCAGTTTCTCCGGATATTGTTTTTGCTGTACTTGCCGTCAATTCTGTAACAGTTGCTTCATCGCTTGTTTTGCTTACTGTTTATTACCGAAGGCTTCGTATAAAAGTAGTACAGCCTGTTGAACTTGTGCAGGCTGAGCTTCAGAAGCTGATGAGCGGTGATTTTGAAACGCCGATTGTAACAAAAGATTACGACGGTATGGAGGAAATATACGATACACTTGAAGAAGTGCGTAAACAGCTTGAAAAATTCAGCCTTCAGCAGAAGCAAAGACGTGAGCTTCGCAGCACATATGTCAGCGGTCTGATGCACGATATTGCAACCCCCGTAACAAGAATAGCCGGCTGCGCATCTATGATTTCTGATGGAATGGTGTCATCTTCCGCTGATATTAAAAAATTCGCTGAGATGATAGTGCAGAATACGGAAGATATAAATATCATGCTTAAAAATCTTGCAGAGATTGAAAAATATGACCATGCAGAGATTCACAGCAACATTCTGCCTATTGATATGGCATATGTTATTGACTATTATGTCAGAGGATTAAAGCTTGAGCTGTCTGCTGATAATGTAACGATAAGTTTTGTTAACCTTTGCAAGGAAAAACCTGTTTGCAGGATTGATGTAAAAAGCTGCAAACGAGTGCTGATGAATCTTATTAACAATTCAATTAAATACAAAAAAATTAACGAACCTTGCGAAATAATTATCACACTTGAAAACCGTGAACCGGGTATGCTTTTGTTTTCGCTTGCGGATAACGGTATCGGAATTGACGGAGAGCAGGCAGAAAAGATATTTGAGCTTTTCTACCGTGCGGATTCTTCACGCCATAATCCTGATACAGGAAACGGTATAGGACTTTTCGTTTCAAGCGAAATAATGAAGGCGAACAATGCCCGTATGTGGGCGGAGAATAACGGTAACGGTCTTACGGTCTATGTTTCATTTCCGCTTTGTGATGATCAACCGGTTGATTGGTTTGATATTTGAGGTGTTATATGTTTAAGGACAGAATTCTGGTAATAGAAGATGACGGTGTAATCGCAGAACTGGAAAAAAATTATCTTGCAGCAAACGGATATTGTGTTGATGTTTGTTACGACGGAAAAAGCGGATTGGAAGCAGCTTTGAACGGTGATTATTCGCTTATTATTCTTGATGTAATGCTGCCTGAAAAAAACGGTTTTGAGATTTGCAGTGAATTAAGAAAAGTGAAAAACATTCCTGTTTTGTTTGTTACTGCCAAACAGGAGGATGACGATATAGTTTCCGGGTTTGATCTGGGTGGTGACGATTATATAACCAAACCGTTTAAGTTCAAGGAGTTTGTCGCACGTGTAAATGCGCACGTCAGCAGATATAAAAAGCTCACGGGACAGGATATACCGCAGGAGCTTCAGATAGGTGCACTTAAGCTATGTGTTGAATCAAGGCGTATTTATGTGTATGAAACAGAATTGCAGATGACCAACAAGGAATTTGATCTTTTACTGTGCCTTGCTTCAAATCCCGATAAGGTGTTTACCAAAGAAGATCTGTTAAAGAAAATTTGGGGCTATGATTCGGTAGGGGATACATCAACGGTAACTGTTCATATCAACAGAATAAGGGAAAAAATTGCCGTTTATGCGCCGCAGGATAATTATATTGAAACTATCTGGGGTGTAGGATACAGATTCAAATCATAGTTTACCAATAATAAATTTTGATAGGCAGGCTGAAACAGCATGAAAAATATGATTAATTTATCCAAGAAAATAAGCTGTGTATTTCTGAGTCTGGTGCTGCTGGCATCTTGCTTTGGCTGTACAGGTAAAGGAAGCAGCAGCGTAACGGTTGCGGATAACGCCGAACCGGTTCTGATATCCTCTGATAACTTTAATTCACACAGCAGCTCACAGGAGAACTTTAAGGATATTGCAGCATCGGGACTTATTACACTTTTGTTTGATGAAACAAGCAGTGCAATAGGTGTTCGTATAAATAACGGCGAAGATAATAACAGCATCTGGTCAGCTTTGCCCGTTGCGGATGCGGCAGCTCAATCCGGAGAAGCTGAAATAGTGTCGCTTGAAATTATACATAACGAAAGCCGTTATATTCTTAATTCGCAGGATAACAGCGTTGCTGTAAACTGTGCATATTGGGAAAGTGTTACAAACGGATTCAGAGTAATTTACTTTATTACCGATTCGCCTGAAAAAATTGCAAATATCGGTATCGGAGCAGCTGATGAGGTGTATTCCTCTGCGGCGGCAGACAGCATTTTATATAAAGTTGAAGTTAATTATGAGCTCAGAGACGGATGCCTTTATGCCGATCTTGTCTGGAAAAATCTCGGAAATAAAAAGGATGTGCTTGTAAATATCGGTTTCCTTGAATATTTCGGAGCTGTTCAGACTGCTCAGGAAGGAGATTTTATTCTTGTTCCTGACGGCAGCGGAGCTTTAATTGATACATTTTCTTCATCAGCATTTGAGCCTATATCTATACCGGTGTACGGAAACGATTTTGCAGGTGTGGATGAAATGAGCGCTGTAGTTCCTGCTTTCGGAATGAAAACAGGTAATGCAGCGTTTGCAGCTGTGATAGAGCATGGCGATGCAGTTGCTTCGGTTACCGCCGGCAAAGCTGATAACGGCAGTGAATTTAACCGTGTCGGTACGGTTTTCAGTATCACTCCGTCACAGGTTAATGAAGGACAGCGCATTTATTCGGAAATAACATATACCGGCAAAATAGGTCTGAGCTACCGTTTCCTCAATGGCTCCGATGCAACTTATGCAAGCCTTGCAGCTGCCTGCCGTGAACAGCTTGTCAGGAACTTTACTCTTTCAACAGGCAGCATAGCTGACAGTGAGCATCTTCCCGTCCTTATAAATGTAATAGGCAGAGCAGACAGCGGCGAATTCTTTTCTTTGCCTAAGAATCTTACAACATTTGATGAGGCTCAGGACCTGCTGAACAGAATTAAATCAAAGGGTGTCAATAATGTATATTTGCGTTATTCAGGTGCCCTGTCAGGCGGTCTTGACGCCCAGAATATAAGCAGAGCGGATATTATTTCCACTCTTGGAGGCAAGTCCGGTTTACGTGAGCTTAACGACTATGCTGCTACGCTTAATTTCAATATTTTCGTTGATGTGGCGCTTATGTCTGATTGCAATGCCGGCGGCAAAACAGTAGGAGATCTTGTATCTTCGGGTGCTTTTTTCAGCTATGATAATATTCTTAAATCAACAGGATTTGTTGAGCCGTCATCAAAGCGTTATGCTGTACGTATAAATACTTTTGAAAATAATGTTTTATCTGCGCTTGAAAAGTTTGACAGCTTTGATGCTACCGGATTCTGTGTTTCCGATGCCGGTCAGTATCTCTATTCCGATTACAGCAGCATGTCTGACAGGCAGACTGTCAGAAACATTGTTGCCGAAAAGCTTGTACCGCTTGCTACACAGAACCTGGTCATGGTAGAAAAAGGAAATTTCTATTCGTTGAAAAATGCCGATGTGGTAGCTGATCTGCCTGTTAAAACAGTAAGGGCAGAAGACGATTCTTATACTTCTGTTCCTTTTGTTCAGATAATATTGCACGGCATTGTTGAATATTCGGGTGCTTATATCAATACTTCCGATAACAAAGACATTGCTTTCCTCAAATGTATTGAATACGGTATGCTGCCGGGCTTTGTTCTTACAAATGACAGCTTTGCGGGAACTGACAAATACACGGAAATATTCAACAGCGATAATTGGCTTAACAACATTTACAGCAGCTACAGCTCATTTTCATTGCTGATGAGTGATCTTCGTTCTTCAAGAATAACTGATCACTATATGGTTAGTGAGGGTGTATACTGTACTGAATATGAATCCACCACAAGAATATATGTCAACTATACCGATGAACCTATTACCGTCAGCGGTATCACGGTTGAACCGATGAATTATTTCAGAGTTAACTGATTTTTTGTAATTTATGTAAACTTTTTTAAGTTTCTCTTTACTTTATCTTTTTTATCAAGTAAAATAATAAAGATAAAAAGTTATATAAGAAAGGACGAGTTTAAAATGAGCATAGCATACAAACGAATCCTGCTTAAAGTCAGCGGTGAAGTTCTTGCCGGTGAAAAGGGTCACGGAATTGACAGCGAAACGACTCTTGCAGTATGCCGTGTAATAAAAGAATGCTGTGACATGGGCGTTCAGGTCGGCGTGGTTGTCGGCGGCGGCAATTTCTGGCGCGGACGTTCAAGCGAAAATATGGACAGAACCAGGGCTGACCACATCGGTATGCTTGCAACAGTTATGAATTCATTGGCTTTGGGAGATTATCTTTCACAGGTCGGTGTTGATGCAAGAGTAATGTCCGCTGTTTCATTGCCTCAGCTTTGCGAAACGTATAATAAACAGCAGGCTGTCAGACATCTTGAAAAGGGCAGGGTAGTTATCTTCGGCGGCGGTACAGGCTGTCCGTTCTTCTCAACAGATACTACTGCAGCACTCAGGGCTGCCGAAATCGGTGCTCAGGTCTATTTCAAGGCAACCAATGTTGACGGTGTATACGACAAAGACCCCAACAAGTTTGACGATGCCGTTAAGTACGACACACTTACCCACACGGAAGTACTTACGAAAGGTCTCAAGGTTATGGACAGTACGGCAGCTTCGCTTTGCCGTGACAATTCCATTGATATTCTTGTTTTCGACCTTACAGATCCTCAGAACGTAATCCGCGCCATC
>JAZSND010000001.1:0-18607 GCA_045536235.1 Acutalibacteraceae bacterium | reverse complement strand
ACCATTTCTATTATACTCGGAGGTTAATTCTTTTTTCTACGTTTTTGTGGCTTGCTGTTGCTCGCCACTTTCTATTTTTACTAAAGCTTTTTATTCCCCCGGTAGAACCGGGGGTTTTGTCTTTGCTGAAGAGACAAAAATTAACGGTGCAGTTCCCAAAACTGCACCGTTGTTTTTTATTAATACACCTCAAAGCTTTTTATTGTTGCAAAGCTTCTCGTCTTTTCGATTACTAGCTTGAGTTTTCTTGTTCTCACATGGTACTTAAGCTCACAAATTCTTTTGTGACCTATAACCGTACCGTCACAAAGCTTTTTCCATTTGCCGTTAAGCTCTGCATAAACCGTAAACTCCTCAATCTGCTGACCGGTTTCAACATTTTCCTTTAACACAATTCTGTCAACATCGTAATCGTCGCCCATATCAAGTATAAGCTCAGGCTTTTTGGTATCATAACCCGAATGCCAGTAGCCTTGCTTATCGGGCAATGCACGTGTGGGAGAATGCAGGTCATCAAGCTTGCAGTTACCTGTCATTGATGAATCAAGTGCCAGATTATCCTCAAAATGAAGGGACAGAACAGCACCGAAGGTCATAAGAGTTTCAATATCCTTTTCATCAATGAGTCCGTCCGGTCTTGGCGAAAGACCGAGCAGCATTGAACCGTTTGCGCCAACAGAGCTTTCATAAATTTTTTGCAGCTTTGAAAGCGGCTTTACGGACAAATTCTGCGCCTTTTTGTAAAACCAACCGTCACGCAAAGGCACGGGTGCCTCAGCAGGATACCACACAAACTCGTCAACCTTTTTGATTTTTTTGCGGCTGCCAAGATCAACCTGAGTGTAGTTGGGCTGCTCGGCCGGAGCAACATATTTACAGGTTTCAGAATCAAACAGCCTGTAAAATGATGGAACCACGCTCCATTCGCTGACACGGCATACACCCTTATCGTTACCGATCCAGCGTACATCAGGCCCGCAGTTGGTTATGGCAGCATCCGGCTGAAGTTCACGGATAAGCGCAAAATAGCTTTCCCAATCGTAATTCTGCACAGTACCGTTTCTGCCCTCACCTGTTGCTCCGTCAAGCGATACACAGTAAATATCGCCGTAATTTGTCAGCAGCTCACGCAACAAATTCATAAAGAATTCGTCATATGCCTTTCCGCTGCCGAATGTTTTTTCGTGATAATCAAGCGGTGAAATACTTATGCCGAATTTAATTCCTGCTTTGCGGCAGCTTTCGCTCAGAGCTTTTACCACATCACCCTCACCGTCCATCCATGCACAGGATCTGACGCTGTAATCGGTGTGTTCTGTCTGCCACAGACAAAATCCGTCGTGATGCTTAACATTGAGTACAAGAGCCTTCATGCCGCAATACTTTGCAACCTTCACCCATTGGTCAGCCGAAAATGAAGTGGGGTTAAAAAGATCGGGTTCCTCAAAACCTGTACCCTCTTCACGACCGCTGAACGTATTCATTCCAAAATGAATTACACCCGCAAATTCGACCTCCATCCAATCAAGCTGGCGCTTGCTCGGAACGGTTTTTATTGCTTTTTCGAGAAAATCAGTAGCCATAATATCCTTTCAAAATCGGGCAGCCGGAAACCGACTGCCCGAAATGTTTTTTATTCTTATAAAATTATCAAATCAGTCATCAACCTTCACTGCTACGGGGAACTCATAGCTTTCACTGCCGATAGCCATAGCAAGTCTGCGTGCTATTTCCTTGTTGTTGATTGCTTCGCCTTCTTCGATGAAGTTGTCACTGCCGTAAACAAGAAGCGGAACGTTTACGCCGGAGTGACTGCCTGAATTATACTTATACTCGCCGTTTTCAAAGGAAATCGCACCTGTTTCGTGGTCAGCGGTGATAACTACAAGTGTATCGCCCTTTTCTTCAGCGTACTCGATAACAGCCTTGATTGTTTCGTCAAATTCCTTTGCTGCAATCTTCATGTTGGGTTCGTTGTTATCATGTGCGTGCTTATCGATATGAGCACCTTCAACCATAAGGAAGAAGCCGTCAGTATCATCGTCAAGCATATCAATAGCCTTTTCGGTCATTGTGGAAAGGTCGGGAGAATCTGCACCTGTGTCGGGATTCCAGAGATTACCTGCAAACTGGCCGAATGAACGTGTACCTTCTTCAAGAGCGTTGAAATCAGCCATTGAATCAAGCAGAGTCCAGCCGTATTTATTTGCATATGCATCATCAACATAGCCACTTGCTGCAGCCCAGATAAGATCAAGACCGGATTCTTCAATCTGCTGTCTTGTTATTTCTTCACCCTCATCTCTGTCGAAAACATGAGCAGAAAATCCGCCGGGAGTTGCACCGTGGTTACTATCGGTTGTGACAATACCTGTCTTTTTACCGTAGGAACGGGCAAGCTCGCTGAGGTTTCTCGGAACATAGAATACACCGTACTGGTCCTGCGGGAATACGCCGATAGCACCGTTTGTTGTACGTACTGCACATGCAAGAGCTGTTGCACCAGCAGCAGAGTCAGTAACAGCATCGCTTGATGAACGGGTTTTGGATTCACCGTGATATTCTGTCATGGAGAACATATAAGCCTCCTCCATACCGTATTCCTGCTCCATCCAGTTAATGTGGTTGAAGCCCATACCGTCACCGATCATAAGGATAACGTTTTTGAATTCACCGGGATCGTTTTCTTCACCGTCATCATAAATTATGCCATTAACAGCAAGATTAAGCGAAAGGAGCACGCCCATGATGAAAGAAATCGGTTTGAAAAAGCCCATTCTTTTGATTGAAATGATAAACGCCATAGATTTTAACCTCCGTCAATATCTGGAATTTTATGTATAGATTATAGCCCTATTTAATCTTTATGTCAATAATTCCGGGTGTAAATAAAATAGTTGTATTTTTGTAAAAATATGCTATACTATTATGGATATATTTTTAAAAATATGGTAACAGGAGGTAAAACAGTATGTCAAAGAAACCATATTACATCACGACAGCCATTGCTTACACTTCACGTAAGCCGCACATAGGCAATTCCTATGAAATTGTTTTAACGGACGCTATCGCCCGTTTCAAGCGAATGCAGGGCTACGATGTTTTCTTCCAGACCGGTACTGACGAACACGGTCAGAAAATAGAAGAATACGCTAAAGATGCCGGCATTTCCCCAAAGGAATATGTTGACAAGGTTGCAGGCGAAATCAAGGACATCTGCGACAGACTAAACACAACATACGATAAATTTATCCGCACTACTGACGAGCAACACGAAAAAACCGTTCAGAAGATTTTCAAAAAGCTCTATGAGCAGGACGATATATACAAAAGCGTTTATGAAGGCTGGTACTGCGTACCCTGCGAAAGCTTTTTCACAGACAGCCAGCTTGTTGACGGCAAATGCCCCGACTGCGGCAGAGAAGTACGCAGAGAAAAGGAAGAAACATATTTCCTGCGTCTTTCAAAATACCAGAAACAGCTTGAACAGTACATTGAAGAAAACCCGAACTTCATCTACCCCGAAAGTCGTAAAAAGGAAATGCTCAATAATTTCATCAAGCCCGGTCTTCAGGACCTTTGCGTTTCCCGCTCAACCTTTAAATGGGGTATCCCCGTAACATTCGATGACAAGCACGTAATCTATGTCTGGATCGATGCGCTTTCAAACTACATCACAGGTCTTGGCTATGACCCCGACGGCAGCAGCGAGCAGTACAAAAAATACTGGCCGGCTGATGTTCATATCATCGGTAAAGATATAGTACGTTTCCACACTATCTACTGGCCGATTATGCTCATGGCACTCGGCGAGCCGCTTCCCAAGCAGGTTTACGGTCACCCGTGGCTGATGGTCGGCACAGACAAGATGTCCAAATCAAGAGGCAATGTTATTTATGCAGATGACCTTGCTGACCGTTTCGGCGTTGATGCGGTACGTTACTACCTGCTTGCCGAAATGCCTCATGCAGCAGACGGCTCACTTACCTACGAAACACTTATTGAGCGCTATAATTCTGACCTTGCCAACACACTCGGCAACCTTGTAAACCGCTGTGTAGCAATGGTTAAGAAGTATTTTGACGGTGTACTGCCTGCACCCACAGCACCCGATGCACTTGACGAAGAATTAAAGGCTGTTGCACTTGAATCGGTTGGCAAATGTGCCGCAAAGATGGACAGCTTCTGCATTGCTGATGCTGTTAACGAAGTAATGGCAGTAGCAAAGCGCTCCAACAAATACATTGACGAAACAATGCCCTGGGCACTTGCAAAGGACGAAGAAAATAAAGAGCGTCTTGGCACAGTTATGTATAACCTGATTGAAAGCATCCGCTTTATTGCTGTGCAGCTCAAGCCCTTTATGCCCGAAACAGCTGAAAAGATTCTTGCACAGATAGGCTGCAACATCGACAGCTACGAAAGCCTGAACGAATTCGGCGCAACACCGGCAGGCACAGTTATGGGCGAAGCTGCTCCCCTTTTCGGCAGAATTGATGCAGAAAAAATGCTTGCTGAAATTGAAGCAGAAATTGCTGCCAAAGCAGCAGCTGAAGAAGAAAAGAAGCCTGCATTTGAAGAAATGGAACCCATTGCAATTGACGATTTTGCGAAGGTTGACCTTCGTGTTGCAAAGGTTGTTGACTGCAAACCCGTAAAGCGTGCAAAGAAGCTGCTCGAGCTCACTCTTGACGACGGCACAGGCATACCCCGCACGGTCGCAAGCGGCATTGCGCTTTACTATAAGCCCGAGGAGCTTATCGGTCACAATGTAATTGTTGTTGCAAACCTCAAACCCGCTACCCTTTGCGGTGTTGAAAGCAGAGGCATGATACTTGCGGGCGGCGAAGACGATGTAAAGGTAGTATTTGTTGACTACCTTGAACCCGGTACAAAGATAAGATAAAGGTAAAATAAATGTACAATAATATCTTTGATACACACGCACATTACGATGACGAAAGTTTCGATGAAGACCGTTTTGAGCTGCTTGATGAAATGTTTCAAAACGGTGTATGCGGCATAATCAACTGCGGATGTACCGTTGAAAACAGTAAAAAAAGTATTGATTTTGCTGAAAAATATGCAGATATTTATGCAGCGGTCGGAATTCATCCGCAGAATGCAGCTGAAGAAAGCGCAAATGCCATTGAGCAGATTGAAATACTTGCCGCACACAAAAAGGTTGTGGCTATAGGTGAAATCGGACTGGATTACCACTACGATTACACACCGAAAGACATGCAGCTTGAATGGTTTGAAAAGCAGATTCTGCTTGCAAAAAAGCTTGATTTGCCCGTAATCGTGCATGACAGAGAAGCTCACGCAGACTGTGTTGAGCTGATACTAAAGCATAAGCCGCGTGGCGTTATGCACTGCTTTTCCGGCAGCGTTGAAACCGCAAAGCAGTTGACCGGCATCGGCTTTTACATCGGGCTTGGCGGTAGCGTAACCTTTAAAAACGCTAAAAAGCCCGCCGAGGTTGCGGCAAGCGTGGATTTTGATAAACTGCTGCTTGAAACAGACTGCCCGTATATGACCCCCGTACCGTTCAGAGGCAGAAGAAACAATTCAGCTTTGATAACGCATACGGCAGAGAAGATTGCCGGACTCCGGGGAATTACAGCACAGGAAGTCATAGATAAAGCAACACAAAACGCATATACATTATTCAATATCAAATGATTAAAGCAGAGTTGATTTTCACGTCAACTCTGCTTTTTGATTTATGTTTATTCTACTGTTACGTTTTCACCGAGTTTGCAGTTTTCGGCAAGGTTTTTGTTCATTACGGTGATAGGCTTATCAGCTTTGATGCTTGTTACAGCGCCGTTTTCCCACTTGAAGGAAAGCTGAACTCCCTTTGCTACGATGTTCTTGATTTCGCCGTTTTTCCAAGTTCCGGGGAGTGCGGGAAGAAGCTCTGTTTTGCCGTTTTCAGAGTAAACAAGAAGTGAGTTTACACCTGCGACAAAACCGAAGTTGCCGTCAATCTGGAAAAGGAAGGGCGGATGAGTATCAAACAGGTTTGAGAACACGGAATAGGTCAGCATATTTGCGATGATTTCCTGTGCCGTATCGGGCTCATGAAGCGTACCTGCAAGGCAGATTGCCCATGCGGCAGACCAGCCGATATAATGCTCCCAATTCTTTTTACGGAAGTGGTAAAGCTCACGCACCCATTCACGCTGTTCTTCGTTTTCGTAATACTTGATTGTATCTGACGGGTACAGACCGTACAGCGGTGAAAAATGTCTGTGACCGGGCTCGTGAAGTTCCTTATCTTCAGACCACTCAACAATACCATACTTACCTTTTTTAAGCGGACGCATTTTAGCAAGCTTTTCGTTAATCTCCCCTGCTATTTCGCCATCGGGCAGCAAATCAAGATAAGCAAGCAGACCTTTTCTTGCAACCTCCATATCAAAGGCAGTTGCATAGTCAACAGCAACAGCTTTGCCGTTGCAGACAAACTCATTTTCAGGTGAGGTTGAAGGAGCGATAACATATTCACCGTTATGCTCAACCAGATAATCATTGATAAATTCAGCCGAAGCCTGTACGCTTTCAACAATTTTTTCTTTGTATTCATCAAGACCGCCGTTTTTATAGTGACCGTAAACCTCATTTACAAGCCATGCGCCACACAGCGGTGAATACATAAAGCACGGACCGCCGATAACGGGTGATGTTTTGCGCCAGAGGTCGCTGTTGTGGTTGCAGCATGCGCCCTTACAGCCGTAGTTGACTTCCGCTGTTTTTCTGCCCTGCTGCATAAGCTCCCAGACCATATTCACAAGCGGCTCGGCACACTCTGCCATATTACTTGAGGTAACAGGCCAGTAATTCATTTCTGTGTTGATATTTACCGTATAGTTACTGCTCCATGGCGGACGGACTCTTGCATTCCATATACCCTGAAGGTTGAGCGGCTGACCGCCCTTACGGCTACCCGCAATCATAAGGTACTTACCGAAGTTATAGAAAAGTTCAACAAGCTTCGGGTCAGGCTTGCCAGTTTTAGCGGTTTTAAGCAGAGATACTGTATCGGCTGCACTTTCGCCACCAATTGAAAACTGCTGTCTTTCAAAGATTTTCTTGTAGTCCTTTATATGGCGTGCAAGCAGCTTTTCGTAATCGGCATTAACCTTATCAAGCTGTGCAATACAAGCCTTACAGACCTTTTCACGGCTTGTTTCGGGCATTTTATCGTAAGCCTTAAAGCCTGTTTTTGTATCGCAGAGAAGCATGATATTCTTTGCGTTTTTAACGGTGATTTTCTTTTCGCTTTCAACTACTTCACCGTCTGTAACTATCTTTACTGCAAGGCAGAATGCCATGCCCTTACCTTCGTTATAGCGAACGGCATTGCGCATTTTGCCAAGGTAACTCGGTGCAGCATAATCGGGTGCATTGCCCACAAGGCAGAGCTTACCGTCAACCACCTTTGTTTCACTTCTGAGCTTTGATTTAGCATCTATGCTCAAAGAAACCGGCTTTTCACTTGTGACGTTATAAACCACAACATTGTCAGGATTTGATGCAAAAGCTGTGCGCTTTTCGCAGCCGAGAGTAACTGTATGAACAGCATTATCAATATCCAGCTCTCTTATATAGCCGCAGGTTTTTGAGGTTGAAAAGCCGAGCGAAAGATAACCGAGCGGCATATACGCTTCACTGTAGCCGCCATCCATTTTTTCTCTGACTATATCTTCAGCCTCGTCACATTTGCCTGCAAATACAAGCTCACGTGCTTTTTCAAGATACTGTAAGCTGTCGGGATCATTCTGATCCTGCGGATAGCCTGACCAGAGTGTAACATCGTTAAAATTGATTGTTTCACGCTTTTTTGCACCCCAGAGCATTGCGCCGATTCTGCCGTTACCTATAGGCAGAGCCTCGTTCCAGAGCTTTGCTTGTTTTTTGTACCAAAGCTTGTTCATAGTATTAACCTCACTTTATATTAAAATTAACTACAAATGTTATTTTGGAATTTTCAACATTCGCCTGTATTGTGCCCTTATGCATTTCAACAGCTGCTTTTGCAACCGAAAGACCGATACCGTAGCCACCTGTTTCACGGGAGCGTGAACGGTCCGAACGGTAAAAGCGATCAAAAATACGCTTTGTATCAGGCGGTACACCCGGCAAAAGCATATTCTGAATTTCCAGCACAAGGTTTTTTCCGTTTTTACAGAGCTTTATTCTGATTTCACTGTCTTCGGGAGAGTACTTGATTGCATTGTCAATCAGAACAGAAACAAGCTCGTCCATAACACGTTTATTACCGTTAAAAATTACAGACGGTTCAATATCGGTAATAAGGGCTTTATTTTCACGTTCGGCAATAATATTAAACGATGCCGCTGTTGACTCAACAATTTCGCTCAGCGAAAACTCGCTGAAGCTTTTTTTAGGAGCTTTCCCATCCATTTTATCAAGCAAAAGCAAATGCTCGACAAGCAGGTTCATACGCTTTGTCTGCTTGTGAATCGAGTTAATCCATTCATTTTGTCCGCAGGTAAGCTCAAGCACTTCGGCATTTGCGGAAATAATTGCAATGGGAGTTTTAAGCTCGTGACCCGCATCGTTAATAAACCGTTTCTGCCGTCTTGCACTTTCCACCACAGGATTAAGCGCATGCTTGGATGCCCACAGAACTGCAAGAAATAAAAGCAGCAGCGAAACAGCAGCAATAAGCACGGATATTGTAGCCATTGAGCCTACCGAAGCAAGTTCCTGATTGACGTCAATAAAATAGACCTTTTTTGTATTTTCACCGGTAATCAGCCTGTATTTATAAAAGCTGCTGTTGTATCCGCTTGTTTTGCCGGAAGCGAGAATTTCATCAGCAAACGCAATTGCTGTTTTTTCATCAACCGATGCTATATGTTCTACATTGCGTGTATTGACGCTGCCGTCAGCAGAATATTCAACAACAAAAAATCTGCTTCTGTATAGCAATCCCTCATTAAAATAGACATCACTCAAAGGGTTAAGATAATCCAGTGCATTGTATTCTTCTGAATGTAAGAGAATAATACCGTCGTGCTCAGCAATATAATCGAGAAGTCCGGTTGTTGTACGTTCCATATTAATTACGTTGATTAAATTAATCGCACCGACAACTACAGCAAGCAAAACCAGAGCAGAAAGCATTACGGCAGCAATAAAACTGCGGCGAAGCTTTTTAATCATAAATCAGTTTCCTCTTCTTTGCTTTTTTGCTCAAGTGAATATCCGACGTTTCGTGTAGCCTTAATTTCAACATCCGCATCAAGCGAAACAAGTTTTTTGCGCAGATTTGAAATATAGACCCAGACAACACTGCTCTCCGTTTCCGTATCATAGCCCCAGATACGCTCCATAAACTGTTCAACAGAAATCAGTCTGCCTGCATTTATCATGAGCATTTCCAGCATCTGAAAATCCTTTCCGGCAAGCCTTACGCTGCCCGAAGGAGTAGAAAGCTCATAAGATTCGCGGTTGAGAGTGACATTTCCTATCGTAATGACATTTGGCTGATAATCCGCTTTCCGGCGTGTCATAGCCCTGACACGTGCAAGCAGCTCACCCATTGCAAAGGGCTTTGTAAGGTAATCGTCTGCACCCGCATCAAGACCGGTTATTTTATCCTCTACCTCAGACCTTGCCGTTAAAATAATTACGGGAGTGTTCACGCCCTGCGCCCGCAGACGCCTGAGCACCTGCAAACCGCTCAATTTCGGCATCATTATATCAAGCAATATTCCGTCATAATTTTCAGTCATTGCCCAATCAAGAGCGGACTGACCGTCATAAACAGCATCGACAGAATAGTTGCTGTGTTTAAGTATTGCTGCTACAGCATTTGAAAGCTCACGTTCATCCTCCGCCAGAAGCAGTCGCACGCAAAGCACCTCTTTTCAATTAAAAAGTAATTGAATCTAATACATTATAACACATTAATCACACAAATCAAACAAAAAAACAAGGCATCCTGAAATGGATGCCCTGAACATAAAATAATCAAAGAATTCCGCCTAACAGCAAATTGAAAATAAGCATAAAAAATCCGAATATACGCTCAAATACTGTTACATCCTCAACATAAGCAAGGTATGCTTTATCCTTCACATCGCCTTGCACTTCAATATTGTCTATGCGGCCGTTGCCATCAAGTGCACCGACTGTAAGAACTATATTCTCACAGTCGCTTCCAAAACCTGCCTTAAAGTTTGTAAGCGTTGAATTAAATCCCTTATCAGCCTTAAAAGCGGTATGTGTGCCGCCTGCAGACGAATACCAGAAACAGAAACAATCGTGATAGTAGCTTGAGCCGTAACCCGTTGTGCGGAAGCCTACGCCAAACTGGTCGCTGTAACAGTAATCATACCAGTTGTTGCCGCTTTCATCCAAAAAGCCGCAGCTGTTCTGGTAATCGGTATAATCCGAATAATAAAGCGGATGAACATTGCGCAGCGCATTACCCGCAGACTTGACATGAACACCCGTAAACACGTAACCTATGCGTACATTTGTAATAGTGTTGTCAAAGCCTTCAAGCAGCATGCCGACTGAATCGGTACCGCCTGTGCCGATAATGTTGCAGCCGTAAATATCCGCATCGGATGAGCCGCTGTTTGCACCGTACATTATATGTATACCGACAACGGTATTTTTGATTGAAACATTACGTACAGCGGTTTCACGGCCACTGTTAATCGAAACACCGTTTGCCTTACCGCTGCCGTCGATAATACCGCCCTCAAGCGCATAGTTACTGCCGGGAGTTGAGGTATTGTTTGCCGGGTCTTTACCGCCGAGCTGCACTACAGCTTCACCGTACTGCCAATCACCGATAACCTTAAGCAATGCGTAATCGGAAAGCTCCAGCGATACGCTCTTTGTCGGCTCTGCCGGAGTGTATATAGGCTTTGAAAGCAGATATTCACCGTCCGGAAAATAAATTGTTCTGTTGGGGTTTTCATCAATCAGTGCCTGAATTGCATCCGCAACGTCAACACCCGAATCAGCCGCAACTGTATCAGTTACGACAATATAGCCCTTATCACTGCCTGCAAAGGCAGAAACCGGGCAACTGACCAACAAAACAGCAACCAACAGAAAAGCTACTGATTTTTTGACGGAATTTTTCATAAAAACACCTCTTAAATTACAGTTTGTCGGTAAGACCGACAGCAAATGCCGCCTATTGAAAAGTTTTATTAAGAAAAACAAATACATCAACGGCGGATATTAAAAAGCGCAAAAGAAATATCAATATAAAAAATGAAAAATGCTGTGACTTTGAACGGAACAGGCTGACGAGCATAAAACTTAACTCATTTATCCGAGCGAGGGAACCATAGGCGGTATAGCAAACTTAGAAGTCAGATTTGCTTTAATAGCCGTTATGGCAGCAGAACGAAACAATTTTTGTTCTGTCTGCCGAGCGGATTTGCTATCGTCAGCCGTCGTGAAGTGATTGAAACTTAAAAAGTTTTTTTGGTTACTTTTGTAACGCTTGACAAAAGTAACAATATCTTTACTTTAAAACTCCTCACACAATCTCACAAACTTTACACAAGTAAGCCTATTGGCAAACAAATTAACAGAGCGATAAATTATAATTTATTATACCACGCAAAAATCACATCTGCAACAGCTATTTACCTAATAAGATTATAATATTCACCGGGTGTCATGCCGCAATATTTTTTAAACACGGTTACAAAATGCGGCTGCGAGGAAAAACCGAGCTTTTTGCAAATTTCACGGTTGGATTTTTTATTTGCTATCATATCCTTGGCAGCTTCTAATTTAGTACGCATAATAAACGAACTCAATGTGTCGCCCATTTCCTTTTTAAAAATATGAGAAAGATAGTCAGCAGACACATCACAGTGAGCCGCCAGCATGGCAACCGTTATTTTTTTGTTTATGTTCTCATTTATGCAGCAGATACATTTTTTTACATGCGGCGACTGCTCAGGCTTAAGTTTTGCTTTTTTCACCTTATCGGTGAGCTGAACAATTCTGTCTGCCACTAAAGAAAAAACCTGCCTTGAGGTTTGCGCCCCATCGATTATCAGAATCGATTCATCAGAAAAATCGTAAGCCGTTTTTTCGTTCAATCCGCCCTGTATGGCATAGCGTGTTGCAAGCGTAACGGTGCTGACGGCAAGGTATTTTGAATTTTTAACATTGTCTTCAGACAATCTGCCCGTAACAAGGACAGAATCAAGATTTTTTAGCTCTACCAAAAGCCGCTCAATATTGCCCTGCTGAACGCAGGAAAAAAGCCGAATTTCCGCAGCATAAGGTGTGTGCTTAGTATTCTTTTCAACAGTTTTTACGCTGACAAGCTGACTTATATTCATGCTGCTCACTCCGTTTAATAATTCTTCATCATTTTTTCAAGGCGTATCATACACAAATCTTCCCACAAGCCGAAAATATGTCCGCTGCCAAGACGGCACGAACACTCATTCATTGCACCGTAATAAACAACACGGAAATCGCTCCCCTTTGTGAGATTATTTTTTTGTTTATAGGTATCATAAAGATAAAAGTTGTTGCCCCACATATTGAGCAGCTGGAACAAATCATATTCCCTGTCAGCCCACATTGAACCCATCGGGTCAATAAAGCCGTTAAGCATAAAGGTTTTAAGGTCTGCCATTATGTTCATTATATTAAGATCACCGTGAATAAGCACGGGGCTTTGCGGTTCATCATAAACACGCTCAAACACTTCTGTTGCTCGCCAAAGCAAATCAAGCTTACGCTTGCTGAAGCTGCCGTTTTTCGCCAATTCTTCAAGTCCTTTTAACCACGTCTGCTGTTTTTCGGTACAGTAATATTCATACCAGCTTTCATACTGCGGATTATCAAGTGCACCGTATTTTTCATTTTTCACTTCGTGCCACATGCTCATGCCGTTTATTACATCGGTACAGAATTTTTCTTTCTTCGCCTTGCTTTTGAGCAGGAACGCAGGATTTAAAACATTGTGCCCGTCAATAAAGCCCATGGCAAGCACAGCCGTTTCTTCATCCGTGTGGGTAAATATTACTTCAGGCATCGGTACAGATGTGTTGGCAGAAAGAATTTTCAGCTGAGCCGCTTCACGCAGGTTATTTCCCTGCTCTCGATAGGCTTTTAACGCAACAACCCTTCCGTCAGACAATACTGCTTTAAAAACCTTGCCGTTACTGCCGCCCGCAATAAAACGCAGAGACCGAACGGAGGTATTCATTTGCTCTTTTACAATTTTTATAAGCGCCTGAAATAAAAAGGAATTATCTGTATTGAGTATTTTCATTCTAATCACCGTTAACTAATGTTTTAATACTTTAAGTGTAACATTAAAATATTCATGATTCAACAAAACAAAAACAGATTACTCATGAACAATGAAAAAAGCAAAGAAATATGAAATAGTTTGCCATATATAAAACAGCAGGCTAAATCAATAATGATTCAGCCTGAAATTTTTATTTATGATTAACTTTTGAAAAATATTTTTTGATATATAAAAGCAATCCGATACCGAGGAACGGAAATACTGCTGCAACGAGCATACCCGCCTTCATGCCGATCTGCTCGGTTGAAAGCGAAAGAGTTGTGCTTAAAGACTGGGCAAAGCTGCTTTCGGATACATAATCCGCAACCATGCCAAGCATCTGCGGAGCGATTGAAGCACCGCAGTCTCCGCCGGCAGCCATCAGCGCATAAGCGGCAACGCCCGGATTGGGAATTTTTTCTTCCATTAAAATAAGTGTACCAGGCCAGAGCATAGAAGTGAACATGCCCATAAGAATGCAGGCTGCCATAGCAGCAACAATATTTGTTGAAAGACCTGCAACAAGGTAGCAGACTGTTGCACCAATCATACCCCAGAGCAAAACGGCTGAAATATTTTTGCCTTTTTTTGCATAAAGCGTTCTGGCAAGTCCCAGAAGTATTGCAAACGAAGTCATACCGACAATATCGCCCACAGCTTTCGGAATATGAAGTGCGTTTTCAATATAGCTGGATATCCAGTTGGTCATTGAGTTTTCTGCGGCACTGCCGAAAAATATGCACGCTACGCAAAGCGCAAGACCGATATTTTTCTTTTTCGCCGTGCCTGCATCGGAAGAATGAGTAATATTCAGTTCCGGCATCGGAGAAGTGCTGAAAAGAATAAAAGACACTATCGGAAGCGCCGCAAAGAAAAGAGTCAGATACATCCAGTTTTCTCTGCCGAAAATATTAAAGAAAATTGTGCTTAACACAACAACCGTAACTACGCCGTAGGCATAGAGGGAATGGAGCTTACTCATATCACGGTCAGGATTTTCAGACGGCATTGCAGCAACAAGCGGGCTTAAAAGCACCTCTGATAAACCTGCCGATACAGAAAACACAACCGTACCTATCAGCAAGCCTGCATAGGCATACTGCGGAAAAAAGGTCGGTACCAGTGCATAAATCAACATACCTACGCTTGTAATAACCGGCATAACACGTACGGTTTTCTGAATGTTGAAATACTTTGTAAAAAATGTAAAAGCAAGGTCAACTGCAAGCTGAGTGCAGAAATTTGTCAGAACAAGCGTACCAAGCAAAGTATAGGAAACACCGAACTGCTCACGGAAGGTTACAAAAAGCAATGCCGGCAAGCAAAAAATGCTGGACATAGCAATATAAGTAAAATAACACGCCTGTCTTGTTCTTCTGAATTTATCGTTTATTCCGGTCATCATTTATTCCTCCTTCGTTTTTCTACGGTCATGAATAATCATACCGACAACCGTAAATAGAAGCAACGGAACATGCGATGTGAGTGCGCCATAAGACTTTGAAAGAACGTCGTACAAGCACCACAGCAAATTGTTCAGAATAGTCCAGAAGCGGTATTTTGCGCCGTTTTTCTGGCCGATGCACATAATGAAGATAAGGGTTGCAACAATTGCAAGAGCGCTCAGCCATGTAGCGCCACCGACTACGAGGTTTACCGCAATGAAAGAAACGGCATAAATCGCAATCAGCCATTTGGGCAAGGGTTTGTTTTTGGACTCAAAAAAGTAATTTATAATAGCCTGTGCCGCGCCTATGTAGCAGGAAGCGGCACCGTTTATACCGCTGCCGCCGATAAGATAGCTTGTAGCCACAAGAGCATTACCGGCAAAAACAAAGAAAAGAATAGTTTTCATGCCTTTGCCCTTGATAAGCGAAGCCGCTATCATCGAAGCCAAGCCGAGAATACTCAAAACAAAAGAAAGTACCTGCATAATTATCTCCTTGAAACAACTGAAATCATTTGGGTGTAATTATAATACATATTTTATGTTTTTTCAATGATTAATCTTAAATTTCGACTATGCCCTACAAACTATAATTTATTCACTTCATATGCTGCAATGTACACCTTGTGTTTTACAGTAAAACTGCTCGGATAGCTTTCAAGCATTTTTACATGCTCCTCATTCCACTTTTCAAGAGTTTCTTTATCCATTGATGCTTTTGTTCCTCGGCAGGCAAGCATTCTGCCGTGCCAGCTTTCACGGGTAAAGGGAAGCTTGCACTCAAAAATATCAAGCTTACCGTTTTCAAAAGGATGATTATACATATCCTTTGAACCTGATACACCGGGAGTCCAGCTTGTGTTTATTTTTTTAACAAGCTCATGTGACCTTTTGGCTATCTCATCATCGAGGGTATAGCTCATGTAAATCTTTACAAAAATACCATTTGGTTTTAACAAGCGTTTTATTTCTTTTATAATCTTTTCACGATTAAAATACCAAAAGCACTGTGCCGCAGTAACGCAGTCAAAACTGTTGTTTTCAAACGATGTTTCTTCCGCAGGTGACACAGAAAATTCAATATTATCTGCACCTTTTTCGATCGCAAGTGTTTTTGCAGCAGCAATCTGACTACAAGAAATATCTATTGCTTTTATGTCTGCACCGTAAGAAAACATATTAAGCGGTAAAACACCTGTTCCCGTGCCGATGTCAAGCCACGAACACCCTTTGCGACCTATGCCGATTTCATAAAGCTTATCATATAACTCTTTGGGATAAATATCTCTGTACTTTGCGTATTCGACAGAGGTTTTACCAAAGTCAAAAGCATTGCCGTTATCAATGTTTTCTATTTTCACATTATCACACCTCAATCAATATGCATTCTGTAATTCTTTACTTTATAAGTCACAGAGCCGTCACGCTTGGAATGTTCGCCATAGCTTTCAAATTTCAAGCCGCACTTTTCCATAACTCTGCCCGATGCAGGGTTATCAACCGCATGACTTGCAGTGAAATCCTTTATGCCGTGAACTTCGTGCGAATACTTGATAATTCGTTTTGTGGCTTCGGTTGTATAACCGTTGTTCCAATATTCATATCTTATGTTATAGCCGAATCCCCAGGCACCGTCATCATTTCCCATCGGGCCAATGCCGATACTACCGATAAGGACATTGTTCTCTTTCAGTACAATTCCCCAATGAAAATCCTCTTCAACAGGGACTATTTCATTAATCCACCGAATAGTCTGGCTTATATCGGTATAAAGAGGATAAGACATAAATTTGTTAACCCTCGGATCGCTATGCCATAAAAATGCCGTTTCTGTATCATCGGGAGTTAAGGGTCTTAAAATCAGCCGTTCTGTTTCGAGAACGGGAGTTCTTTCGTAATATAATTCTTGATTTGTTTTGTTCATTTTTTACACCTTTTCTTTGTTTCTATTGCGATAAACGGTACAGTCATTTCTTCTTCGGTAAGACCTGCGTGAACACCGATGAAGTTACGCTCCTCACGCTCGATAAACAGTGACTTTTCGCCTATTGCAACGGCAAGAAAATCGCCGACAAAATCATATGTTCTCGGGTGAGGTTTACCAAATCCCAAAAGATTTTCTGCAAATACTTCTTCTTTTGTCATAAGCCTGAAATCATCACCGAAATGTTTGTTGAACTCCTTCTTAAATTCTTCCTGCTTTCCGTCTTTTACAAAAAAGCTCAAGGCTCTCGGCTCAATTGATGGAGGAACCTTTAGCATTGCAGAAAGCTTTGGATAATCTTCAAGATATTCATTAATACCGTCGCACAACCCGTGGTCTGCCGTGATTATAACAAGCGAGCTTTTAAGATGCTTACAAAGCCGCTCAACCTCTTTGTTTATCATTAAAATCTGCTCGTGTGCCTCTTGACTTTTAACACCGTAATCGTGCATCGCTTTATCAGGCTGATACCAATAGGAATAAATGTATTTTTTCTTTCTTCTTCTCGAAAGCCTTTTTACAGTTCTGCAAATATGGGGCACACTTTTAATATGATGTTTAGAAAACGGAGATACATAGTAAGCTGTACCTTTACCATTTACTTCTTCGATTCGCTCAAATATTCTTTTGTAAGGGATATATTTCCACGCAACGTTAAAGTCTGCTGCAGGTTCACCGTTTTTCTGCAAAGCATTACGGAATACCGCAACATTCTCACCAATTTCATCAAAATACAAATCCCATCCAAGCCAACCTGTTTCAGTAGGAGAATATCCGCTTTCTATTGATGTTGTAGCCGCAACGGTTGTTGAGGGAAATACAGACGAAATCGGACTGACAAAATGTTTTCGCAAAAAGTCATTTTCGTTCAGGTATTCGTTGATTGCCGAAACGCCCAAGCCGTCAAAAAGCATTACGATTATATTTTTATAGTCTTTTTCGAGTAACTTATCAAATTCAGGTAATGTTTTATGTTGGCAGTCTTTAATGCCGAAATGGTTTAAAACAGACGAAGCGATTGAAAGTATGCTTCTGTCATAATTCGGGTATGTAATCATAATTTTACTCCTTTCTCAGCACATCAAGTGTGTGGTGTGATAAACCGATTAAATCCTGCCTTTCGCAGGTTTTGAAATGGTATTTCAGATACAGTTCATAGGTTTCATTATCCATTTTGTCTATTACCTCACGCATATGGCAGGCATAACCGTCGGTTGCGAGAAAATGCAATCTTTGAGCATTCAAGTCTTCTGTCAGTTCAAAAATTTCATCTCTTGTATATAGCTTGAAAATGCCGTGCGGAGGAAAGAATGTTTCAAAGGTTTCGGTGTCAATAAGTCCGTCATCAATACTTTGCTGTACCTTATTGTTTTTGAAAATTCCCGTTAATACAGAAGGGTCAACCATACAGTATGCAACAAAAACATAGCCGCCGCTTTTGGTGATTCTCATTGCTTCAGACAAAGCTTTCTTCTGTTCTTCAACCGTATAGAGATGATACATCGGACCGAGCAAAAGCGTTATGTCATAGCTTTCATCAGGATATTCAGACAGATTGATTGCGTTGCCTTGTCTGATGCTGATTTTTTCATTCGCCTGTGTTTTTGATTTGAAAACTTTGATGTTATGCTCGATGAGTTCAACGGCATCAACTTCAAAACCTTTTTGAGCAAAGTAATGTGAGTATCTGCCCGTAGCGGCACCGATTTCCATAATCTTCATACCGTCTTTCAGATATTTTTCAATATACTTTACGGTTGTAAGGAATTCAATTCTGCCGTGCTTTGACAAAAGGCGAGAATCCTCATCAATACGGTTATAGAAATCTACAAGATGATCGCCTGTTTTT
>JAZSND010000036.1:0-112156 GCA_045536235.1 Acutalibacteraceae bacterium | reverse complement strand
CTTATGAGGATGCTCGCATCCTCATAAGTGAATACATACACTTTTACAACAACGAACGAATCCAATTAAAAACAAAACTGACTCCGCTTGAAAAACGAAGTCAGTATGTCGCTTAAAATTTAATATCGCCTACCATAGGGGCTTTTTTGTGCTGTCCGTACAATTTGGGGCAGTTCACCTTCGGCTGAAGGTGTCTTTTTTTAAAGTTTTACTAATAATACAAATACATCAACGGCGGAGATTAAAAAGAGTAAAAGAAATATCAATATAAAAATGAACAATGCTGTGACTTTGAACGGAACAGGCTGACGAGCATAAAACTTAACTCATTTATCTGAGCGAGGGAACCATAGGCGGTATAGCAAACTTAAAAGTCAGATTTACTTTTATAGCCGTTATGGCAGCAGAACAAAACAACTTTTTGTTCTGTCTGCCGAGCGGATTTGCTCTCGTCAGCCGTCGTGAAGTGCACATAACCCCAGAAGTTCTTTTGGTTACTTTTGTAACGCATGACAAAAGTAACAATATCTTTACTTTAAAATTTTCCACACAATCCCTCAGTCAAAATCGCTTGCGATTTTGACAGCCGCTGACTGCGGCCGTCCCCCTTTGTCACTTCGTGACATTTCCCCCACACTGTGAGGGAATCTTCCCTTTACACAAGGGAGCCCATTTGCAAACAATTAACAGAGCAATAAACTATACTTTGTCGATATGTGAACTAATCGTTCACCCGATATATTTTGCTTTGCAAAATTCGATATGTTTGAGCTGAAGCTCAAACCCGATATGATATAAATCCCTGATGGGGTTTATATCGCTACAGTTTATCGTTCTTCTCTGAAATAGGAAAGTCCGAGGCTTGAAGGCGGCTGATTTTCACGCTTCTGACGCATGCTGATAATAATAAGAACAAGGATTGTTACAACATACGGAGTCATCTTGAACATTTCCTGACCGCTGAAGCTGAGGTTGGGAATATAGTTGTGAACAATAAGCAGACCTCCGAAAACGATTGAGCCGATGATGCTTACATTCGGACGCCATATTGCAAAAATAACAAGTGCGATTGCAAGCCAGCCACGGTCACCGAACGCATCGTTTGACCAGATACCGCAAGCATAATCCATAACATAGTAAAGACCGCCGAAGCCTGCAATTATGCTGCCCACGCAAGTGGAAAGATACTTGTACTTGCTGACGCTGATACCCGCAGCATCCGCTGTTGCAGGGTTTTCACCGACGGCACGAAGGTTAAGACCGGAACGTGTACGGTTAAACCAGAAGGAAACTGCAAGCGCAACGGCAATGGCAACATAAGCCAAAAAGCTGTAGCTGAGAAAAATATCGCCGAACCAGCCGAGCCTGTCCGCAAAGGGCAGGGTCATTTTAAAGCAGTTGCTTGTCTGTGTAAGAGTGATTGAGGGTAGGTCAGAATCGGTCAGCTTAATAAGCGAACCGCCGAAGAAGTTACCGACACCTACACCGAAGGTTGTCAGCGCAAGACCCGTTACGTTCTGATTTGCTCTGAGCGTAACCGTAAGGAATGAATAGAGCAGACCCATGAGCGCTGAGCCGAGAATACAGGAAAGAACCGGAATCAGTATCGCTAAAACAGGGTTGACGGTTTCAACCGAACCCTCATAGAGGAACGCACCTATAACGCCGGAAATGCCGCCGACGTACATAACGCCCGCTGTACCGAGGTTGAGGTTGCCGCTTTTTTCCGTAAGAATTTCACCGGTTGAGCCGAACAAAAGCGGAATACCCTGAACAATTGCACGCTGAATAAATGCAATTAACATTATTTGTTCGCCCCCTTCTCACGGAATTTAATTGTATAGTTTACAAAAAATTCGCTGCCGATGATAAAGAAAATAATAATACCTGTAATTATTTCCGAGAAGGAATCGTTAAGACCGAAAATTGTAGAAATTTCTGTTGCACCCTTTTGCAGGAAAACGATCAGGAACGAAGTGAGAATCATAACCACGGGGTTGAACTTTGCAAGCCACGAAACCATGATAGCGGTAAAGCCTCTGCCTGCAACAGTATTGCGGGTGATTGTGTGGTCTGTACCGCTGACAAGCAGCAGACCTGCAATACCGCAAAGCGCACCGGAAAGAATAACAGTACGCATAATAACCTTTTTAACATTGATACCGATGTATTTTGCTGTGTTTTCACTTTCGCCTACAACGGAAATTTCGTAGCCGTGCTTGCTGTACTTGAGGTAAATATACATTGCGGCAGTCAGCGCAACAACGATCAGAATATTGAGCAGGTACGCTTTGCCGCCTATTGACGGAATCCAGCCCGCCTGTGTATTTGCGTTGATAACGCCTATCTGACCCGAACCTTTCGGGACAGACCATTTATAGGTGAAGAACGAAACAATCTGCATGGCTATATAGTTCATCATCAGCGTGAACAGCGTTTCGTTTGTGTTCCAGTTTGCCTTGAAAAATGCAGGAATAAAGCCCCAGATAGCGCCTGCAAGAACGCTTGTGACAACCATGACAAGCATGAGCAGCGGACTTGAGAGCTTATCGCCGAAAAGAATCATGCAAGCGGCTGTTGCAAGGCCACCCATAAGCACCTGACCTTCAGCACCGATGTTCCAGAATTTCATTTTGAAAGCAGGTGTTACGGCAAGCGAAATACAAAGCAGCATCGCCGTATTCTGAAGCAGCGACCATATTCTGCGCTCTGTACCGATTGCGCCGTCAATCATAGTGGCATAAACCTGAATCGGGTTTTCGCCGGTAAGAACAACCGTAACCGCTGCGCAGGCAATAAGCGCCACGGCAACAGAAATAATACGGATAAGCCATGACAGCCAGAAAGGTAAAGCGTCACGCTTAGCGATATGGAAAAGCGGCTCATGCACGCTTTTTGCGTTGTTACTCATTGCTGTCACCTCCGTTGTTTTTAGTCATCAGGAAGCCGATTTCTTCCTTCGTGGTGTTCCTTGCATCAACCGTACCGGAAATTCTGCCTGAGCTGATAACCATAATTCTGTCGCAAAGCTCAAGCAAAACATCAAGATCCTCGCCGACAAAGATAATGGCAACGCCGCTTTCCTTCTGGCTGTTGAGCAGGTTATATATCATATAGGATGAGTTTATATCAAGACCTCTGACCGGGTATGCAACCATGAGCACAGTGGGAGAAGAAGCGATTTCACGTCCGACAAGGACCTTCTGCACATTACCGCCCGAAAGACGGCGTACAGGTGTATTGGCATTCGGGGTTACGACGTTGAGCTCTTCGATAATTCTGTTTGCCAGATCCTTGGGCTTTTTGCGTTCAAGGAAGGCTGTTTTACCTCTGCGGTAGCTGCGCAGCATCATATTATCAACAATATCCATATTGCCGACAAGACCCATGCCGAGTCTGTCCTCAGGCACAAAGGAAAGACGTACACCGAGCTCACGAATCTGAATAGGTGTTTTATCTCTCAAATCATCGGTCTTGCCTGTTTGCGGATTGTGGTAAAGAATCCGACCGTTGTTGATATGCTGCAAGCCTGCGATTGACTCAAGCAGTTCACGCTGACCGCTGCCTGCAATGCCCGCAATACCGAGTATTTCACCTGAACGGACATTGAAAGAAATATCGTCCAGCAGCTTTATACCCTCACGGTTGATGCAGCTGATATTCTTTATCTCAAGCCTGTCCTGCGGATCCTTAGGTTCGGTTCTTTCAATATTGAGGTCAATTTTCTGACCGACCATCATTTCGGTAAGCTGTGATTCAGTCGTATCCTTTGTTTCTACCGTGCCGATATACTCACCTTTGCGCAAAACGGCAACACGGTTAGACAGCTCCAGAACCTCCTGCAGTTTGTGGGTGATGATGATAATTGCCTTACCGTCATCCCTCATTCTGCGCAGAATTGCAAAAAGCTTCTGTGTTTCCTGCGGTGTGAGAACAGCCGTAGGCTCGTCCAGAATGAGTATATCCGCACCTCTGTAAAGCACCTTGATTATTTCAACCGTCTGCTTTTCGGAAACGGACATTTCGTATATCTTTTTCTTCGGGTCAAGCTCAAAGCCGTACTGCTCGCTGATTTTGCGGATTTTTTCAGCAGACTGCTTTACATTGAATTTGCCGTCCTCTTCAAGACCGAGCACTATGTTTTCTGCAGCAGAAAAAACATCAACAAGCTTGAAATGCTGATGTATCATACCTATTTTATAATCAAAAGCATCTCTCGGTGAACGGATAACAACCTCTTTACCGTCGATGAAAATCTGACCGTGGTCGGGAAAGTAGATGCCCGAAATCATATTCATCAGCGTTGTTTTGCCGCTGCCGTTTTCGCCGAGGATGGACAAAATCTCACCGCGGTTTACGGTGAGCGAAACATCCTTGTTGGCAATAATGCTGCCAAAGGTTTTGGTGATGTTTTTCAGTTCTATTGCAGCCTGTGCGCCCACGTATGCATTCCTCCAAATAATAATTTTCAATTATTATCTATTACTTATTATCTATTATCTTTTATTTCAGGGGCTTCCCTGAATGTTAATTTCGGTTTTCTTTGACCGTTTTCTGACAAGAGATAATAACTGACAGATAACAGTTATTATTAATCACAAAACAGGCGGAGGGTTTTAAGCTCCGCCTGAATTCAGTTTGTGCTAAAAAATCAGAACTTTTCGTTGAGAAGAGTGATGCCGTCTATTCTCAGATCGAAGTAGGGAGCTGAACGGTACTCGGACTCGTGGAAGTAACCGTCTGCGATAACCTCTGTGTCGGGTGTGTAAGCAGCATCTGTGTCAACGTCTGCCATGTAGCTTGTGAGTGTTTCGCCGCCTACTGTGAATGTAGCGGTATCGAATACATGTACTGTGCCGTCAGCAAGAGCAGCCTTTGCGCTTTCGATAGCTTCTGCTGTGCCGGGAGCTGCAGCCTGTTCGTTGATTTCGCTGAGTTCAACAGCGCCGACATCAAAGCCCTTGCACCAGTCAGCAGCAATAGCTTCGCCGTTAGCAACGCAGTTGATCATATACTCGAAGTAGGGAACCCAGTTGATTCTGGAGGAAATGATGAAGGTGTTGGGGCAAGCTGAAACTGTGCTGCCGTTGTAGGAAACATTGGGAACACCTGCTGTTTCGCAAGCTGTGGGAGCACCCATTGAGTCAGCGTGCTGGCTGATGAGCTTACAGCCGTTGGAAAGGAGCTTCTGTGCAGCTTCCTTTTCTGCCATTTCGTCGTACCAGCTGCCTGTGAACTGAACTTCCATTGTAACGCTCGGGCAAACTGACTTTGCGCCAAGGTAGAAGGATGTGTAGCCGGAGATAACCTCAGCATATGTGAAAGCACCGACGTAACCCATCTTTGCTTCTTCTGCTGTAAACTGACCTGCTTCGATCATTTCGTTGAGCTTCATACCTGCGGCAACACCTGCAAGGTAACGGCCTTCGTAAATGGAAGCGAATGCGTTGTGATAGTTGGCAAGGTTTTCTGTGTGAGCCATTGTGCCTGTAGCATGGCAGAACTCAACATCAGGAAATTCCTTAGCTGCCTGGATCATGTACTGTTCGTGGCCGAAGCTGTCTGCGAAGATGATATCGCAGCCGCGGTCTGCAAGGTCAACAGCTGCTTCGTAGCAGTCGTTGCTCTCGGGGATGTTGATTTTTTCAATCATTTCAACGCCGAGCTTGTCGCAAGCTTCTTTGGCAGCTTTGATGAAGTTGAGGTCGTAGGTTGAGTTTTCATCGTGAAGATAGATGAAGCCAACCTTGAGCTCAGACAGTGCAGCGTTTTCGCCTGCAGGGTCAGTTGTTTCGGGCTTTTCTTCGCCGCCGCAAGCTGCAAAGCAAAGAACCATAGCAGCAGCCATAAGCAGAGCCAGAAGTTTGGTGAACTTTTTCATGGGAAATTACCTCCTGAAAATTTTAATTTTAAGCAGATTCTATCTGCTTGAATCCTTAATAATTAACCAAAAACGATTTCGCCATTTTCCATTGATTTGATTTTTGCCAGTGATTCCACCCTGTAGCCAAGGGAACGCAGCGCATCGCCGCCGGACTGGAAACCTTTTTCGATAACGATGCCGATGCCCTCGATTGAGGCACCCGACTGGCTGATAATATTGATTAGTCCGTGAGCTGCCTTGCCGTTTGCCATAAAGTCATCAATAATCAGAATACGGTCATTTTTGTTGAGGTAGTCTTTAGAAACCGCTATAGTGGTTGTTGTCCCTTTTGTGAAGGAATAAACATCTGCCGTATAAAGATTATTGCCTATATTTTTATTTGCACCTTTTTTTGCAAAAACAACAGGCACAGAGAAATATTGTGCGGTTATACACGCAATCCCTATGCCCGAAGCCTCTATAGTAAGTATTTTGTTGATATTGTTATCTGCAAAAAGGCGATGAAACTCCTTGCCGATTTCATTAAGCAAACCGACATCAATCTGATGATTGAGGAACATATCAACTTTCAGACAGTCACCGTCAAGCACTTTTCCGTGTTCAAGAATATACTGTTCGAGAAGTTTCATAAATGCACACCTCAAATGTATCAGAATTATAGCTTGATTATAAGACAGATTATTTTATAAATCAAGCAAATTATCATTCTTTTTACAAATTGTTTTTATTATTTTTTATAAATTTTTCGTTAAGGAAATAAACGCCGCTTTTCTGCAAATAATAATTCCGAATTATTTGCGAAAGGAACAGACAAAATGCAAAGCCTTTGCTTTTACGACACAAAACCGTACGATAAACTTTATTTTGACCGCTTCAAATCCGCCTACGGCTTTGAAATTGACTACTTTGAAACAAAGCTCAATCCCAAAACAGCCGTGCTTGCAAAAGGGCGCAGTGCCGCCATTGCCTTTGTAAACGATGACCTGAGTGCGGCAACAATAAACGCCCTGAGCGAAAGCGGAATACGCTGCGTTGCGCTGCGCTGTGCAGGCTTCAACAACGTTGATTTAGAGGCAGCCAAGGGCAAAATCCGCCTTTACCGTGTGCCCGATTATTCGCCGCACGCCATTGCCGAGCATTCGCTTGCCATGCTCCTGACACTCAACCGCAAAACTCACAAGGCGTACCTGCGCACACGTGATTTCAACTTCTCGCTAAACGGATTTGTCGGCTTTGACCTTCACGGCAAAACAATGGGCATAATCGGCACGGGCAAAATCGGGCTTGCTCTGGCAAAAATCTGCCGTGGCTTCGGCATGGATATAATTGCTTATGACCCCGTAAGGAATCCCAAAGCAAAGGTGGAATACGTTGACCTTGAAACGCTGCTGCGGCGCAGCGATATTGTATCGCTCAACTGTCCGCTGACCAAGGAAAGCCACCATATGATCAACAAAAAAACGCTTGATATGATGAAGCCGGGTTCCATTATTATCAACACTTCACGTGGCTCACTTATTGACAGCGAAGCACTTCTCGAAGCACTTATGAAAGAAAAAATAGGCGGTGCCTGCCTCGATGTTTACGAGGAAGAAACCGACCTGTTCTATGAGGATTTTTCAAACCATATTGTGCATGACAGTGTGCTCATCCGCCTCATTTCGCTGCCCAATGTGCTTGTAACCTCGCATCAGGCTTTTCTCACCCACGATGCACTCAGCGAAATATCGCAGACGACACTGCAGAACATCTGCGATTTCCTTGCCGGCAGAGCAAATCCGAATGAGATAATCTGCCGCTGAATTACAATATATTGCTCTGTTAATTTGTTTGCAAATGGGCTCCCTTGTGTGAAGGGAAGATTCCCCCACAGTGTGGGGGAAATGTCACGAAGTGACAAAGGGGGACGGCCGCAGTCAGCGGCAGTCAAAATTGCTTGCGATTTTGACTGAGGGATTGTGTGGAAAATTTTAAAGTAAAGATATTGTTACTTTTGTCAAGCGTTACAAAAGTAACCAAAAGAACTTTTGGGGTTATATGCACTCCACTACGGCTGACGAGAGTAAATCCGCTCGGCAGACAGAACAAAAAGTTGTTTTGTTCTGCTGCCATAACGGCTATAAAAGCAAATCTGACTTTTAAGTTTACTCTGCCGCCTATGGTTCCCTCGCTCGGATAAATGAGTTAAGTTTTATGCTCGTCAGCCTGTTCCGTTCAGATTCACAACATCGTTAATTTTTTTATATTGATATTTCTTTTACGCTTTTTAATCTCCGCCGTTGATGCCTTTTATTTCTTAATAAAACTTTTCAATAGGCGACATTTAGCGTGCGTTTCGCACCGGCATTGTCTGCGGCGACTCGCTGCTAAATTAAACGGAGCAGCCGAACAGCTGCTCCGTAATTTTTACAGTAATTTTTTTGCCATATGTGTTTTGTCGATAACCGTTATGAGAAGTGTGCCGACGATAATTCCTGCAACACCCTGAACGGCGTTGGGCGGAATATTGACAAGCACAGCACCGAAGCCGTACATAAAGCCCTCGAAAACAAAATAGCCGAGTATCATAATAATTTCAGCAACGATGCCGCTGACGATATAGCCGACGGTTTTGACCTTCACTTTGCCGAACGCCTTCATCACGAAATATGCCGCAACAGCCATAAGTGCTTTTATAACAAAGGTTGCTATCGCATAGTTGAAATAGCCCGCAAAAACATCAGCCAGAGCTGAGCCTATGCCCGCAGCAAGCATGCCGTAAACAGGACCGAGCAGCCAGCCGCTGACAAGTACGATACAGTCGCCGAGGTTTATGTAACCGTGAAGCGGTGAGGGAATGCGGATAACCATAGTTGCTACACACGTAAGGGCTGCAAGCAGGGCAGCAAGAACGAGCTTTTTTGTGTTACTTTTCATTGTATTTCCCCCTTTAGGATTTGCATTTATTATATTCCCTGTACAGGGTCACGTCAAGATTAATTATAAACAAATATTTTTCTGATTTGAAAATATTTTGTGTGATAGTACTGATATTTATACGGTTTCCTTGTCTATTCTGCCCAAAAATGAAAACTCAGAAATTAAATATTTGTTAAATGTGAAACTGAATTGTTGACAAGTATTATAATATTTTGTTAGAATAAGATGATTTATTATGGATGCTGTGCCCAAAAGCAAATCAAAAAGCAGCACCCAACTTTAAGGAGGTATGTTCTTTGAAAGACCCGATCACATTGACAGATTCAAAGACAATGGCGTACATCAATATGTATGCTGTTCTCGGTACGCTTGAAAACCTTTGCGAGATCGACCCCGTCGCATCTGCAATTCTTTCCAACCAGAAGCCCATTTCCGTCGGCTTCGACGTTGCAGGCGGACCCAAGGCTACACTCTACTTCAAAAACGGCAGATGCCGCATGGAGCAGGGCTGCACAGACTGCGATGTCAAGCTTCCCTTCAGTTCAGTTGAAAAGTTCAACGGACTTATCGACGGCACCGTTACACCCATTCCCTCAAAGGGCTTCCAGCACATCAAGTTCCTGCTCAAGGTTTTCACACCTCTGACAGACAGACTTTCCGCTCTCATGCGTCCCGACCCCGAGGACCTCAAGGACAGAGAGTTCTTTGAAACCAGCACAAAGCTGATGTTCTACACCATTTCCGTTGCCCTTTCCCAGATTGCAAACAACGACGAAATCGGCAAATTCTCTGCTCATCTCATTCCCGACGGCGAAATTTCCTTTGCTATCAAGGACTGCGTTGCTGCAACAATCCGTGTTAAGGACCACAGACTTGTCACAGTCAAGCAGAAGTGCGAAAAGCCCCGTGCAGCAATGGAATTCGACAATATCGACCTTGCACGTGACCTGTTTGACGGCAAGGTTAATGCCGTTGCCTGCATTGGTGAAGGTACAATCACCATGAGAGGCATGATCAACATGATCGATAATCTCAACAGAATACTCGACAGAGTAGCTCTTTACTTAGCATAAACGGAGGTGCAGCAAGAATGAGTTTTCCTATCTACGAACATAAAAAGAGCCGTGAGCTCTTTGACAGAGCCACAAAAGTAATCCCCTCAGGCGTTTACGGCCACCTCGGCCCGGCAGAGGGTAACTTCATCCCCGTAAGCGATTGGCCGCTCTTTGGCGAAAAGGCTAAGGGCGCATACTTCTGGGATGTTGATGACAACAGATACATCGACTACATGTGTGCATACGGTCCCAACGTTCTGGGTTACTGCGATAAAGATGTTGATGCAGCAGCTATCGCACAGTCAAAGCTCGGCAACTGCACAACCTCTCCCAGCAAAATCACAGTTGATTTTGCAGAGCTTATGGTTGACACAGTCAACTGCGCTGACTGGGCATTCTTTGCAAAGAACGGTAACGACGTTACCACAGCAGCTATCATGACTGCACGTGCAGCAACACACCGCAAGAAGATCATCTTCGTAAACGGCTTCTACCACGGTGTATCGCCCTGGACACAGAAGATTGACTATCCCGGCGTTATCCCCGAAGATGTTGCAAACAACCTCTACGTTGACTGGAACGATTTCGAGGCACTCGAAAAGCTTGTTGCAGAAAACGAGGGCGAAATCGCTGCTTTCATTTCCACACCCTACATGCACGGCAACTACAAGGACAACGAAACACCGGCAGAAGGCTACTGGCAGAAGGTCCGTGAGCTTTGCACACGCAAGGGCATCGTACTTATCGTTGACGACGTTCGCTGCGGCTTCCGTCTTGACCTTGCAGGCTCCGACCACTACTACGGCTTCGAGGCTGACCTTATCTGCTTCTGTAAGGCTATTGCAAACGGCTGGAACGTATCCTGCCTTTGCGGTAAGGATTCCCTCAAGGGCGCAGTCAGCTCCCTGAGCTACACAGGCAGCTACTGGCTCAGCTCCGTTCCCTTCGCAGCAGGTATGGCATGTATCAACAAGATGAAGGCTCTCGACGCTCCCAAGCTGTTCCGCGAAAAGGGTCTGCGCCTTACAAACGGCCTTAAAGAGGCTGCTGCAAACAACGGCTTCAACCTTGTTGTTTCCGGTGAACCCGCACTGTTCTACCTTCGCATAGCTAACGACGATTCCATGATGCTCCATCAGGAATGGGTTGCAGAGTGCGTCAAGAGAGGTATCTTCTTCTCCAGCCACCACAACCACTTCATCAACGCAGCTATGAGCGATAAGGATATTGACTACTCCATCGAAGTTTCCGAGGAAGCATTCAAGGTAGTAGCAAAGAATCACCCCGAACTCTTTTAATTAAAACATAAATATACATAAGGAGGAAATACGAAATGCCATTGACAAAACAAGAGTGGCTTGCACTCGAAAAGAAGGCACATGAGCTTCGCAAGCTCTGCCTTGATACAACCTTCTGGGCAGGCTCCGCTCACATCGGCGGCGGTATGAGCGTCATGGATATGATGACAGTTCTCTACCACAAGTATATGCACCTTGATAAGGAAAACCCCAACTGGGAGGACAGAGACCGTTTCATCCTCAGTAAGGGTCACGCAGGCGTTGCATACGCAGCAGTCCTTTGCGATTACGGCTACAACGATCCCGAGCAGCTCAAAACTTTCAACCTTTCCAACTCCAAGATGGGTATCCACCTTGACTCCAACAAGGTTGTCGGTGCTGACGCTTCCACAGGCTCACTCGGCCACGGTCTTTCCATTGCAGCAGGCACAGCACTTGCAGCAAGAATCAAGGGCAAGGACTACAAGACCTTCTGTATCCTCGGCGACGGTGAATGCGACGAAGGCTCCAACTGGGAAGCAGCAATGACTATTGCTCACTACAACATCACAAACGTTATTTCTTTTGTTGACCGTAACCAGTGCATGATTGACGGTCCCACAGAAGAAGTTATGAAGCTTGAACCCTTCTGCGACAAGTGGCGTTCCTTCGGTTTCCATGTTATCGAAATCGACGGCAACAACATCAACGAGCTCTGCGATGCTATCGACTACGCTTACGAGAACACAGATAAGCCCGTTATGATCGTTGCAAACACAGTCAAGGGCTGCGGCGTTGACTACATGGAAAACGACTACAAGTGGCACTACGGCGCACTTAACGAAGAAAAGTACGAACTCGCAAAGAAGAGCCTCGACGCGTTCTACAAAAAGCGCTGCGAGAGAGCAGAAAAGGAGGGTGCATAAGCCATGGCAGGTGGACTTACATACACAGCTACTGAATCTACAGCTTTTTCAACAGCTGAATACTACGGCAAAACGCTCGTAGAACTCGGTCAGGAGCATGACGACGTTGTCGCTCTTACAGCTGACCTTGGTAAATCAACAAAAATCGGTATGTTCGGTGAGCATTTCCCGGACAGATATTTCAACGTAGGTATTGCTGAGCAGAACATGTTCGGTATAGCAGCAGGTATGGCTAAGGCAGGTCTTGTTCCCTTCCTTTCCACATTCTCTGTTTTCGCTTCACTCAGAAGTGCTGATCAGCTCCACACAGATATCTGCTACCAGAACGTTAACGCAAAGGTTATCGCTACTCACGCAGGTACATCCTTCGGTCAGGCAGGTTCAACACACCACGCTATCTGCGATATGGCTGTTGTCCGCTCCATGCCCAACATCACTCTTATCTGCCCGGCAGACGGCCTTGAAACTGTCAACGCTGTCCGTGCAGCATACGAGAACCCCGGCCCCTACTATATCCGTATCAACCGCGGTTTCGACCGTGTTCTTTACGATACAACTGACTACGGCTTTGAAGTCGGCAAGGCAGTTCAGCTCAAAGAGGGTACAGACATCACAGTTATCGCTTGCGGTTCCTGCGCATTCCAGGCTCTCCAGGCTGCTAACTTCCTTGAGAACGCTGACGGTCTGAAGGTCAGAGTTATCAACATGCACACAATCAAGCCCCTTGACAAGGAAGCTGTTGTAAAGGCTATTATGGACACACGCCGCATCATCACTGTCGAGGACCACAGCGTTATCGGCGGTCTTGGCGCAGCAGTTGCAGAAGTTATTGCCGAAACAGGTAAGGGCTGTGCATTCAAGCGTCTTGGTATTCAGGACCAGTTTGCTCCTATCGGTCTGCATGAAGATATCATGTCCACACTCGGTATTGATTCCAACGGTATCATCGCCGCAGTACGTGAGGCAATGAACGCTGACTTTGAGCTTGACGACGATTGGGACGACGAAGTTTAATTTAACCTGAACTTCTACGGCAGAAAGGATTGATTTTTATGTCTACAAGAGACGACGTTTTTACCAATAAAATTTTCCTCTGTGCTGCGATCCCGCTTATCAAGGTCATCGCCAACGATGTTCCCAACCTTGCAAAGAAGTTTGAGCATGCTCACACAATCTACCAGATCAGCGCCCTTTGCCCCGATGTTCCCGAGGGCAAGGTCGGCACACATCTTGTAGTAAACAACGGTGAGTGGATTGTTCACACCGACAGGCTGACCAACAACGCACACGTTGAACTTGAATTCAAGAGCATTGAGGCTCTCAACGCTTTCTTCAAGGGTCAGATCAAGCCGCAGTACATTCCCAAAATGAAGGGTATTGCAAAATATCCGACACAGTTTGCTTCTTTCCTTATGGTTCTCCTCAAGATGTCCTCACTCCTCACAGCTAAAGAAGCTCCGGCAGACGAGGAAACAAAGAAGCTGCTTGTCAAGTGCTATTTCTACCTGCTTTCCAGCGGTATCAGCACACTCAACAAGAACGGCCATGAGGCTATTCACGATTGGACCTCCAAGAGTCCCGACCGTGTTTATTCCTGGGCTGTCAACGATTATCCCGAGGTCAGCGCATACATCCGCATCAAGGCAGGTAAGTCAAGAGCAGGCAGAGGCGAATACAAGCGTGCCATGCCGTTCTTCACCATGCGCTTTGACAATTTTGACAGCGCTCTGGGTATTCTTATGCAGACAGCAGATATGCTTGAATCCGTTAAGGCAGGCAAGCTTATCATGGACGGTGCGCCCGAATTCGGTGCACAGCTCGGCGACTTCATGATGCAGGTCGGTGCATACGCACAGGGCTGATCTTAACAATTAAATAACAGAAAGGTTTCCCGTGCAGATCAAACACCTGCACGGGAATAAAAAAGGAAATATGAAAGTATTTATGATTGGCGGCACAGGTCTGCTCGGCAGCGAAGCCGCAAGAATTTTTATTGAAAGAGGTCATCAGGTCAAGAGCGTTGCTCTGCCCCCTCTTCCCGTAGGCGCACCCATCCCCGAAGAGATGGAAATTGAACTTTGCAACATCTACGACAAGACAGATGAAGAAATCAAGGCTATGATGGCAGGCTGCGACTGCTTTGTTTTTGCAGCAGGTATTGACGAGCGTGTTGAATTCCCCGCACCCGTTTACGATGCCTACTACAAATACAACATCGCTCCCCTCAAGAGATTCCTTCCCCTTTGTAAGGAAATCGGCATGAAGAATGCTGTTGTTCTCGGTTCCTACTTTGCATACCTTGCAAAAGAGCGTCCCGACATGAAGTTGACAGAAAAGCACCCCTACATCCGCAGCAGAATCGACCAGGAAGAGGTTGCATTCTCCTATGCAGATGAAAACTTTGATGTAGCAGTGCTTGAGCTTCCCTACATCTTCGGCACACAGCCCGGCAGAAAGCCCGTCTGGGTTATCCTCATTGAGCAGATCAAGATGATGGATAAGCTTCCCTTCACCATGTATCCCGGCGGCGGTACAGCAATGCTTACAGTACGTCAGGTTGGTGAGGTTATCGTCGGCGCAGCTGAAAAATCAAAGGGCGCAAAGGCATGGCCTATCAGCATGTACAACCAGACATGGAAAGAATTCCTCAGAATCGTTTACGCTGCAAGAGGCATGGGCGACAACCGCAAGGTTATCAGCGTTGCTCCGTGGATGATGAGAATGGGTCTTGGCAAGGTCAAGAAGGAATACGCTGAAAAGGGTATTGAAAGCGGTATTGACATTGACGGACTGCCTGATATTATGGCTATCAACCTCTTTATCGACCGCAAGTACAGCGTTGAACTCGGCGCAACAGAGGATGATATTGACGCAGCAATCACCGATTCTATCAAGGTCAGCCAGGCTTCCTACGACGGTACAGTCAAGCTCCTTGAAATGAAGGGCGAATAATCAAACAAAGCTACCAAAAAGGCATCTGTTTTCAGATGCCTTTTTTTACAAGAAAATACCCGTGTGCTGTTAAAAACACACGGGTATATTTTTTATAACGTTAAATTAATTTGTAAAGCCTCTGTAGCCGAGGGTATCGTTGATAAGACCGTTGAGCTTTTCGAGAAGGTTGCCGAGAATTTCGTTCAGTGTTTCATCCTCAGGCGGCTCTCTGTAGCCAAGCTCAACAAGGACTGCCTCAAGCTCTGCTTCGATACGCTCTGCTTCGCCTTCAACAACAACTGTATTGGCAAGCATTGCCTCTGTATTTGCAATTGCCTCGTTAAGACGCTTTGCCTGGTCAGCGGTGATTGTTGACTGGTCAATTCCCTTGGCATCGTTAAGAGTGTTTCTTGTCCACTTTGTTTCTCTTGCGCGGTTGAACTGCGGGAAGTTCGGGTCGGAGTAAACGGAGGTGATAGAATCGTCAACAAGAATTGCCGTAGCGAGCTTCATAACAACGTCATTTCTGCCGGTGCCTTCATGGTCAGCCTTATAGAAGAAGAAGGTGTTATCGGGCAGCAGGCTTGTTGATGCGTCAAGCTCACGGTCGGGTGAAATGTGATTGTGTGAAGGATCGGCGCAGTTTGTGCCGCCGAGCTTATTGACGTTCTTCTGCTTGTACTCAGCAGGATACTGCTCGCCGATATTCATGCTTTCAAGACCCATGCCGGTAGATTCAATCTGAATAATACCGTCAGCATTTACCTGGTTCCAGCTGGGAACGATACAGTAAATCGGGTAGCTGTAGTCAACAATATCGAAAACCTCGACGCCGTTGTCAACAAGCTTCTGAATATTTGCAAGGGAGTTGCACTGAGCCTGATAGTACATATCAATCTCTTCACGAACCTTGCTGCTGCCGATACCGGGATGCCACTTATCACGGCATTCGATGAAATCCTTCTGCGGAACGAGTGACCACATTGTTGTGCAGTTGACAAGAACATCGCCGACAAGTGATTCAACAATTGTATCAAGCAGCGGGATTATAAGGTCGTTGGGGACAATGCGAAGGGCTATGTTGAGAAGGTTGCCGAGGAGCTTATCCTCCATAAGTGTGGGAAGCATATAGTCACGCAGCATCTTGGGATCTGTGTTGAACTGACCCTTGAAAAGGTCACCGACGATAACAGAACCGTCAAGTGCGGGAATGATGTAGCAAACTCTGTTGAGGCTCTTATATGTATCGGGATAGTATTCAAGCAGACCGTTCATAATTGTACCGCCAAGGCTGATGGGAACAAGGTTAACCTTGTCGTGACCTGTTTCAGTCTTGACCTGCTCAATGAATTCGGTAAGCTCTGCGCAGATTTCTACGTTATTGCCGAATGAATTGTAAGCAAAATAATAAAGGTGGTCTTCGCCTGCCTGTTCGGAATAAGTCTGCAGCGGAATATTGCCGTAGATTTCGTTTTTATCTTCCTGAGAGCAGCGTGCAACGCTCTGCGGGAACTTATGGGTAACGATGTTGTATACGCTGTCGCCGTTTTCATCGTAGGTTATCCACTTGAAAAGCTCCGGAACAACTTCCTTAGCCTTTGCAAGAAGACCCATGTCACGCTGACAAATCAATGAGAAAAGCAGCGGGAAAATCAGCTCTTTGACTGCGTAGTTTACGTCAACGTAAAGCGGCCAGCCTGTGATGAGCTCGCCGTCATCATCGTAAACGGGGTTGCCTTCTTCATCGGCAAGGTAAGTTTCTGACTGACCGATACCGTGAATTATGATTGAAGGTGCGTGCTCACAGTTGCCCTTACAGTTGGTGTAGCATCCGTTTTCATCGGCAACCGTGTTGTATACAGCTTCGTCTGCTGTCTGAGCTGTTACGCCGAGAATACCCGGCACAACAAGGCAGACACAAAGTATAGCTGCGATTATTCTTACAATACGTTTTTTATTCATAGTCGCACCGCCTTAATTAAATATATCGGAGAAGCCTTTGTTGCCGTCAGATTAATAAAGGCTTATGTTTTCTCCGGGAATTTTTTAGTAACCGCTGAAAGGTATATACCAATCAGCGGTTACTTCAATTATGCAAAAACTATATTGAAATGATTAGTCTGTAATCTTTACAAGTTCTTCAAATGCATTCATAAGAGCGGAGCCGGAGCTGCGGCTGAATGCGATTGTTTCCTGATAGTGGTCACCGAAGGGTTCCATATCATCAAAGAAGATCATGCAATAGTCGTTATCGTTGAGGATATAGCCGATTTCGTCGTTGCAAAGACCGAAGCAAAGAAGAACATCGTCCTCAGCAAGCTCAAGGCTTTCGTTACATGTCTTAGCGTTGAAATCTGTGCCGGAGAATGAATTCTCAGCGTCGATTGTGCAGCCGCCGTAGATAAGCTCGGGGCTGATTTCGCCGGGCATCATGGAAACCTTGATGTTTGTGCCGATTTCAGCATAGCCGATTTCTGTGGGTGTGCTGTATGTGCCGTCCTTGTTTTCGAGAATCTTGTGATTTACAAGACCCATTTTACCGACAAGCATGAGAACGGGGTTTTCAACTGTGATGATAACTTCCTTGGTAGCTACGTTGAGAATGGGTTCAACCTTGACTTCTTCAACGGGCTCCCAATCCTCGTACCATACTGTGTACTGACCTTCAGCTGCTGCTGCCTTTTCGGCTTCAATAGCTTCAACGTCAACATAGGAGCTGTTGAGGATTTCTTCTTTTGTCTTTGTCATGCTCATTGTGATGTAAGCAAGCTCCTTGCCGTAGCGGTCAGCCTGCATCCAGCGAGCGGACATATCAACGCCATCGTTTGTCGGGCCTCTGTCGGAGTAGATACCGAGAGTTGCACCGATGATGGGCATGAAGTTGTAGCCGTTTTCTGTGAGAACCTGATTCATAGCTGCTGTATAGTCGCCGGAGAGCTGCTTACCTGAGCTGTCATCAGTCTTAAGACCTGTGATATAGGGGTGAGCAGGCTCGTTGACGATGTATGTTTCTTTTTTGCCTTCTGCATAAGGATCAAAGCGGAATACGTACATATTGCCGTCGTAGGTTGTGGGATCACGGTCATCGGAGAAGTACTCTGCGCAATCCTTCTGGCTGAAGTTGAGATCGCCCTGTGTCATGTCAGCAACAGCGTTCTTAATGGACTGAGCTGTACGCTCCTTGAGCAGCTGAATGAATTTAGCATCGGGGCCGGGCAGAGTCTTGAAGATAAACTGATTTGTAAGAGCTGCAAGTGTGTTGTTAGCCATCTTGAGGAAGAAGGGATTCCAGAGGCCGAGAGTATCAATCTCACTGTGGCAGTGTGTAGCTGTTACGTTGATGGAAACGATATTGTTTTCTGCTGCAAAGTCAGCAAGCATTTCACGAATGTCACGGATGTCCTTGTTTGCAATACCGATACATTCGATTGTGCAGAATGCTACCTTGCCTCTGCCTGAACCGTCGTCCATAACAACTGTATAAACGTTCATATCGTCAAGAACTTCTTCAACTGTGTTGGAGGGGAAATTCTGCAGGAGATAACCTGCAAGATAGTAGGGTCTGTCAAGTACGTCGTCGGGAACAAGGCTGGTCTGGTCGTAGCCGAGGCTCCATACGCCGTCAGGGTTAGAATCGATAAATGTTGTGTGACCGGGCATAAGATTCTTGGACTGGTATCTTGCGGCCGGTGAGAAGGTTGTGTTTGCAACCGGTGCCGGAACAGCAAGCAGGTTGAGGATATCCATAAAGAGAAGCTCAAGGTATGTATAAGCGATAGTCTCTTTTTCCTGCTCGGTTGTAGCGTTTATCATTGCGCCGATAGCCTGGAAGGGGTTGATAAGGTTGTATGTTTCACCCTTGATTTTTACATAGACAGGATCGAAAAGCTTGCGATTGCAAGTGATCGAGCTGGGAATGTAGGTGTTGTCAACCTCTTCTGTTGCCTGGGGTTCTGCCTGCTGTGCACTTGCTGCCGTAGTTGCTGCAACTGCAGAAAATACAACAAGAAGGCTGAGAACAACAGCGAGAACCTTTTTGAGAGTTTTCATTTGTTTTTCCTCCGTTTGTTAAATTTGCGAATTTTCGGTACATTTACCGATTGTTACCCGATAATAATACCATAAAAGAAAAAGAAATACAATTTGCGTATTTGTAGAAAATCCCAATTAAATATTGGTTATAATTACAGTATTTTATAATAAGCGTTGACTAATTCTGCCGATTTTGATAAAATGCAGAAGACTGGAGTATTATGTAAAAGAGGTCTTGAATTATGGATAGTTTTGCAGTCATTAAAAGTGTTATGAACTTTTTGCGTATTTTACACAAAAAGACTCCTCTGCTTCTTCCGCTGACGGTGCTTACACTTGCCCTTTCCGGTATATTTGAGCTGGCTACTGTAGCAGACCGCCCTGAAGAGGTTGACAAAACAATGCTGCTCTTCGCAGATTCGTGGGAGCATTCGCAGGACATGACAACTGACGGCGAATATTACTATTTCACCTGCAAACAGGGCATTATCAAAACGAAATCCGACTGCAAAACCGTTGTGTTGCGCAACGCAGATGCGCTGCCCGACAAATTTGTTGAGAATTACGGCTCAGCACACATCGGCGGCATCAGCTACTATAACGGCAAGCTCTACTGCGCCGTTGAGGACAGCAAGGTCTGGCAGCATCCGCTGATTTTAGTTTACAGCGCCTATACACTCGAATACACGGGCGAATTCTACGAGCTTGACCCCGCAAAACACACAAAGGGCTTACCGTGGGTATGCGTTGACCCTGACACGGGCATAATTTACTGTGCAGCAAGAGATAATGCAACTTCGCTCATGCGCTACGACACAAAGACAAAGCAGTACCTTGACGACCTTGTGCTTGTAAATGACGACCCCGAGTTCAACATCCACAAAATTCAGGGCTGTGAAGTTTACAACGGCACGCTTTACGCCGCCACTAACGATGACACGCAGGCAATTTTCACCGTTGAGCTTGACAGCGGCAAGGCAGAAAAGCTCTTTGACCGCAACCTGTTTTCAGGCAGTGAGGGTGAAGGTCTGACAATACTTGAAACGCCTGACGGCGCATTTATACATGCAATGGATATGAGCCCGATATTTATCTCGGCTTATGTACGTCACTACGCTCAATAATTATATTTCCAAATAACAGAAAGGCTTTAGCAAATGCTTGAACTCAGAAATGTTTCGTTTACCGTCGGAGGAGAAAACGGACACGAAATAATCAACGATGTTTCGCTGACTATCAACGACGGTGAATTCCTTATAATTACAGGCCCCAACGGCGGCGGTAAATCCACGCTGGCAAGGCTTATAATGGGTATTGAACAGCCTACGGGCGGTCAGATACTTTTAAACGGTCAGGATATAACAAACCTCTCGGTTACGCAAAGAGCAAGGCTCGGTGTCGGCTACGCTTTCCAGCAGCCGCCCCGTTTCAAGGGCCTTACAGTACGCAGACTTCTCAGCCTTGCACACGGCAGCGAGCTGCCCGAGGATGAGTGCTGCGCATACCTTACAAACGTAGGTCTTTGCTCAAAGGACTACCTCAACCGTGAAATTGACACATCCCTTTCAGGCGGTGAAGTCAAGCGGATTGAAATTGCATCACTCATGGCAAGAGAGCTTAAATTAGCTATTTTTGACGAGCCCGAAGCAGGTATTGACCTGTGGAGCTTTGCAATGCTTGTTGATACATTTAAAACAATGAGCCGCCGCAGACACGACAGCGTTGTGATAATTTCCCACCAGGAGCGTATAATGCAGCTTGCGGACAGAATAGCCGTTATTGCAAACGGCAAGCTCAAAACGCTCGGTCCCAAGAGCGAGGTTTTCCCGCAGCTTATGAATGAGCTTGGCGAAAACTGCGGCTTCAGAGGAGGTAATGCATGATGTTTGATTCAATCGAAAAAAAGCTCCTCGAATCAATAGCTGACATGAGCGGCATACCGTCACTCGGCGCATACAATATCCGCAGAAACGGCAGCGGTGTTGTACGCTCCTCTACCGAAACGGTAACAATCGAGCCGAAGAAGGACAAGCAAGGCATTGATATTATCGTCAAGCCTTTTTCAAAGGCAGATAACGTTCACATACCCGTAATCGTAACCGAATCGGGTGTTGAGGACGAAGTATACAACGATTTCTTTATAGGCGAGGGAGCCGAGGTCAGGATTGTTGCAGGCTGCGGAATCCATAACGACGGCGGCTGCGACTCAAAGCACAACGGTATTCACCGCTTCCACATCGGCAAAAACGCAAAGGTGACTTACATCGAAAAGCACTACGGCGACGGTGAGGGTACAGGCGCAAGAATCCTCAACCCCGTGACAGAGGTTTTCATGGATGAGGGCGCAGAATGCGAAATGGAAACGGTACAGATAAAAGGCGTCGATTCAACCGAGCGTACAAGCACCGCAACACTCGGCAAAAACGCAAAAATGATTATAACCGAGCGCCTTATGACTCACGGCAAGCAGCACGCACGCAGCGACATGGTAATCAACCTCAACGGCGAGGATGCATCAGCACAGATTATTTCACGCTCCGTTGCAAAGGACGACTCTGAGCAGATTTTCTATCCCCGTGCCGTCGGCAACTGCAAGTGCCGCGCACACGTACAGTGTGACACGATTATTATGGACAGTGCGAGGGTGCGCTCCATACCCGAAATAGCCGCCAACCACGAAGATGCGCAGATTGTGCACGAAGCGGCAATCGGCAAAATCAACAACGACCAGCTTACAAAGCTGTGCACACTCGGCTTAACACCCGACGAAGCAGAGGAAGTAATAATCGAGGGCTTCCTTGACTAATCTGTTTAAAGCAAAACACATAAAAGCAAAGGAGAATAACCATGGCAAACGAATTTTTCTGTGCGCCCGGCGGTAAATTCAGCCGTAAGCGTACCATCCTCACAGGCTTTGGCTTCATGGCGAGCTCAATCGCCTGGGCAATCTACGACCCCTATATCACAAAAATTCTCGACCGACTTCTCACAGCCTCCTCTACTGTTTCCAGCTGGAGTGCTCAGCTCAACGAAGCCTTCCCCGTGCTTGCAAAATTTGCAGAAACCCAGGGTCAGGACGTTAACCTTGCCGGCGGCGGCATCACACTTGTTCCGCTGTTTATCGGTATCATTATGACATTTGATAACATCTTCGGTGTTATTTTCCAGCCGACCTTCGGCAAACTTTCCGACAACTGCCATTCAAAGCTCGGTAAACGCCGTCCCTTTATAGTTTTCGGCGCACCTGTTTCCGCATTCCTGTTCGCAATCATTCCGTGGGTTGCTCTGAGCAATTCACTTGCACTTACAATGCTCTTCATCATTCTCTTTGTTTTCTCAATGTCCCTCTGGAGAGCACCCGTTGTTGCGCTTATGCCCGCACTTACTCCACCCTCATTGCGCAGCGAGGGCAACGCAATCATCAACCTCATGGGTGGTATCGGCTCAGCTATCGGTATGTTTGCCGGCACTATTGTAGGTGTGCTTTATAAACTCTTTACAGGTATAGCGGTCACTGCCGACAACGAGCAGATTGCCTTCCCTTATGTTTTTCTCACCGGTTCAATTGTTATGGTTATCGGTATGCTCGTTATCCTCTTCTGCGTCAAGGAGCCTTCAAGCAAGCTTGAGGTTATCGGCGAGCAGAACAGAGCTGCTGACGCAGCTGCACGAGCAAAAGCAGAAAAAGAAGCCAAAAAAGCCGAAAAGGCTGCCAGAAAGGCTCAGAAGCTTTCCGGCGCAGAGAGAAGAAGCCTTATCTTCATGCTCGGCGGTCTGTTCTTCCTCTTCTGCGGCACAAACGCCATAACCACCTTCTTTGCACTTTTCGCAGCAGAAGTTCTCGGCAAGACTACAGCCGAAGCTACAATTATGACAACCATATTCGCTGTCTGCTCCGCAATTGCCGCTATTCCCGCAGGTTATATGGGTAAAAAGATAGGCAGAAAGAAGACCATACTCATCGGCCTTGCAGCATTCATGGCAGCCTTTGTACTCTACCTTGTAACACGCACAAATGCCATCGTATGGGTTGTTCTTGTTCTCGGCGGCTTTGCAAACATGTTCATCACTGTCAACACACTTCCCCTTGTTCTTGAAATCGGCGGCAACGACAAGGTCGGTACCTTCACCGGCTACTACTACACAGCTACCTTCTCCGCTCAGATTGCTTCTCCTATTGTATACGGTGTAGTCCGTATGCTTTCCGGCACATATATGTCCCTGTTCTACTACAGCCCTGTAATGTTCGCTCTCAGCCTGCTTTGTATCCTTGTTGTCAAGCACGGCGAAGCTCTGCCCGATGAGGTTATCAAGGCTGCCAAGGAAAACGACTGATAATAACAAAATAAGGTAAGGTGAAAACAATGGCTGAACAGCAAAAACTTACCAAAAAACAGAATATAGTCCAGACTGTAAAGTTTGTTCTTTTTTCAACAGGTGCGGGCATTATTCAGACGGTTTCGTTCACACTTCTCAATGAGGTGTTCAAGCTCGATTACTGGGCAGCGTACCTGCCTGCATTGGTGCTCAGCGTTTTGTTCAATTTTACGGTCAACCGTAAATTTACTTTTAAATCAGCAGCAAATATTCCGCTTGCCATGCTCAAGGTTGCGGGCTACTACTGCGTATTCACACCCCTTTCAACATGGGGCGGCGATGCGCTCAAGGCCTGGCTTGATGTTACCTTTGCAAGCACGGCAAGCTGGAACGAATATATCGTTCTCGCACTTACAATGCTGCTCAACCTTTCAACCGAATTCCTGTTCTGCCGCTTTGTTGTTTACCGTAACAATATAAACACAAACGAGCTTGGTAAAAAAGAGCAGGAAAAGCTCGCAAACCAATAAGCACAATTTCTTTTAAGGATTACACGATTTATGAAAAGATTTCTTTCAATTCTGCTTTGCCTTGCCGTAACTGCCGCTGCCTTTGCAGGCTGTATGCAGCAGAAAAAGCACACGGTGCTGACCGTCGGCGCAGCTGAAATAGACAATGAAATATTCACCTACTTCTTTGATGAGGTCTATTCAAAGACTCAGCAGGAGGACGGCGACCTCAAAGACACGGCGACGCTGATTGATGCAGCTGTTGACAAGTGCCTCGGCTATGTCGGCACAATAACGCAGTATGAGCAATTCATGTTTGAAATGCCTCCCGAGGAAAAGCTTAAAATTGCAACAATGACGGAAGAGGAATGGATGCTCTACGGAAACTACTATTCTTCAATCGGCATAAGCAAGCAGACCGTGACAAAAATCAATACGGCTGAAGTTATGCGCACCGCACTGCTGCTTTATTATTTCGGTGAGGGCAGTGAATACGCAGTCAGTGAGGAAGAAATCGAATTCTATTTCGACCAGGCATATGTTGAATTCAAAACCCTCAACGGCTATCTCACAACCTTTGACGAAGAGGGTAACAGCATCCCGCTTTCCGAAACGGAGCTTGCAAGCGTGCGTGCAGAATTTGAAACCAAAAAACAGCAGCTTGCCTCAGGCACATCTATAGCCGAGCTCAACAACGGCATTGATGTAGAATCAACCTTTGTTGCCGTTTCCAACACGGCATATCCTCCCGGATTCCTTGAAAAAGTTGCTGAGCTTGAATACGACAAGCCCGAAATAATCGAAACCGACGGCTATATTTTCATAGTTATACGCCTTGATGCCAAGACAGACAGCAACTATGAAAACTACCGCACCAACTATATTGAAACGCTCCGCGGCGAAATGCTTACAGACCTGCTTGTTTCAACAGGCAACGATTACGCTGTTGCACGTGATGACGACGGACTTGCCGGTGCGGCAGAAATCATTATAGAAAAAAGAAACTCTATAGAATAGAAGGATTACCTTGGCAATATTCGTTAAAGAAAAAAGCTTTTATAAATCATTTTTTTCAATGGCTCTGACTATATCCCTGGGAAACATCATAGTCTATGCCGTTAACCTTGCAGACAATATAATGATTGGCGGCTACAGCGAGCTTTCGCTGAGTGCGGTTGCCGTTGTTAACCAGATTCAGTTCATGCTGCAAATGGTGGCACTCGGCACAGCCAACGGCCTTGTCGTGCTCACCTCACAGTATTGGGGCACAAGGCAGATACAGCCGATACGCCGCATATTTTCCGTTGCGCTGATGATAGGACTTGCGCTCACGCTGATTATTTTTCTTTCGGTGCTTCTGGCTCCGACTCAGGTGCTCACGCTCCTGACTGACCAGGCAGCTGTTATTGAAGAGGCTAAGCCTTACCTTTCAATTGTCTGCTTTTCTTACATACCATTTACGGTTACGCAGCTGTTGATTGCGCTCATGCGCAGCGTTGAAAAAACAAAAATCGGCTTTGTTGTTTCAACAACAGCTCTTTTCACAAATATAATCCTTAACTACGGTTTGATTTACGGCAGACTCGGTATGCCGCAGCTGGGAATAAGAGGCGCTGCAATTGCCACGCTGATTTCCCGCCTTGCAGAGCTTTTAGTTGTGTTTATCTACGTTTTCGTTACGGATAAGCAGGTTAAACTCAAACTCTCTGACCTGATTAAAATTCGCAAAAACTACCTTAAGGACTATTTCCGCATCGGCTTTCCGCTTGTGCTTTCCTCAGCAAGCTGGGGTATTGCGATGACGGTGCAGGGCGCAATTCTCGGCCATCTCGGCTCGGAAACGGTGCTCAGCGCCAACAGCATTTCCAGCACGATTTACCAGGTTATGAGCGTTGTTGCTTACGCAGGCGGCAATGCTGCCGGTGTAATTATCGGCAAAACCATAGGCGAAAACAGAATTGACGATGTCAAGCAATACTCCAAAACCCTGCAGGCTCTTTTCCTCATTCTCGGCGTAGCCTCAAGTACTATGCTGTTTGTCTGCAGAGATCTGTTCATCTCTTTCTTTAAGGTTGAGGCTGAAACACAGGCACTCGCTGCAACATTTATAAATATTTTGTGCGTAACACTCATCGGTACGGCATATGAGGCAACGGTGCTGGGCGGTATTGTTTCCGCAGGCGGCGAAACAGATTTCGTTTTCAAAAACGATTTGATTTTCATGTGGGGCATCGTGCTTCCGGCATCTGTACTTTCCGCCTTTGTTTTCAAATTTCCACCTGCCGTAACCTTTGCCTGCTTAAAATCAGACCAGGTGCTCAAATGTGCCGTTGCCGCAGTTAAGGTAAACCGATACAAGTGGATAAAAAAGGTTACACGGTAGCAATTCAGCCTGAAATAAAGCCGATTTGCTGATTTTATTCATATTTTTGTTGACACGTTTTTTTACTTGTGTTATAATCGTTTTGTATTATAGGCTGAATATCCCATTCGCCCAATTAACCAGAGAAAGGTTCGGTGCATTACTTATGAAAAAGTTTTATGCAGTAATTCTTACACTTGCTATTTTATTTGCAACTGCTTCTGTTGCTATGGCTGCAGTCAGCCCCACAGCTCCTACTTATCCCCAGTTCCCGGAGTACACATCATCAACTGCAACTACAGCTCCCACAACAAAGCCCACAACTAAGCCTGCTCCCCAGACCCCTACCAGACCCGCAGAAACAACAACAAAGGCTGATGTTGACGTAGAAGACAAAACAACAACTGCTCCCTCCGAAACTCAGACTGCAAAGCCTGACAAGAACCCCACAGCTCCCAGCACAGGCACAATCACTGAGTCCGCAGGTAAGCTTGCAGCAGCAGCTTCTGTAGTCTGCCTTCTTACAGCAGCAGGCGTATATGTCAGCAAGAAAAAGGTAACAGAATAATTCTGTAGCTTAAATAATGTGTTTAAGGCCCCATTGTTCTGTTAAAGAACTGGGGCTTTTATCATCTTTTATGAAAGGAAGGAGCTGCCAATGGATAACGGCAAGCCTAACAAGGGTTATTCCATCATTCCCGATGAAGATATGACCATTAACTACAAATCCGCCAATCCGAAAAAGCAGAAGAAGGGTGGCAAAGCGGCAACAGCAATCGCCATTGTGCTTGTGATCATCGCAATCCTTTGCTGCCTCGGATATATCGGCCTTGTTCTGTTCCAATACTATACCGCAGAGCAAAGCTACGGCGAGATAAACGAAATAGCCTTTAACGACTCGCAAAACGTTGGCGAAGAGCCTGTAACCCAGGCCAACGGCACTATAGTCGAGGACGATAATTCCGGTGCCCTCGGTCAGAGTCCGATTGATTTGCCCGCACTTCAGGAAATCAACAGCGATGTTTACGCCTGGATTCGTGTACCCGGCACATATATCGACTACCCCGTTGCGCAGAGCGTAATTGAGGATAACTACTATCTTCACCGCTCTATCTATAAAAACTACCTTTTTGCCGGCATGATTTATACACAGTCCTGCAATAAGCGTGATTTCAGCGATCCCGTTACCGTAATCTACGGTCACAACATGCGAAACGGCACAATGTTCTCATCGCTTCACTATTTTGAAAAGCCTGATTTCTTTGAAAACCATGACGTATTCTATATCTACACGGTTGACCGTGTGCTGACTTACCACATCGTCGCAGCATACAAGTACGATAACCGCCACATCATGAATGCGTTTGATTTCAATGACCCTGAAGTGCTCAGAAATTATCAGGAGTATGTGCTCAATCCCGTATCAACGCTTCGTAATGTGCGTGACGGAGTTATCCTCAACGAGGACAGCAAGCTTGTTGTGCTGAGCACATGTACGGGCAACGACAAGGGCTCAAGATATTTAGTAACAGGAGTGTTGGTAAACGATGTCCCGATCGAACAATAAACCTAACAAGTACGATTCCGATGTTGAATACAGCGTTGATAAAAACAAGGTCAAGCCCTACTCAAGGGATGATGCTTTTAAAGACTACGTTCCACCAACGCAGACTGCAAATTCAGTAAAGAAGAAAAAGAGCAAGGCAGGAAAGGTTATACTGATAATTCTGCTTGTCATCTTCCTTCTTGTTGCGCTGCTTGCCGGTGCGTTTTTCTTCCTGCAATATCAGGGAAAAAAAGAAATGGTATCCTACGAAAACGTTTCCATCCAGAGCATTGACAATGCACAGACGGAAAACGACGGTAAAACTGTTGTTTACAACGGAAAAACCTACCGACTGAATGAAAACATCACCTCGATTGCATGCCTTGGTGTTGATAGAGAAACGCTCGGCACCCAGGGCAGCATAGTCGGCACAGGCGGTCAGGCAGACACAAACATGGTGCTTGTCATAGATACCAAAACCGGTGAAATTACCGTAATTGCAATTCCCCGTGATATAATGGTTGATATTGACCTTTACTCGGTCGACGGTGAATATCTCGGCAACAGCCGTGAGCAGCTCTGTCTTGCCTACGCATACGGTGACGGTAAGCATGCAAGCTGCAAAAACTCGGTCGCTTCAATCCAGCGTGTTCTGTTCGGCATGCCGGTTAATTCCTACGTTTCGCTTGACCTTGCAGGTATCGGCCCGCTTAACGATGCTATCGGCGGCGTTACTGTTACATCGCCCGAAACAATCAACAAGTTTGTTGCCGGTCAGAGCGTAACACTCCGCGGTCAGGATGCGGTTACATTTGTACAGAAGCGTGGCACTGACATAAATGCAAGCTCACGCCGCATGGAACGTCAGATGGTTTACATCAAAGCTTTTGCCAGCGGAGCAATTAACGCTGCCATACGTGATTTCGGCACCGTTTCCAGGCTTTACAACGCAGCACAGCGATACACCTGCACAAATGTAGGCCTTGATAATGTAACCTACCTTGCAACAACCCTGCTTTCAAAAGGTGTTGAAGGCTTCAGAACCGTATCCGTTCCGGGCGAAATGAAGATGGGCGATAAATACGCCGAATTCTACATGGACACAACAGCCGCATATGAAATGATACTTGATATTTTCTACAATGAGGTAGTATAAAAAACAAAAAGCAAGAGCATCCCGTGAGTGAATTTCGGGATGCTCTTTTTGCAGTTAATAAAAAAGCAAGGCAGACCGTTCGGAATACCTTGCTTTAAATTTAATTATTTTTCGCTGTTTTCACCGAATTTTTCGTTGTAGTTGTTGATACACTGCTCAATAATGCGGATTGCCTCACGATCATCAAACACCTCGTCAACAGCGGTATCCTTATGCTCAAGCTGCTTATAAACAGTAAAAAAATGGGAAATCTCGTCATAAATGTGACGGGGCAGATTGAATATGCTGCGGTAGCCGTTATAGTTCGGGTCAGAGAAGGGGATTGCAATAATCTTTTCGTCTGCCCTGCCGTTATCAAGCATTTTGATAACACCGATGGGATAGCAGCGTACAAGCGTCATCGGGTGAATCGGCTCTGCACAAAGCACAAGAACATCCAGAGGGTCAAAATCATCCGCATAGGTGTGGGGAATGAAACCGTAGTTTGCAGGATAGTGAGTAGAGGTATAAAGTATACGGTCAAGCATAATCAGCCCCGTATCTTTATCAAGCTCGTACTTGTTTCTGCTGCCCTGCGGAATTTCAATAACCGCAACAAAGTCTGTCGGCGAAATTCGGGAAGGATCAATATCGTGGAGTATGTTCATTGATTATTCAGCCTCTGCAACTGTTGTGGGCTCGTTCCAGTCAAACTCGTATACGTCAGAACCGTTTACTACAAAGTGAAGATCAGTTGTGCCGATAGATTCAAGTGTGTTGACACCTGTAACTGTAACGTCAACCTCGATGTTGCGGTTGAATTCAACCTTGATAACCTTATCGTTTGTTCTGTCGATTTCCATGTAGATTGTGCAGCCTGTGTACTTAGCTGTGTATGTACCGTCGTATGTGATGTAATCAGCTGCCTTAGCCATTTCAGCTGCGATAGCTTCTCTGTCAGGAATGTTGTAGATGCTGCCGAAAAGACCTGCACCTGCCTGAGGATCGAGCTCATCTGCAAGTGTGATTGTGATCTTACGTACATCTTCGTCAACGATGATTGCTTCTGATGTTGAGTATTCGCTGTCTGCTGCAAGCTTGGATTCTTCTTCAGCAAGTTTGTTGAAAGCATCTGCGTTGATAGCAATATCTACGATATCAGCCTCTGTCAGAGCGAGTGCAGCGCCGTTTTTGATGGGAACGATATCTGCAAGAGACTCGCCGTAAGCAACCTCTGCACCGAGATCTGCGTTGAAGCCGTCTTTCATGAGCTTAACAATTGTGGGGAGAGCAGCCTTGAGAGTTGCGTTTTCACATTCAAAGCCATTGGGGTCGTAGCTGCTGGAATATTTAAGCGCAGCTTTGCCTGACTTGACAGATGCCATAAGGTTGTTGAAGTATGCGAGAACCTCTGCCTTTTCGGTCATGAGCGGTGTTGCGCTTGCGACTGTTGTAGCTTCTGTTGCTTCTTCTTCGCCGCCACCCATTGATGAGCAGGATGTTACGCCGAGAAATACGGATACAAGAAGAAGGAGAGAGACGATTTTAAGAGTTGTGGATTTCATAGTTTGAAAACTCCTTTCAGTTTTCTGCTTTATGATAAAATAAAGCACTTTGTGGAATTATAACATATATCTTTAAAAAATAAAAGACATTTTAGAAAAATTTGCGTTTTGTTTACAAATAAAAAAGAACCGCATTGAGCAGTTCCTGCAAATTACGATTTTCGCTCTTTTAATTTGTTTGCAAATGGGCTCCCTTGTGTAAAGGGAAGATTCCCCCACAGTGTGCGGAATTTTAAAGTAAAGATATTGTTACTTTTGTCATGCGTTACAAAAGTAACCAAAAGAACTTCTGGGGTTATATGCACTTCACGACGGCTGACGATAGCAAATCCGCTCGGCAGACAGAACAAAAAGTTGTTTTGTTCTGCTGCCATAACGGCTATAAAAGTAAATCTGACTTTTAATTTTGCTCTACCGCCTATGGTTCCCTCGCTCAGATAAAGGAGTAAAGTTTTATGCTCGTCAGCCTGTTCCGTTCAAATTCACAGCATCTTTCATTTTTTAAAGTGATATTTCTTTTACGCTTTTTAATCTCCGCCGTTGATGTGTTTTTATTATTAATGATATTTTTCAATAGGCGGCATATAGAGTGCGTTTCGCACCGACATTGGGTGCAGCGTCACGCTGCTGAACTGTTATTTGTGGTACTTTCCGCCGCTTGAAATCTGGAAGGCTCTGTAAATCTGTTCGAGCAGCATTACTCTGGCGAGCTGGTGCGGAAAGGTCATTTCCGACATGGAGAGTTTATATTTGCACAGCTGCTTTATTTTTCCGCTCAGGCCAAAGCTGCTGCCGATGATGAATACGGCATTTGCACCGCCCTCAACACCTGCAGTCTGCAAAAGACTGCTGAATTTTTCAGAAGAATACTGCTTTCCCTCAATACACATTGCAAAGCATGCCGCACCCTTGGGGATTTTTTCGGTAATCAGCCTGGCTTCGGTGTCAAGTGCTGCATCAATCTGCGCCTGTGACGGACTGTCGGGCAGCTTTACGGGATTAAGCTCAACTATATTTATTTTACAGAATGCGCCTAGTCGTTTAACATATTCTACACATGCATCACGCAGGTAAGCTTCCTTCAATTTACCTAAACATATAATTGTTACGTTCATTTAAAACACCGTCATTTTCGGGTTACCTACACCGGCAACACGGAGTATGTAGTCGCTGCCCTCGTGCATACCGACTGAGGAAAGTGCCGCCGCAGTCGTCTGATAAGCAAGCTCGGGCATGTTGTTTTCCTTACTCAGGTGACCTAAAATCAGCCTCGTTGTGCCGCTTTCCACCAGGGTCTGTGCCGTTTTTGCGCACATATCGTTTGACAAATGCCCCGTGTTTGAAAGTATACGGCGTTTGAGCATATAGGGATAATTCGGATTGTTCTGGAGCATTCGGACATCGTGGTTACTTTCAAGCAGGACCAGCTGGCTGCAGGCAATGTTATTCATCACCTCGTCGGTGATTGTTCCTATATCCGTTGCAATTGCAATGCGGTTGCCGTCTGCCGTTTCAATTGTGTAGCCGAGGCTTTCCCGGCTGTCGTGCGGAGTATGAAACGGGCGGATAAACATACCGTTTACCTCCATACCCTGCGGATTTACCTCTTCGGCAGGGAACTTGCCGTTGAGGATACCGTTGTCCGCCATTGCCTCAAGCGTACCGGCGCTGGAATATACTGGGATCTTGTGTTTACCTGCAAGAACACGCACACCTGCAACGTGGTCAGAATGCTCATGGGTAACAAAAATTGCGCCGACGCTGCCAATGTCAACGCCGATGCAATCCAATGTTTCGGCGGTGCGCTTAGCGCTGACGCCGACGTCTATTAATATTCCGCCCTCCGGCTGGCCGACATATATACAGTTGCCGCTGCTGGAGGAAAAAAGTGAACAGAAACGTGCCATTTTTTAACCTGCGTTTTCTGCTTCGGTTTCTTCATCGTCAGGGAATTCAACCCTTTTGATATCGCCGCCGAGTGCAGAGAATTTTTCGACAAAGCGTTCGTAACCTCTGTCGATATGTGAAAGATTTTCGATTATTGTTTCACCCTCGGCCGCAAAGCCTGCAATAAGCATCGCTGCGCCTGCACGAAGGTCGTCTGCACCGACGGGTGCGCCCTGGAGCTTTTCAACACCCTGTACGATGGCAACCTTGCCCTCTACGCTGATGTTTGCACCCATACGTGTGAGCTGGTCGATATAGCGGAAACGGTTGTCCCATACGCTTTCGGAAACAATGCTTGTACCGTCTGCAAGTGCGAGCAGCACAGTCATCTGCGGCTGCATATCGGTCGGAAAACCGGGATGCGGCATTGTTTTTACGTTGCACTTCATCGGGCGTTCTGTGCAACGCACGCGTACAGCTTCATCGAATTCTTCAACATCTACACCGCAGTCGAGCAGCTTTTTTGTGATTGATTCAAGGTGCTTGGGGATAACGTTTTTAACAAGCACGTCACCCTTTGTTGCAGCAGCTGCAACCATGTATGTGCCCGCCTCAATCTGGTCGGGAATAATGGAGTAGGTGCAGCCGTGAAGCTTGTCCACACCACGGATTTTGATAACGTCTGTACCGGCACCTCTGACATCGGCACCCATTGAGTTGAGGAAGTTTGCAAGGTCAACAATGTGCGGCTCACGGGCAGCGTTTTCGATGATTGTAAGGCCCTTTGCCTTAACGGCAGCGAGCATTACATTGACCGTTGCGCCGACGGAAACAGTATCCATATATATGGCGGAGCCGACGAGCTTGTCCGCTGTAACATTTACCATTGCGTTGTCAATTGAAACCTTGGAGCCGAGCAGCTCAAAGCCGCGCAGATGCAGGTCGATAGGACGTACGCCGAACCAGCAGCCGCCGGGCATGGAAACCTTTGCCATGCTGAATCTGCCGAGCAGCGCACCGAGCATGTAGTAGGATGCACGAAGGTGCTTTGTAAGCTCATTGGGTACGATGAATGAATTTATATGTCGGGTATCAATCTCAAGTGTGGAGCGGTTGATCATCTTGACCTCCGCACCGAGCTGAGAAAGGATTTTTACCATCATAGAAACGTCGCTTATATCGGGAATATTCTCGATACGGCAGACATCCTGTGCAAGAATGGTTGCCGGGAGTATGGCGACGACAGCATTTTTGGCACCGCTGATTTCAACTTCGCCTTTGAGCGGTGTTGCGCCGTTAATTACTATTTTTTCCATAACAGCCGTGTGGCAGCTCCCTTCCGGTAAGTTTTGAAAATTTGCTTTGTAACAAAGTACAGGCAGTGTAATTTTGGTAAAAAGGTACAAAATGACACTATTAACTTCGTGATTATAACACAAGAATCCGTCTTTGTATAGAGGTTTGGAAGAAATTCTTAGTAATTTTGTAATAATTCACAAAAAGCAATCCGTTCTTTTTAATAAAAATTTCGTATTGACTGAAAATACCTCTTTATATCTGCGGATTAATGTGTTATAATACTTAAATATATAATGCACTTATTATATCAAAATATACTACTATAAAAGAACAGGTGCGGTGACAGAAAATGAAAGAAGTTATGAGAATTTTTGTTGAAAAAAGAAAAGGTTTTGATGTTGAGGCAGGCGGCGTGCTGGCGGATATCCGCTCAACGCTCGGTATCTCCTCCCTTGACGGCGTACGCCTTATAAACCGTTACGACGTTCAGGGTCTGACTGAGCAGGAATTTGAAAGAGCCTGCAGTGCAGTTCTCTCTGAGCCCAATGCAGATACAATCTGCTCCGAACTCGTTATTCCCGAGGGCTGCCGTGTGCTTGCAAGCGAATATCTGCCCGGTCAGTACGATCAGCGTGCAGACTCTGCAGCACAGTGTATCGCTTTGCTTACCTGCGGTGAGCAGCCTGCAGTTGCCAGCGCAAAGGTTTATATTTTCGAGGGCGAGCTGACTGACGAAGAATATAACGCAATCAAGTCCTACCTCATCAACCCCGTTGAATCCCGTGAGGCTTCAATGGATAAGCCTGAAGACCTTAATATTGTTGCCGATGTACCGGCTGATATCAAGCGCATCGAAGGCTTTATCACATGGAGCGATGACGAGGTTGCAGCCTACCACAAGTCCATGGGCTTTGCCATGACTGCGGCTGACCTTTGCTTCTGCCGTGATTATTTTAAGAATGACGAAAACCGTGACCCGAGCGTTACGGAGCTTCGTGTTATTGATACATACTGGTCAGACCACTGCCGCCACACAACCTTCCTCACAAAGCTTGAGAATGTTGAGTTCGAACAGGACGGTTTAGGTCCGGTTATCGAAGCTGCATGGAACGAATACCTCAAGGTACGTGAGGATGTTTACGCAGGCCGCAAGGCTAAGGACATCACACTCATGGATATGGGTACCATCGGCGCAAAATCAATCAAAAAAGCAGGCGAGCTGGGCGACCTTGATGAGAGTGAAGAAATCAACGCCTGTTCAATTGAAGTTACCGTTGATGTAGACGGTAAGGACGAGCAGTGGCTCATCCAGTTCAAGAACGAAACCCACAACCACCCGACTGAAATCGAACCTTTCGGCGGTGCTGCAACCTGCCTTGGCGGTGCAATCCGTGATCCGCTTTCAGGCAGAGCATATGTTTACCAGGCTATGCGTGTTACCGGCAGCGGCGACCCCACAGCAGCATTTGAAGATACACTCGAAGGCAAGCTGCCCCAGCGCAAAATCACTATCGGCGCAGCAGCAGGCTATTCATCATACGGTAACCAGATCGGTCTTGCAACAGGTCAGGTCGTAGAGCTTTACGACGAGGGCTACAAGGCAAAAAGAATGGAAATCGGCGCAGTTGTCGGCGCATCTCCCAAGGAGAATGTAAAGCGTGAAACTCCTGCTCCCGGTGACTGTATTGTGCTTCTTGGCGGCAGAACAGGCCGTGACGGCTGCGGCGGCGCAACCGGTTCTTCAAAAGCTCACAACACAGAATCAATCGAAACCTGCGGCGCAGAAGTTCAGAAGGGTAATCCCCCCACAGAGCGTAAGCTGCAGCGCCTTTTCCGCAACCCCGAGGCTGCAAAGCTTATCCGCCGTTGCAACGACTTCGGTGCAGGCGGCGTTTGCGTTGCTATCGGTGAGCTTGCAGACGGTCTTAAAATCGAACTTGATAAAGTTACAAAGAAGTACGACGGTCTTGACGGCACAGAGCTTGCTATTTCCGAATCTCAGGAGCGCATGGCAGTTGTGCTTGACGCAGCAGATGTTGACAAGTTCGTTTCACTTGCAGCTACCGAAAACCTTGAGGCAACAGTAGTTGCAAAGGTTACTGAGGAAGCAAGACTTGTCATGTACTGGCGCGGCGACAATATCGTAAATATCAGCCGTGACTTCCTCAACACAAACGGTGTTACACAGAAAGCACAGGCTAAAATCACAGCTCCCAGGGCAGCAAACAACTACCGTGAGCTTGTTCCGGCTGTTCTTTCCGACAAAGACGGTGCGGAGGCACTCGAGGCTAACCTTTCACGCCTTGAGGTCTGCTCACAGATCGGTCTTGCAGAGCGCTTCGACGCATCCATCGGCGCTGCAACAGTCAACATGCCCTTCTCCGGCAAAACTCAGCTCACACCCGAAGAAGCAATGTGCGCTAAGGTTCCCGTACCCGGCGGAAAGACTGACTCTGCAACCGCAATGAGCTACGGCTTCATCCCTGCACTCAGCCGCTGGAGCCCGTTCCACGCAGCAGCATATTCCGTAACGGAATCCCTTGCAAAACTTGCTGTTATCGGCGCAGACCCGTTCAAGGCAAGACTTACATTCCAGGAATATTTTGAAAGACTTAACGCTGTTCCTGAGCGTTGGGGCAAGCCCGCAGCTGCCCTTCTCGGCGCACTTACGGCACAGCTGAAATACCGTATCCCCTCAATCGGCGGTAAGGACAGTATGTCCGGCTCATTCAACGACCTTGATGTTCCGCCGACACTTGTTTCCTTTGCCGTTACAATGGCTAAGGCAAGCAAGGTTTCCTCCGCAGAATTCAAGAATGCAGACAGCAACGTATACCTCGTTGAGCTGCCCGTAAATAAGGAAACTCTCCTCCCCGAATGGGATGAGGCGAAGGCACTTATCTCTGCTGTATACGAAAACGTAAGCACAGGCAAAATTCTCAGCGCAACCGTAGTTAAAGAAGGCGGCGCTGCTGCAAATGTATGTAAGATGGCATTCGGCAACCTCTTTGGCTTTGAATTTGCCGGCGGCATCACAAAACGCGAGATGTATGCTCCGCTCGTCGGTTCATTCGTAATCGAGTGCGAGGGTGAAAGCCCCGTTGGCGGCAAGCTCCTCGGCACAACAAAGAGCGATGCTGTGTTCACAGTCTGCGGCGAAAAGATTTCTACTCAGGACCTTATCGCAGCATGGACAGGTAAGCTCGAAGGTGTATTCGCAACCGATGCAGCCTGCCCGACAGGCGGCGACGCTGTTGAGCTCTACACAGAGCGTAATACAGCTGCTCCTGCAATCAAGGTTGCAAAGCCCAGAGTAATTATCCCCGTATTCCCCGGCACAAACTGTGAATTCGATTCTGCACGTGCATTTGAAAACGCAGGCGCAGAAGCTGAAATACTTGTTATCAAAAACCTCACACCGGCAGACATTGAAGAGAGCATGGAAGCCTTTGTCAAGGCAATCAACGCTTCACAGATTATCATGCTGCCCGGCGGCTTCAGCGGCGGTGACGAGCCCGACGGATCCGGCAAATTCATTGCAACCGCACTCAAGAACCCGAGAGTCAAGGAGGCTGTAACAGCCCTGCTTGAACAGCGTGACGGTCTTATGCTCGGTATCTGCAACGGCTTCCAGGCACTTATCAAAACAGGTCTTGTTCCCTATGGCAAGATTGTTGATACCAAGGAAGACGCACCGACACTTACCTTCAACACAATCGGCAGACATATCTCCCACATGGCATACACACGTGTAACCTCAGTCAAGTCACCGTGGTTCTCACTTTGCGAGGCAGGCGATATTCACGCAGTTCCCGTTTCACACGGTGAAGGCCGTTTTGTTGCAGACGAAAAGCACATCGCACAGCTTATTGCAAACGGACAGATTGCTACACAGTATGTTGATACAAACGGCAAGGTTGCAGATGCTCTGCCCTTCAACCCCAACGGCTCAGTCCTTGCAATCGAAGGTATCACAAGCCCCGACGGCAGAGTCCTCGGCAAGATGGCTCACAGCGAGCGTAAGGGCGAAAACCTCTACAAGAACGTACCGTTTGAAAAGGATCAGAAGATATTTGAATCCGGTGTTGCATACTATAAATAAGCAATAATTTATTTTCCAATCTGAAAGGACATGATTGCTGTGAAATACGCAGTTGTATTATATGACGGCATGGCGGATTATCCCGTTGATGCCTTAGGCGGCAAAACTCCCATGGAGTGTGCCAAAAAGCCCAATTTTGATGCTATGGCTCAAAAGGGCGAGGTAGGACTTGTGCGCACCGTTGCCGAGGGTCTGAAGCCCGGCAGCGATGTTGCAAACCTCAGCGTTCTCGGTTACGACCCCAAGGTCTGCTACACAGGCCGTTCACCGCTGGAGGCTATCAGCATCGGCGTTGAAATGAGCGATACTGACGTTGCGCTGCGCTGCAACCTCGTCACCGTTTCGGACGAGGAAAATTACGATGACAAGACAATGGTAGATTACTCCGCAGGCGATATTTCCAGCGCAGAGGCTGCCGAAATAATCAAAACCGTTCAGGAGCATTTCGGCGGCGGCGAATTTGATTTTTATCCCGGTGTCAGCTACCGCCATTGCCTCATTCATCACGGCGGCACAACCGAGCTTGGTACCATGACTCCGCCTCACGATATTTCCGACAGAATAGTCGGCTCATATATTTCAACTGCTCCCACGGCAGAAAAGCTCACCGCAATGATGCGTGAAAGCTACAACCTGCTTAAAGATCATCCCGTAAACCTCAAAAGAATTGCTGAGGGCAAACGCCCTGCAAACTCAATCTGGCTCTGGGGTGAGGGCAGCAAACCGAGCATAGAAAATTTTGAAAAGAAGTTCGGCATGAAGGGCTGCATCGTTTCCGCTGTTGACCTGCTCAAGGGTATCGGCATCGGCGCACAGATGCTTGTTCCCGAGGTTGAAGGCGCAACAGGCTATATCGACACCAATTTTGAGGGCAAGGCTCAGGCTGCGATTGATGCGCTTGAAAACGGCTGCGATTTCGTTTACCTTCACTTTGAGGCTCCCGATGAATGCGGCCACCGCAACGAGCCGGAAAACAAGGTCCGCTCAATCGAAATTATTGATGAGCGTGTACTGCCCATGCTGCTCAATGCGCTTGAAAAATATGACGATTACAAGGTGATGATCCTCCCTGACCATCCCACACCGATAAAGACCAAAACCCATGCATCCGACCCTGTACCCTACATGATTTACCACAAGAAGGGTGAGGTTGACAGCGGCGTTGAATCAATCAACGAAAAAACAGCCGCAGCAACGGGCAGGTTTGTTGAATACGGTCCCGGTCTGATTAAACAATTTTTAGGAGTATAAAATGAAAGAGAACTACAGGATTGAAACCAAATGTGTTCAGGGCGCATACGAGCCTAAAAACGGCGAACCCAGAGTAATGCCGATTTACCAGAGCACAACCTATAAATACGACACAAGCGAGGCCATGGCAAAGCTGTTTGACCTTGAGCCCGGCTATATGTACACCCGCCTTGCAAACCCCACAAACGACCTTGTAGCACAGAAAATCACCATGCTTGAAGGCGGCGTTGCGGGCGTACTTACTTCCTCAGGTCAGGCTGCAAACTTTTTTGCACTTATCAATATCATGGGTGCAGGCGATCACTTTGTAAGTGCAGCTACAATCTACGGCGGCACATTCAACCTCTTCAACGTTACCATGCGCAAGCTCGGCATTGAGGTAACTTTTGTTGACCCCAACGCAAGCGAAGAAGAAATCAACGCTGCATTCCGCCCCAACACAAAGGCTGTTTTCGGCGAAACAATTGCAAACCCCTCACTCGATATTCTCGATATTGAAAAGTTTGCAAAGCTGGCTCACGCTCACGGTGTTCCGCTCATTGTTGACAATACTTTCCCCACTCCCATCAACTGCCGTCCGTTTGAGTTCGGTGCAGATATCGTAACCCACTCCACAACAAAATATATGGAAGGTCATGCATCTACAATCGGCGGTGCTATTATCGACAGCGGCAATTTTGATTGGGAGCAGAACGATAAGTTCCCCGGACTCACTCAGCCCGATGACAGCTACCACGGCGCAGTTTATACCCGTGATTTCGGCAAAGCAGGCTACGTAACAAAAATTGTTGCGCAGCTTCTCCGTGACTTCGGCTCAACACCTGCTCCGCAGAATGCGTTTTATCTCAACCTCGGCCTTGAAACCCTTGCACTGCGCATGGAAAGACATTGTGAAAACGCACTCAGGGTTGCCGAATACCTTGCAAATAACGACAAGATTTCCTGGGTAAACTATCCGGGACTTCCCGATAACAAATACTATCCGCTTGTTCAGAAATATATGCCCAAGGGTACCTGCGGCGTTGTTTCCTTCGGCGTAAAGGGTGGCAGAGCAAAGGCAGAGGAATTCATGAATTCACTCAGGCTTGCCGCTATCGTCACTCACGTTGCCGATGCAAGAACATGCGTGCTGCACCCCGCTTCCTCAACACACCGTCAGTTAAGCGACAGTGAGCTTGTTGAGTGCGGAGTATCACCCGACCTTATCCGTTTCTCAGTCGGTATCGAAAACGTTGAGGATATCATTGCAGATATCGAACAGGCGCTTGAAGTTGCTTGTGGTGACTAATATGCTGTAAAAATCATGATTTGGCGATGCCGCCCTGATTTCCTGCTTAACGCTCCATGATTTGAATTGATTAAAAATCAATTCATTATAAAAAGGTGATTTTATTTTGACTAACAAATTCAGCAGAGTCTGCGCCTATATTGACCTTGATGCTGCTTGTGCAAACATCGCCGCCGTACAGAAAAGAGTCGGCGACGGTGTTAAAGTCATGGTCATTTTAAAGGCAGATGCCTACGGTCACGGTGCTGTGCCGCTTGCAAAGGCTCTTGAACCCACAAGTGCATATGCTTACGGTGTTGCCACGGTTGAAGAGGGCATACAGCTTCGTGAAAACGGGATAAAAAAGCCGATTCTTGTTTTAAGCTACGCTTTTCCCGAGCTTTTTGAGCAGGCTGTTGAAAACGGTATTGACTTAACTGTTTTTGAGCTTTCCACCGCAAAGCAGCTCAATGATACGGCTGCCGCTATGGGCAAAAAAGCAGGTGTGCACATTAAAATTGATACGGGCATGCACCGTATCGGCTTTATGTCCACTGACGAAAGCCTTGAAGAAATAAAAAGAATAGCGGCTTTGCCGAATATTGAAATCAAGGGCATTTTTTCTCACCTTGCCTGTGCGGACTTTGCGGATAAATCCTTTGCAAATGAGCAGAAAAAGCTCTTTGAGGAATTTACTGAAAAAATCAAGAACGCAGGTGTTGATATTCCCATCCGCCACATTTACAACAGCGCAGCCACAATGGATTTTGACGGCGGCTGTATGGATATGGTGCGCTGCGGTATTGTCACCTACGGACTTGACCCGTCGGACGAGGTAAAGTTTGAAAACCTGAAAACCACACCTATAATGCAGATTAAAAGCCATATCGCTTTTATTAAAGAAATCAATGAGGGCGATACTGTCGGCTACGGTGCAGCGTTTACCGCAAAGCGCCGCAGCAAGATTGCAACCATTCCCTGCGGCTACGGCGACTGTTACCCGCGTTTGCTGACAAACAAGGGCAGAGTGCTGATTAACGGTCACTCCGCGCCGGTTGCGGGCAGAGTCTGCATGGACCAGTTTATGGTTGATGTTACCGATATTCCCGAAGTAAGTCAGGGCGACGAGGTAACAATAGTCGGCACAAGCGGCAGCGAGCAGCTCACCGTTGAGGAGCTTGCAAAAACAGCAGGCAGCTTCAACTACGAGTACGTATGCGATATAACAAAGCGTGTGCCCAGAGTATATATCAAAAACGGAAACATCATCGGATAAGATGTTTTAATATTTAAAGAATTATAAAGCGGAAAGAATTTTTGCTCTTTTCGCAAAACTGAAAGGAGAAAGTCTTTTATGGACGGCGACCCCGGGTCTGCGACTTCGCTTATTTTAAAAATTGTGCTTTTGCTCGTGCTTATTCTTGTAAACGCATTCTTTGCAATGAGTGAAATCGCAATCATTTCCCTCAACGATGCCAAGCTTGAAAAACAGGCACAGGAGGGCAATAAAAAAGCAAAGAAACTTTTAAAGCTCACCCAGAATCCCAGCAATTTTCTTTCAACAATTCAGATAGGCGTTACCCTTGCCGGTTTCTTATCCTCTGCTTCTGCATCGCAGAGCTTTGTGGATTTGCTTTCGGACGGACTGGAAAAAGTTTCTGTCCTCACCAGAATCCCCGCAAGCGTTATAGACGGTTTCAGCCTTGTTGTAATCACGCTTATCACGTCCTATTTTTCGCTTGTGCTCGGCGAGCTTGTACCCAAACGTATTGCCATGTACAACCCCGAAAAAATTTCATTCCGCATTGCAGGTATCCTCACTGCTGTTGCATCTGTAGCAAAGCCCTTTGTCAAAGTGCTTTCGCTTTCGATGAACGCTATTCTGCGTGTTTTGGGTATTGACCCGAATGCAGAGCCCGAAGAGGTTACGGAAGAGGAAATCCGCATGCTGGTTGATGTCGGCGGCGAAAAGGGCGTTATTGAAGATACGCAAAAGGAAATGATAAACAACATCTTCGAGTTTGACGATATTGATGCAGGCGATATTATGACTCACCGTACCGATGTTTCGGCTGTTGAAGTCAATGACCCTGTGCAGGATGCTGTTGAAATTTCGGAAAAAGAGGGCTATTCCCGTATTCCTGTTTACGAGGAAAGCATGGATAAAATTATAGGTATCGTCTACATCAAGGACCTTATCGGATATATCGGCTCCAGTCTGCCAAAGCAGGAAAGCCTGCGTAAAATCATGCGTGAGCCGTTCTTTGTCCCTGAGTCGATGAAGTGCGGTATGCTGTTCAAGGAAATGACCTCACGCCGCACACAGATGGCTGTTGTTGTTGACGAATACGGCGGCACGGCAGGCATTGTCACGCTTGAGGACCTTGTTGAATCCATTGTCGGCAACATTCAGGACGAATACGACAACGAGGAAGAGGAATTTTCAGTCATCGACGAAACCACATTCACGGTTGACGGCACAACCTCAATTGACGAGGTTAACGAGCATGTCGGCGTCGAGCTGCCCGATGATGAGTACGACACAATCGGCGGATTTGTTATCAGCCTGCTCGGCTATCTGCCCAAAGACGGTGAAATGAACGAGATCGACTACAAAAATCTCCATTTCACAATTCTCAACCTTGAAGATAAGCGTATAGGCAAGCTCAAGGTTGAAATTATGCCCGTTGATGAACCTGAAAATAACGATGATGACGAGCCGCGCAGGTTTTCAAAGCGTCAGAAAGACGAAGATTAATGCAAACTTGTGACAAAAGTTCAAAGAAAGTCTAACAAATATTACCTATTGGCAACAATGCTTGACTTTTTATGTAAAAATAATTTATTATTAAAGTACCTTATTTATCTTAAAGGAGGATAAACAGAGATGAAAAAAAGAAACATATTTGCTGTTCTTGCTACGCTTGTTGCTGCGCTGACTCTTTTTGCAGCCTGCGGCGGTAACGATGAACAGCCCGAAGAGCCTTCCACCGTTATCGGTGCAAACGGCGAAATTTACGAAGAGGTAACCGAGGTGGTTTCCGAAGTTGTTTCGGAAATCGTAAGCGAGGTTGTAACAGAAATCAGAACAGAACCCAAAACCGACAAAGCGGGCGAAGCAGTTACAAACGACAAGGGCGTTACCGAGGTTGTAACAGAGATTGTTTCTGAAATCGTTACCGAGGTTAAAACTGAGGTTGTAACAAGCGTTATTACAGTAACAAAGCCCTATGAGCCGCCCACAACGACCCAGAAGGCTGACGACGAAACAACATCTGCTCAGAATGACACAACAGCGCCGGCTTCTCCCGAAGAAACCACAACTTCAGTTGAGGATATCCCCTTCCCCGAAGGTGAACTGATTGAGGTTCCGCTCGATACAAGCGGTCAGCCCAAAGACCCGCTGATGAAGCGCATTATGGACGCTTCTGCTCAGTCAAAGCAGCTCTACCTTGACTGCGTTTTCGTCACAGGCGAAACACTCGGTATTGAAACCGGTATGCCGTGCAAGGTTTCCATGTCCGGCAACAATATTTCCTGCGAATTTTCTTCCGGCGCACTTAAAATCCGCATGATTGTCAAGAACGGCAGCGTCTATATGCTCTTCCCCGTAGCTAAGGCATATTATCAGATCGGCTCTGCGGAGGATGCAAATGTCGGCGAAATGGATATGGGTATCTGGGACACAATCGGCAGCGCTGAAATGGATTACGTAAGCACATCCACAGTTTCGGTTGGCGGTAAAAAGTACACCTGCGAAACCTATGAGGATTCCACAAACGAAAACAGATACTATTTCGATTCCAGACAGCAGCTCAGGCGTATCGAGGTTGAAACCGCTGAAGGCGACATCAGCATTATCAAGGTCAACAGCTGCACATCATCTGTTAACAACAGCGTGTTCGATGTTCCCAAGGGATACACCAAGCTCAGCGAAGATGCCCTTTCAGGCATGTTGGGCTCACTCCAGTAATTTGAAGAAAACAGTTTTAGTCACAGGCGCTTCCGGCGGTATCGGCGGCGCCTGTGCGCAGCTTTTAGCTGATGAAGGATATAATGTAGCCCTGCATTACAACAAAAATGCTGAGCCTGCAAAAAAGCTTGCAGAAAAAATCGGCGGAATCTGTGTCAGGGCGGATTTGCGTGATGAGGCGCAGGTCAAAAAAATGTTCAATAAAATTGAAAGTGAATTCGGCGGTATTGACGTGCTTGTAAATAATGCAGGTATAGCACGTCAGCAGCTTTTTACCGACAGCACGCAGAGCGATTACGACGAAATTTTCGGCGCCAATATACTCTCTGCCATCAATTGCAGCCGTGAAGCTTTGAAAAGCATGATAAGACAGCACAGCGGCAGAATTATCAACATTTCCTCTATGTGGGGAATCAGCGGCGCATCGTGCGAGGTGCTTTATTCCGCATCAAAAGCTGCGGTTATCGGCTTTACCAAGGCGCTTGCCAAAGAGGTCGGCCCCAGCGGCATAACCGTCAACTGCATTGCACCCGGTGTAATTAACACAAAAATGAACGCAAACCTCACACCTGACGATATTGCGGCACTTGCAGACGAAACCCCCCTTTGCCGCATCGGTACACCCGAAGAGGTTGCAAAGGCTGTTCTTTTTTTGGCGTCCGACGGCGCAGCGTTTATCACGGGACAGGTACTCAGTGTCGACGGTGGCTTTATTATATAATCTCTTGTGGTGAATTTCATTATATACAGCAGATATTGTGGATATTTTCTTTCTCTGCCGCTTTCAATAAAAATATATAAAAACAGGTTGCTTTTGTTGTTAATTTATGTTATTATATATAACAATCAAAAGTGTCATTATGTGTTTAAACCACAAAGACATATAAACGGAGGAAACGTTATGGCTAATTGTCCTAAGTGTAATGCTCACCTTAAATTAACTGACTGGCGTCCTGAGTGTCCCAAGTGCGGCGTAAACATGGTCTACTACGGCATGGAAGAAAGCCTTCTTAAAGATGCTGAAAAGGCAGAAGCAGAGCATGCTAAATTCCAGAAAGGTCTTGACCGCTTTAAGGCTTCCTCAATCGGCGGCAAACGCCAGATTGCAAGACTTATTCTCGCAATCATTCCCATCGCAGGCCTTTTCCTTCCCCTTGCAAAGCTCTCCATTGCTGAGGGTCCCTACATGGCTGCAAAGGAAATTAACGTAAATATCCTCACCATAGTTATGGATTACTTCATGGAGCTGTTTGATATCAACCTTATCACAACTGGTATCGGCTCACCCGTAATCGGCACAGCTATGCTGACCTTTGCTCTTTCAATTGTTTTTGTTGCTCTTTCAATCGTTATGGGCATACTCAACTTCGCAAGAAACTTCTGCTCATCAAAGGTTAGCTCCTGCAAGAAGAATATTGTTTGCAGCGTACTTTCCATCCTGATGCTCGTTGCTGCTTGCATTACATTTACCGTTTTCTCAAAGGAAATCAGCACTGTATTCCCTGATTTTGTCAGCGCAAGCGTAGGCTTCGGTATCTTTGTTACAATGGTTCTTCACCTTCCTGTTATCATTGTCAACATCACATGCATCAACAACCCCATCGTTGTTAAGTATACCGAGCTTCCCGATTATTCACAGCCTATCGAAGAAGTTGAAAACAAAGAAGCAGTTGCAGCTGAATAATTAAATAAGCGATAATCAACCGACCTCTTTATGAGGTCGGTTTTTTGTTTATGAGTGATATACAGATAAACTGCAGCGATATAGATCCCTTACGGGATTTGCGATATACGCTGCGGCGTACGGGGATTTATATCATATCGCGTAAACGATAGTTCACATATTGACAAAGTACAGTTTATCGCTCTGTTAATTTGTTTGCAAATGGGCTCCCTCGTGTAAAGGGAGCTGTCAAAATCGCAAGCGATTTTGACTGAGGGATTGTGTGGAAAATTTCAAAGTAAAGATATTGTTACTTTTGTCATGCGTTACAAAAGTAACCAAAAGAACTTTTGGGGTTATATGCACTACACTACGGCTGACGATAGTAAATCCGCTCGGCAGACAGAACAAAAAATTGTTTTGTTCTGCTGCCATAACGGCTACAAAAGCAAATCTGACTTTTAAGTTTGCTATACCGCCTATGGTTCCCTCGCTCGGATAAATGAATTAAGTTTTATGCTCGTCAGCCTGTTCCGTTCAAATTCACAGCATATTTCATTTTTTATATTGATATTGCTTTTACGCTTTTTAATCTCCGCCGTTGATGTATTTTTATTATTAATGATATTTTTCAACAGGCGGCATCCGGTGTGCGCTTCGCACCGGCATTGGGTGCAGCGTCACGCTGCCAAACTGTAATTTTTCTATTGACAAAACTATTCTAATGCGTTAGAATGATATTGTACTAATGCATTAGAATACAAAAAGAGGAGGAGAAGCATATGCCCGCACCTAAAGTTTTTGAAAGCGAATACCGCTTTTGTGTAATTCTTTGGGAGCACGAACCGATAAGTTCACGTGAGCTGTCTGAGCTGTGCAAGGAAAAGCTCGGCTGGTCCAAGACAACTACATACACCGTAATCAAGCGCCTTTCTGACCGTGGCATCGTCAAAAACGAAAATGCCGTTGTAACCTCACTTGTTTCAAAGGAGGAAGTTCAGGCATCCGAAATTGACGAGCTTGTGGAAAAGAAATTTGAGGGCTCGCTGCCTGCATTTATTGCAGCTTTTGCAAAACACAAAAATTTGAGCGATAAGGAGCTTGAGGAAATCCGCAAAATAATCGGAGAATAAGGAGGAAGGAAATGGAAGAGATTTTGTATTTCTTTCAGCGTTTTACCGTTTTTCTTACTGCACCGTTTTTGTCGCATGTCAACATCAGTATAACCGCAGTGTGGATTGTGCTTGCGGTAATCGTATTACGTTTGGTTTTCAGAAAGGCGCCAAAATGGCTTAACTGTCTGCTGTGGGGCGTAGTCGGTTTGAGGATTGTTTTCCCGCTCGATATTCAAAGCTCATTCAGCCTTATTCCAAGCACGCAAACGATTAATCCTGATGCAATTTATCTTGACAGCTTTGAGGTTAACACAGGCTTTCAGGCAGTAGACAGTACAGTTAACAAGTTGTATGAGACAGCAAATTTTTCTTCCGGTACAGAGGTTGAAATAACAGGTATTTTAGCGCTGATATGGCTGTTGGGTGCAGTTGTTATGCTCGTTTATGCTTTTTTTAGTTGGGCAAAGCTTAAAAGCCGCCTGCGCACAGCCACAAAAAAGGAAGGAAACATATATCAGAGCGAGCACGTTCATTCGCCGTTTGTGCTGGGGTTAATCAAGCCGAAAATCTACCTGCCCTACAAGGTGAACGAAGCTGATATCCCCCTCGTAATCGCACACGAAAAAGCACACATAAAACGCCTTGACTACCTGATTAAGCCGCTTGGCTTCGTGCTACTGAGCGTGCATTGGTTCAATCCGCTGCTGTGGGTTGCCTATGTACTGCTTTGCAGGGATATTGAGGCAGCCTGTGATGAAAAGGTTATCAAAGATTTAGGCGAAGATGATCGCCGCAGCTATTCGGTTGCCCTGCTTAATGCAAGCATCAGCCGAAAGTCGATTGCCGCATGTCCGCTGGCATTCGGTGAAGTCGGCGTGAAAGAAAGGATAAAAGGAGTTATGAACTATAAAAAACCTGCATTCTGGGTTATTGTTGCAGCCGTTGCGGTTTGTATAGTTGCCGCAGTCTGTTTCCTGACAAGCCCGAAGGATGATGAAAATGCATCATACCATATTGAAATGAATGAGAAACTTGAAACAGCAGTTGAAAAAGCAATTCTTGACAAGAACAGAAAAGCATTTATAGGTGATTTTGAGTGTCAGGCTAACCACGTGCTGACTGTAGAGGGCAGTGGCAGTAAGAAAGACAAATTCCACACCGTAACGGTCTACGCTTTAGCGCTGTATTCACGCTACAGCCTTGATGAAAACGGCAGTATCGTTGAAACAGGCGGAAGTATGATACCCGTTGCGATAACATTCCAAGTAGACGAAGATGAGAACTATACTCTGCTTGAATATTGGGAACCCGAGGACGGCAAAGAGTACCAGAACAGTATAAAAGCAAAATTCCCTAAAGGTCTTGATACTGATACGCAGAATTATGTCAGCCGTTTGCAAACAATCTGCGAGCAGAAGGCACGCGAATATTTCAAAGCTGAGCTTACAGCAAACGATACTACGGAGGAGTTTTCAACAACTGCCGTTATTGCACCGGATAAAAACGAACCTACCTCAGCTGAAATTCCGACCAATTCACCCGGTGGCATTAATCAGCCTGTGGATGATTATCATCTTTATGTTGTCAAAAGCAAGTCCGAGGGTGTAACATGGCTTACAAGCGAAGCCTTCGGAAAAAAATACGGTTACCACGTTTACCTATACTGCCTTGATGAAGCGTATGTCTTTATCGGCGGTGTGCAGTATCCGCTTGGCGATGCTCTGGGTAGCGGCAAAGTTACAGCCGATGCGATAGTAACAAAGGCAAAGAATGACGCACTTGGCGGCAAAGCCGTTTCGCAGATGTATAAGGATGGCGGCTCGACTGTAATCAGCTATGATGACGGCGGTTCGACAGAATACAAAACCGGCGGCTATGCAGTTATCAAAAAGAATACCATTGACGGAAACAAGGATGTTTTCATCGGTCCGTCGGATATGACCCTCAACCAGGTCAATTCCTTTATGGAGGGTGTCAGTGTGCCTGCTGATTATACCACACCAAACAGTAACAATAAGCCTACGGAAAAACCGACTGACATCAACGGTGTTACAGCTGACATAAGCCTTGATGCAGAACCCGGACTTTCGGGCAAGGTCAAAGAGATCTATGACAACGCAATCCTTATGGAAGTCACTTATGACCAGAACGGAATAAAGGAAGGCACACCGGTTTATGTGCGCCTTAGCTCAATGCTTTCTTATGCACCTGAACTTGATTTGAAAAAGCTCAAAGCAGGTGATCACATCCGTGTGATCTATGACGGCAGAGTAATGGAAACCTATCCGCTGCAGATAGATGCATATGCGGTGTATCAGGCAGTGACATAAACTGCAGCGATATAATCAGGATTCGTTATGTTACTTTTGTCAAGCGTTGCAAAAGTAACCAAAAGAACTTTTTGAGCTGTATGCACTTCACAGCATCTTTAATTTTTATATTTATGTTTCTTTTGCGCTTTTTAATCTCCGCCGTTGATGTATTTTTATTATTAATGATATTTTTCAATAGGCGGCATCCGGTGTGCGCTTCGCACCGGCATTGGGTGCAGCGTCACGCTGCCAAACTGTAATTCAGCGATATAAATGAGGTTCGTTAGGTTACTTTTGTCAAGCGTTACAAAAGTAACCAAAAAAACTTTTGGGGTTATATGCACTCCACAACGGCTGACGATAGCAAATCCGCTCGGCAGACAGAACAAAAAATGTTTTGTTCTGCTGTCATAACGGCTATTAAAGCAAAACTGACTTTTAAGTTTGCTCTACCGCCTATGGTTCCCTCGCTCGGATAAATGAGTTAAGTTTTATGCTCGTCAGCCTGTTCCGTTCAAATTCACAGCATCGTTCATTTTTTACATTGATATTGCTTTTGCGCTTTTTAATCTCCGCCGTTGATGTATTTGTTCTTCTAATAAAACTTTTCAATAAGCGGCATTTAGTGTGCGTTCCGCACCGGCGACTCGCTGCAACTAAAAATCCAACAAAAAACGCACATCGCAGTTTTAAAATGCGGTGTGCGTTATTGTTTTATATTACTTTTTATTTTTAAGCTGTATGTAAGTATTTAATTCAAGTCAGTTCAGAAATAGCAAGAAAAAGCTCGTCAAGGTTGGATAAAATTACTGCCAAATCTTTGAAAATCCACTTGATATTATTAATAAAGTTGCTGCCGGTTTTCTCTGTTACTTCAAGCTGCTGTGTGTTTTCAACGAAGCCATCTGTTTTGATAAATGTGAACTCACATTCTGCGGCAGAATGATCGGAAATCACATTGCCGTTTTCGTTTGTCACTTCGATGAAATTAAAATCTGTTGCTATGACACCAACACCGCCGCCGCTTTTATACATAAACCTTTCAACAGAATCCCAGTTACCCCAGGCTTCCATACCGCTTATATGCCACTGATAGAAATTATTATAATCTCCGCCGTTGTGTACCTCAACCCATGCATCCTTCAGTCCGCACTGCTCATAGAAATATTCGTACATATTGCCATTATCTACGTGCCTGTGCATAAAAGCATTAAAATCACCGGTTATGATTACAGGACGGTCGTTTTCTTCCATTCTGGCACAGATGAAATCTGCCAGCTGCTTATACTGCTTTTCTCTTGCCTGAATAGAGCCTTCATCGCCGTAAGCATCTGCATGAAGATCATAAAAATCGACATAAATTCCGTTGCCTATATCAATAACCGAATAGACAAAGCCCTTGGGTGTGAGCTCGTCCGCACCGTTTAAGATAATGCCGCAGGCATCAGTCCAGGCAACTCTTGTTTCGTTGTAAATCGGCATGGATTTTGTGAACACATTCACGCCGTCACCGCCGGGAATTGTACCGGTGTGGTTAGTCATGTAGTTGTAGCCATCAAGTCCGCCGACTAAATGCTTATGATAGCCGAAATCTTCCTGTACGGCAACAATATCATAATCGTTTTCAACAATAAATTTTGCCGCTTCTTTTTGATTGGCAGGTACGTTTGCGTTGGGCATACCTATTATTGTGCCTACACTCGGCAAACCGGCAACATTGAAGTTAAGTGCTTTAACAGTTACTCTGTCGGGTTCAGCGTAATCCACAAGCGGAATATCAAAATAATCGGTATAGGTTTCGCCGTCGCAGACATATTCGAGCTTCCAGTATATTCTGTTGTAGTCCTTGAAGCCGCCTACACCTTTTTCGTATAAATATTCTCTGTAAATAAGACCGTATTCGTCCTGCTCTGCTAAGTCTTCCGGTCTGTTGAAAGTAACCGGCTTGGTAAAATCAACGTTTCCGTTTTCGTCCTTTGGCCAGAACTCCGGGGCATTGGTTGCATTAATTCTGACTCCGCGCCAATTAGTTTCACCGTCAAGCGAAATGGTTCCGCTCAGCTCTGTTGTTCCTGCCGGAAAAACAAAGCGGTAGCCAAGATTGTTAATATCCCTGGATATTACATAGTCACCCGGTGTACTTGTTTCTTTGGTGGCGTAATGGTCTGCATTCGGAAACTGCATTGTATGCGCATTTGATTTATAGAGAATAGACTCAATAGTAACCTGAACACCGGACTCGGTTACAATATCCATCGCCTGTGCAGTTAAGCCCGACGGAGAATATTCAACGCCCGCAAGTCCGAAGTAACTTAAAACAAATATGGTAGCAAGAACAAGAGAAATAGCTTTTTTCATATTTTACGCTCCCCTTATTTTTTAAAGCGAAAAATTATTTTTTCTTTCTCTGTGCACGAAGCTGTTCTGCGTGCTCTTTTTCTGCTGCTGCCTTGCGTGCCTCTTCTTCGGCTGCAAGACGCTCTGCCTCTTCATAGCGAACCTTGGCTTCATCATACATGGCAGCTATATCATCGTAATGTGTATAGTTTTCTGCCATTGTAACAAGCTTTACAGCGTCAAGGTACGGCTTTGCGGCACGGTTATAAACAGAGTTATCATCCGTTGCCTTTTTGATAGCCTTTTCTATTTCCTTGACCTCAGCCTTGAGCTGCTTGATGGTGGCTGTTGCTTCTTCGGCTGCGGGCTTGTTCTTTTCATCCCTTGCCTTGTAGAATACCTTGTAAGCAGCATCAATCTTTTCGTTTATTGCATCTTCCTGCTCAAAGAGCTTATCAAACTCTGATGAATTAACCTTTTCTGCATCAATGCCGTTGGGGAAATACTTCCTTGCAACCTTCCGTGCATAAAGACATTCTTTGATTCGTGTGATTTCTGCCTTGCGGTAAGCCTTTTCTTCCTCTGTTGAAGTGGGAAGAACCTTTGCTGCAGCAAGATCCTCCTTGCTTACGATAAAGATGTGGTTGATACCTTCAGCTACGAAAAGTTTTGCGTTTTCAAGCTGTGCCTTACCCTGAACGGTGTTGAAACGGTTGAGTTCATCAACAACAAACTGTGAAACAATAATTTTTTCGTTGTGTTCGTGTGCTTCTTTTCTTGCCTTGCGTGCGGCTTTCTTTTCTCCCTTTGTCTTAGCCGCTTTGATGGCTGATTTATCTTCGGGCAATTTTTCCTTGCCGCTATATTCTCTTGCTTCACGTACAAGCTCAATAGCCTTTACAAGGTCCTTGTCGCTGAGCACGTTTCTGCCGTAATCTTCAAACAGGGCACGAACCTGAAGCACCTTTACCATACCCTTCTGCTTTACTTCCGACAAATCGTAGAAGAAATAGGGTATAACATTCATTGCCGCACCGACAACAGCGGTCATAATAAGAACAGCAAAAATGCTGATAAAGGTCGGACGGTGGTAGAGAACGTTATAAACGTTGTCAGGCTGTTCGAGCACTACACCCGAAGCCAGAATTTCAGGCAGAACCTCGGCATACTTTGTTTCGTTGAAGCCGATAACCTCGTAAATAGCAGACTGAACGCTGGTAGTAACCATTGTTACAACGCTGCCGATAAGACCGACTGCTGCAAACATGCCGTCTATTCTTTCGCCTGTAACATACTGCTGATAGTCACGGATATCGCCGTTGAGGCTGGGAGTCAGAATGTGTGCAAACGAACCGACAAGTGCGTTCATCCACAGGCACATCATTGCAAGCCATATCATAATTGACGGGTCTGCATTCTTTACAACGGGATAAAGCATACCAATGAAAACGATGTTCAGTGCGTTTGTGAATATCAGAGTATTGCGCTTACCGAATTTGTAAATGCAGATCGGTGCCAGCAACATACCCCAGAATGAGGCGTTGCCGTAAATCGTAGTGAGAATTGCGTACTGTGCAGATGTACATGCCGCCTGATAAGTGTACAGCCAGCCGAGAATGCTGTTTGCCATGCTTTCAAGGAAGCCGACCCAGCCTGCAAGGGAAATAATCCAGAAATACTTGTTTTTCATAACAGCACGGAACGCATCAATAAACTTGATACGCACAACGTGTGTTTTTGCCTGAATGATTTTTTCCTTGGTGTTCTTATAAAGAACAAAGCTGATAAGGAAGCCGATAATGAGGATGGGTGTCCATACATAGCGGTAAATGCGGATATCGTAAAGGTCTCTTTTGCCTGTAATAATCTCACCTATAATCGGAACTATGGCGTTTATGATTGTGGGGGCAAGTGAATCCGAAACCGCACGGATAGCAAGAACGTTGGAACGCTCCTGAGTATTTGAAGACAGAACAGATACATAGTTATCGTAAGCATCGTAAAGGAAGTTGTAGAAGAACTGGAAACCGATGTTAAAGAAAACAACCGTAGCAATTTTGCCTATATCTCCCATATGCTCGTACGGCGCCCACACATAGCCGATTGAGAGCAGAACTGTGGGCAGACCCATACTGATAATGTACGGGCGGTACTTACCCTGGCGGCTGCGTGAATTGTCGATAATTCTTGCGCGAAGCATCGTAAGCGGGAAGCCTACAAGCACACTTGCAACATATATTGCGTACATCTGCATAGGCTTGATGCCGATAGTGTTACCGACAAAGGCATTGTTCGCCGATATGATTGCAGCCTGGACAAATGTAATTATCGCCTTTACACCAAAGCCGCCTGCTGACAGCGAAACAATTTCCTTATAGTTCATGTAGTTTCCCAAAGGCGGAGTGCGCCAATAAGTACGCACCTTATTATAACCGTCTTTTACAAGCCTAATTCCCTTTTTAACCAACGACAAAGCTGTTCACCTGCTTTTTCAATTTATTATTTCTTCTTGGGTTCGTTTTCCTTAATCCATTTAACCATATCGGCAAAGGACTGTTCCGCGCTCATGGGAGCGTAGCCGAGATCATCCGCAGCTTTTTTGTATGTAAAGTTACAGTTTGAGCAAAGCTTGCGGATTGAGTAACGTGTGAAAAGGGGAGTTTTGTCAAGAGCCTTATAGTAAACCTCCATAAGCGGAGCAACTGCGTTTGCAAGACCGAGTGAAAGCGGAATCTTCGGGTCTTTTCTGCCGCATATTTTTGCAAGGCAGCTGATAAGCTCACCGCAGGTCATAACCTCACCGGTGAGTATGTAGCAATGGCCGGGAATACCCTTGGTAGAAGCAAGGTACATGCCTTCTGCAACATCACGCACGTCTACAAAGTTGTATGCGCCGAAGGTGAGTGTTACAGGGAAAGCTCCCTTTATAAACATTCTGACCATTTCGCCGACACTTGAAACCTTGAAATCGTACGGGCCGATACATGCGCCGGGATGAGTTACAACTGTTTCAAGGCCGTCAACGCCGTTGTTTTCAAGAACATACTTTGTTGCAACAGCCTTTGTTTTTGCATATGTACCCTCAAGGTTATCGGGGTTGAAATCATAAATCTCTGCCATTTCCTGATTGCCGGGCAGCGGAGGAATAGCATCAACAGAGGATGCGTAAACAAGACGCTTTACGCCGCACTTTTTGCATGCCTCAACAACGTTCTTTGTGCCGTCAACGTTGACCTTCCATACGGGTTCATCGTTGCCTGCTTTTATTTCAATCATACCGGCGAGGTGGTAAACAACCTCTGCGCCCTCAAATGCTTTTTCAAGGCTTGCAGGGTCAGTAACATCACCGTATACTCTTTCCGCATTAAAGCAATCGAAAATCGGTAAATCTTTTCTGATAAGAATTCTGACTTTTTCGCCGCTGTCACAAAGCTTTTTAACAAGCGGATAGCCAACGTGACCGGAAGCACCGGTAACTACGCTGATTTTTTCACTCATTTTAAAAAACCTCTTTCTTTTAAAATTCTTTACCCTTTATTATACTTCCCATTTGCAGAATTATTTTTCCTTTAAAAAATTATAAACAATATACTATACTCAGAAATCGCTGAATTCGTCATCAAAATCCAGCGGCTCCTGACCCCACAGCATACGTTCATAATCAAAATCACGCTCCGGCTCCGGTATTTCGCAGCTCGCTTCTACCTTTTTACCGCCCATCCATATAGATGGTGTTATACGAAGCGTATAACCGCAACCGCTTGGGGTTATCCATTCATGTGCCTTGGCTTCCGGCAGGGCGTAGCGTGCCATCAGCTGCATGATAACGCCGCCGTGTGTAACTACAGCGGTGCTTTCAATGCCGGATTTAAGCATACCGTCCACAATTTTTTCAAAACCCTCGCAAATTCTTTTGCCGAATGCCTGCTGATTTTCACCAAACGGCGGATCAACCTCCGGGTCACCGGCAAGCCATTTTGGGAAAAGGGGATGAGTTTCCAGCTCTTCTGCGGTTTTTCCGTCAAATTCGCCGAAGTTATATTCAATAAGATCCGGCATCGGTACCGGCTCTTTATCAGGCCATATCATACGTGCAGTATCAATGCAGCGCTTTAACGGACTGCTGAAAACTACCTGTGCCTCGGGAAATTTATACTGCTCGATAAGCTGCTCAAGCTGGTCTATACCCTGTTCGCAAAGGGGCGAATTGGTATGTCCGAGGTACTTGCCCTCCAGATTTTCCTGTGTGAGGGCATTGCGGATTAAGTGAATTTTGTAGGTTTTCATTTGTTTCTCCGAAACTTTTAATTCTAATGTTGACTTTTGTCGAAGCCGCTGTTATACTATGCGTATAAATACAGATTGAACTGAGGTTTTACATATGGCAACAGCATTTGCTTCAAGAATAACATCCCTGCGAAAAGAAAAAGGCTTAAGCCAGAAAGAAGTGGCAATGAGCCTTGGCGTATCGCAGGCATTACTTTCGCACTACGAAAAGGGTGTGCGTGAATGCGGACTTGATTTTGTTGTGCGCTGCGCAGAATATTTCGGCGTTACAACCGACTACCTGCTCGGCAGACAGGACAGCAAATACGGCATAATCAGCGGCGACGACCAGTTTCAGCTGCTTGAAGCGGCCGGCAACGATAAAATTGACATGCAGCTTGTCCTGCTTTGCATGAATTTCTTTGCGGAAAAGGTAAAAAGAACAACCGACAGCATATACGGCGACAAGCTGATGTGGATTATTGCGATTGCACAGTACAAGCTGATTGTTCACGGAATAAACAAGGGACACATTCAGAAGGAATGGTTCACAACAGACACACGCCACAGCGACTTTATTTTCCAGAAGATCTGCGATGCCGTATGGAGCGGTCTGTTTGTAGGCGAAACAGAAATCATCGGTGAAGCAAATGAGCAGTACGCCAAAAACTTCCCCGAATATTTCAACAACCTTATTGATTCCGTTGAAAATTATGTTGAGCGGATTGCCGCAAGATACATAAACGCAGCAACACATAATATTTCTTAAACAGTATTATAATTATATCATAATATATTATTTTTGCAATAGATGCACCTTACGGGCAGCTGAAAATTCAGCTGCCCGTTTTGTTTTAACGGAATTAACCTTTTAAAACGTTTTTGTACATACGGATGTACTCGTTAGCTGAACGGTTCCAGCTGTTGTTGCACTCCATAGCACGTTTGACAAGGATGTTCCAGCCTTCCTTGTTCTGATAGCCTTCGACTGCTCTGCGGATAGTGTGCAGCATATCGTGTGCATTATAGCGTGCGAAGGTGAAGCCGTTACCCATGTTGTCGCCGCTGTCTGTAATGGTATCCTTCAGACCGCCTGTTTCACGGACAATCGGGATTGAGCCGTAGCGCAGCGCAACCATCTGTGACAGACCGCAGGGCTCGCTCTTTGACGGCATAAGGAATATATCGCTGCCGGCGTAAATCTTACGGGCAAGGTCGGGCACAAAGCCGAGTCTGATTCCCAGCTGATTGGGATATCTGCCTGCCATTTCCTTGAAGAATTCCTCATACTGCCAGTCGCCCGAACCGAGCACAATCATCTGCACATCGGTTGTGGCAAGCAGCTCATCAAGTATAGCCTTGATAAGGTCAAGACCCTTATGGGAAACAAGGCGGGTGACAAGACCGATAACGGGTGTATCTGCCTTTTCGGGCAAGTTGAACAGCTTTTGCAGTTCTGCCTTGTTGACTGCTTTGGCTGAGAAATCCTCAGCAGAGTAGTTAGCAAAAATATTCCTGTCGGTTTCGGGGTTGTAGTTTTCAACGTCGATACCGTTGAGAATACCGCTGAGCTTGAATCTGCGCTGTTCAAGGATATTGTCAAGACCGTGGCTGAACCATGGGTCAAGAATCTCGTTGGCATAGGACGGGCTGACGGTTGTAACAACGTTTGCTGTTTCAATTGCGCCCTTCATCAGGTTGACACAGCCGTTGTACTCAACAATATGCTCTGTGCCGGGCTGCAGACCGAGCACGTCGTTGATAAGCTCCATGCCGTAAACACCCTGGTACTGGATGTTGTGAATAGTGAAAACGGTTTTGATGTTTTCCCATCCGGGCTGGTCAGCATACATTGTTGAATAGTAGACGGGAGTCATAGCCGTCTGCCAGTCATTACAGTGGATAATATCGGGCTTGAAGCCGATATGGGGTATAATTTCAAGCACGGCACGGGCAAAGAAAGCAAATCTTTCCGCATCATCATAGTGGCCGTAGATACGGTCACGCTTGAAATAGTACTGGTTGTCGATAAGGTAGTAAATTACGCCGCCGGCACGTGCTTCAAAAATGCCGCAGTACTGTCTGCGCCATGCAACGGGCACGGAAATATGCGTAATAAAGGTCATTGAATCCTTAAGCTCCTGGCTTATTGTATCGTAAAGCGGCATAACAACACGTGCGCCGATAAGCCTTTTGCGAAGAGCCTGCGGAAGTGAGCCTGCAACATCTGCAAGGCCGCCGCTGGCGATAAAGGGCAGCGCTTCACTTGCTGCGTATAAAACCTTCATAGCTTTTCTCCTTCTTTATAATAAAATCCTGATAATCAGATAACGATACGCTTACCTACATAAACCGGGTAATCGTCCGCACCGACAAGAGTTTTGCCGGGCTTGATAACAACATTCTTGTCAAGGATTACGTTTTCAATATGTGCGCCTGCGCCGATAAAGCAGTCCTGCATAATTACACAGTTCTTGACAACTGCGCCCTTTTCAACCTTAACACCTCTGCCAAGTATGCTGCCGCATACATCGCCCTTGATTTCGCAGCCGTCGGAAACAAGGCTGTTTTTAACAGCGCTGTCGATAGCGTAAAGTGCGGGCATATCGTCACGAACCTTTGTGTAAACGGGACGCTCTTTATTGAACAGGCAGTTTCTGTTGCTTTTGTCAAGCAGCATCATATTTGCACGGTAGTAGGTATCGAGCGAGTCAATGGAAACAGCAAAATTTTTGCACTCCATAGCGCAGATGCGAAGGGTTGCATAGTTAGCCTGGAAAATATCGACTGTCATGCTCTTTTTATGCATTGCATAAGCCTCGTTGATAAGGCGTTCAAGCAGAGCCTTCTTCATGAAGAAGATGTTGAGGGAGTAGTTGCTCTCCTCTTTCTCTGAGCCGACGGAAACAGCCTTGACCCTGCTGTCCGCATCAATATCAAAGGTCATGATATTTGTAAGGTCAGGTGTTTTGCCCTTTTTGTAAACAACGCTGATGTCCGCATTTGTTTCCTCGTGGAATTTCATCAGCTCGTTGAAATCAAAGTTTGTGACAACGTTGCTGTCTGCGAGGATAACGTATTCTTCACTGCTTCTGCCGATGAAGTTCATGTTGCCCTTGAGAGCTTCGATGCGGTTGTCGTTTGTGCTTGTTTCGCCAAGCAGGAACGGAGGCAGCAGGAAAAGACCGCTGCGCTTACGTGAAAGATCCCACGGCTTGCCTGTGCCAAGGTGATCCATAAGGGACTGGTAGTTGCTCTTTGTGAGAACACCGACCTTGCTGATGCCTGCGTTGACAAGGTTTGACAGTGTGAAATCTATAAGACGGTATCTGCCGCCAAAGGGGACTGAGCCCATTGTGCGCATATTTGTAAGCGCAGGCAGAGCCTCGTCATAAGAGTTTGAATGGATAATAGCGAGAACATTTTTTGCTCTGATCATTTTAATCTACCTCCTCACTTTGCAGCAGGCACATCTTCGCCTGCCATAGCCTTGGGAGCGACCTTTGCGCCCTCGCCGACGGTTACACCTGCGCCGACAACTGCAACGCCCCAATCATCACGGTCGGGTACGTTTTCAGGCTTTTCGCCAACAACGGCGCCCGATTCAATAACGGCGTTTTCAGCAACGATTGCGTACTGGACAACGGCACCCTTTTTGATAACTGTGCCGGGCATGATGATAGAAGAATCAACCTTTGCGCCCTCTTCAACAACAACATCTGCAAAGAGAACGGAGTAATCAATATCGCCGTCGATGCAGCAGCCCTCAGCCATCATTGAGTTTTCAACGTTTGCTGTTTCGGAAACGAAATGGGGCGGTGAAGCAGGTGACTTGGAATAAATTCTCCAGTCATTGTCGGACAAATCAAGGTCAACAGAGGGACGCAGCAAATCAAGATTTGCTTCCCAGAGGCTGTCGATAGTGCCGACATCCTTCCAGTAGCCGTCAAAGTGGTAGGCAAAAAGTCTTTCGCCTGCGTTGTGCATTGCGGGGATGAGGTTTTTACCGAAGTCGTTGCTTGAATTCGGGTCAGCCTCGTCTGCAAGAAGATACTCACGAAGTTTTTTCCATGTGAAGATGTAAACACCCATGGAAGCCTTGTTGCTGCTGGGAACCTCGGGCTTTTCTTCAAAGGCTGTGATTGAACCGTCATCCGCAACAAGCATCAGACCGAAACGTGAAGCCTCTTCCCACGGAACCTCAAGCATTGCGATTGTGCAGTCTGCTTGTTTTTCCTTGTGGAAAGCGAGCATTTTGGAATAATCCATTTTATAAATATGGTCACCCGAAAGGATACAGACATATTCGGGGTCATATCTGTCAATAAAGTTGATGTTCTGATAAATAGCATTGGCTGTGCCCTTGTACCATTCGCTGCCCTTTATCTGCTGGTAAGGAGAGAGAATGTGTACACCGCCGTTTGCACGGTCCAGATCCCATGCTGCGCCGTTGCCGATATAGTCGTTAAGCTCAAGCGGCTGATACTGCGTGAGCACGCCGACTGTATAAATACCGGAATTTACACAGTTCGAAAGAGGGAAATCAATAATCCTGTACTTGCCGCCGTAGGGTACGGCAGGTTTAGCAATGTTTTTTGTCAGGATGCCGAGTCTGCTGCCCTGACCGCCTGCAAGAAGCATTGCTATGCATTCAGCTTTTTGTGACATTATAATTACCTCCTTGAGTTTTTACAATTTATTATATATATGCTCAACCCTCTTTGTCCATTCATCGAGGGTGTAGCTGCTGCGGATAAGCTCTGCCTGCTCTTTGAGCGGCATTGCCTGTGCCGATTTCAAAGCAGTCTGTATAGCTTCACTTAATTTTCCGGCATTGCCGCTTTCAAAATAAACGGCATTTTTCAAAGCAAGGTTTTTGTGCGCAGGTATATCGCTGAGCACAGCCGGCATTGCAAGCGACGTTACCTCCAGCACGGAGTAGGGCATGCCCTCACTCCTGCTCGGTGCGATAAACAAATCGCACAGCCGGTAGTAGCTTGCAATATCGTTCCTTGGCGGCAGAATATGCAGCCACTGCGGTATACCGCCAAAGCGCTTTGAAATTTTTTCCCTGATACTTTCTTCATTTGAAGTAAGTATTAAAATCAGCTGAAGATTTTCACCTTTTTCACAAAGCGTGTTCATTGCTTCAAGCGCTAAATCCACACCTTTTATTTCGTAAAGAAAGCCGAACATCATCAGCGTTTCTGCACCTTTGTCAAGACCCAGCTCAGCCTTGTCAAGCTCCTCATATCCGTCAAGCCGCTCATACATTATTGCGTTGCTGACAAAGTGTGTTTCATTTTGCGGAAACAGGCGTTGTCCCTGCTCAGTGAGAGCCTTGCTGCAGCCAATCAGCGTTTTGTTTTTCATTATCAGCTTTTCGGCAACGCTCTTGAAGCCGCCGTTTTCAGGCATCACACAATGAAGGTGCACCACCTGCTTTACCTTAGCAAAAAGCGTTGCGATATTGAAACGCAGCAAAACAGGCAGACTGAAAAAATGGGAATGAATTATTTTAATGTTGTGCTTTTTTATTATTTTGCGAACGAGCAGAATATCTTTTAAAATATTTCCGCTCAGAAAATATACCGGCATGCTTTTTGCGAGTTCCTGTGCCCAGCCACGCTTTGCGGTGCCTGACGGGAACAGATAGACAACCGCTTTGCCCTGCTTTTCGAGTGAATATCGCAAGGCATCAAGCGAGCAGATAAAGTTGCCTCTGTAGGGTGAGCTTATACCTGCGTATTGCAGCACGCCTTCCGGTTTGCTCATTTTTTATCGCCGCCTTTTCTCCTTACGGCGTTTTTCCGTACGAGCTTAATATAGATTGTGCTCATACCTGCAAGCTCAAGCGACAGGCACTGCTCATGTCCGTGCATTGCAACGGGTATGCTCCTGATTTTGCCACTTGTGCCTTTGCCCGTACCGCCGAATTCCTCAGCATCTGAATTGAACACAACCTCATAAGTACCGCCGACAGGTACACCGATTTTGTAATCGCTGCGGTGTACAGTGGTGAGGTTGGAAACAGCTATAATTTCCTTGCCTTTTTCGTCTATACGGCGGAATGCGATAACAGAATTTGTGTTATCGTCGCTTGAAATCCAGCTGAATCCCTCCCAGCCGTAGTCGATTTCCCAGAGGGGAGCGTTTTTCTTATAAAATTTATTCAGAGCGCAGGTATAGTTCTGCAGCTTTTTATGCATATCGTAATCAAGCAGCAGCCAATCCAGACCGCTGTCGTACTTCCACTCAATAAACTGACCGAACTCGCTGCCCATAAACAGCAGCTTCTTGCCCGGATGAGCGTACATATAGCCGAGGAATGAGCGCACACCGGCAAATTTTTCTTCATATGTGCCGGGCATTTTGTTAATCAGCGAGCATTTGCCGTGAACAACCTCATCATGCGAAATCGGAAGAACAAAGTTTTCAGAAAACGCATAGAAGAATGAGAAGGTCAGGCAGTTGTGGTTATGCTTTCTGTGAATGCCGTCAAGTGAGAAATAGCGCATACAGTCATTCATACAGCCCATGTTCCACTTGAAGTTGAAACCCAGACCGCCCATAAACGTCGGCTTTGAAACCATGGGGAATGCCGTGGATTCTTCAGCTACCATCATGCAGTCATAAAAATCACGGAAGATAGATTCGTTAAGCTTTTGTATAAACTCAATAGCCTCTAAATTTTCGTGGCCGCCGTGCTTGTTGGCTATCCATTCGCCGTCCTTACGGTCGTAATCAAGATAGAGCATGGAAGCAACCGCATCAATGCGCAATCCGTCGAAATGGTATTTGTCAAGCCAGATTGCTGCGCTGGACAAAAGGAAGCTCTGCACCTGTGTTCTGCCGTAGTCGAAAACCTTTGTGCCCCATGAATAGTGCTCGCCCTTGCGGGGATCGGCATATTCGTAGCAGGGTTCACCGTCAAACTCATAAAGTCCGTGTGCATCCTTGGGGAAATGCGCAGGGACCCAGTCCATAATAACGCCGATACCTGCCTCGTGACACTTATCGACAAGGTACATAAGGTCCTTGGGTTCACCGTAGCGTGAGGTCGGGGCAAAGTAGCCCGTGACCTGGTAGCCCCATGAGCCGTCAAACGGATATTCGCTCAGCGGCATAAATTCAATATGGGTATAGCCCATCTTTCTGACATAGGGAATAAGCTCGTCCGCCAGCTTGCGGTAGGAATAAAAATTGCCGTCGTCATACTGCTTCCATGAGCCTGCGTGAACCTCGTAAATATTTACAGGGGATTTGTAAACACTTTGTTTTTTGCGTGTTTCCATCCACTTTTCATCGTGCCACTCATAGCCCTCAATATTGTAGAGCTTTGATGCGTTTGCGGGACGTGTTTCGGAATGGAATGCATACGGGTCGCACTTCATCAGCTCACGACCGTCAGCAGTCTGAATGCAGAATTTATAGGTATCGAAAACGTGAAGGTCGGGTACGGTTGTTTCCCAGACTTCGCCGCCGTCAATTCTGTACATCGGGTTTGCGCCGCCCTGCCAGCCGTTAAATTCACCGACAACGCTGACCGCCGCCGCATGCGGAGCCCATACACGGAAAACAACTGAACCGTCACCGTTAAAATGAGCACCTAAATATTCATAGCTGCGTGCGTTTTCGCCCTTGTTGAACAAGTAAAGCGGTACGTTATCCATAGCTTTATTCTCCTTTCAGCCATCCGCACATAATTATACGAAATTATCATAACAAATCTTAAACTGAATTTCAATAGCTTCAATGCATTTTGTTAGAAACTTCACTATAAACTTTCTGCTAATTTGTACAATTTGTTACAAAATTTTCATTAATTACCGCCTTGTAGGACCTGAAATTTGATTTTCTGTGTTGACACATATTTTGGTGTTTGTTATATTTAAGGTATATAAATACCGAAAAGAGGTAATGCATTAATGAAAAACCCTGTCAGGTATATTTTTTCCAAAGAGGAATCGGGTGACAGCGTAGCTAACCGCAGGCTGTTTAATTACGGACTGGGTCTTGCAGGTCAGAACATGACCTACAGCTATATTTCGGGCTGGCTGCGATACTTCTGCATCAACATGCTTCACATTGATGCAGGTAAAGTTGGCGGCATTTTCTTTGCAAGCAACATCTGGGACGCAATCAACGACCCGTTCATCGGCTCCTTTGTTGACCGCCACAGAAGCAAAAAGGGCGAAAAGCTGCGCCCGTATCTTATATATACTCCGCCGATTGTCGGTGCGCTGAGCTTTGCGATGTTCTTCAACATCGAAGGTCTTTCCGAAACGCTCAAGCTCTGCTACATACTGCTCATTTTCTTCATCTGGGATTTCATCTACTCATTCCAGGATGTTGCGCTCTGGGGCATGGTTTCCGTTTGTTCGCCCAGCTCACAGGAGCGTTCAAGAGCTGCTAAATGGGCAGGCATCGGCGCAGGTGCAGGTTCCACAATTGCAAGCTTTTTCCAGACCTTCCGCAGCGCATTCCTCGGCATGGGGCTGAGCGACTACGAGGTTTTCCTGCTGTTCGCATTTATCTTCGGCTTCCTCGGTGAAATCATTTCAATGTCCGCTCACAAAATGCCGGAGCGTGTACAGAGCGATACGCCCAATGAAAACATACTCAAAACTATCAGCTATCTCAAATACAACCGTACACTTATCCTTATCTCCGTTGCGAGAATACTTTGCAACCTCAACTTCAAGGTGCAGAATGCATATTTCTTTGAAAGCTCAGCAAACAACATCTTCCCCGGTGTTGACGGCATGAACCTCGAATTCCTTTTTGGCACGCTCAGCGGTGTCACCTCTGCCGTAGCCGTTTTCTTTGCAACTGAGCTTGCCAAAAGATGCGGCGGTATGAAAAAGCTGCTCGTTACAGCGAGCGTTGCTGAAATCGTCTGCCGTGTCGGCGCATTCTTTGTCGGCTTCAAGAGCCCTGTTCAGGTTATTATATGCGGCATGCTGTTCAGCGTTTTCGGCGTATTCACCAGCAACAAGGATTTTGCACACCGTTCACTCACCAGCGACTCGATTGACGATGTTGAATACCGCACAGGTGTGCGTATTGAGGGTATATCATTCTCAATGCAGAACTTCGTAAGCAAAATCAACACGGGCACAACGAGCCTTATGGAAGGCATCATCCTGAAGCTTCTCCGCTACGACAGCAAGTTGCCCCGCACCGCACAGAATGTAACCTTCATGAAAATGCAGTGGCCGATGTATGCACTCGGTCCCGCTATCGGCGCAGCACTTTACCTTATTGTTATTTCCTTTGTAAAGGATGACAAGAACGAAAGACTGCGCATAGAATACGAGCTGCGGCAGAGAAGAGAACGTGCGCAGCAGCTTGAGCAGAAAGAATCCGTTTCGGTAAATTAAATTACAGTTTAGCGCTCTGTTAATTTGTTTGCCAATGGGCTTCCTTGTGTAAAGCTTGTAATTTTGACTGAGGGATTGTGTGGGGAATTTTAAAGTAAAGATATTGTTACTTTTGTCAAGCGTTACAAAAGTAACCAAAAAAACTTTTGGAGTTATAAGCACTACACGACGGCTGACGAGAGTCAATCCGCTCGGCAGACAGAACAAAAAATGTTTTGTTCTGCTGCCATAACGGCTATAAAAGTAAATCTGACTTTTAAGTTTGCTCTACCGCCTATGGTTCCCTCGCTCGGATAAATGAATAAAGCTTCAGCCCGTCAGCCTGTTTCGTTCAAATTCACAGCATTTTTCATTTTTTATATTGATATTGTTTTTACGCTTTTTTAATCTCCGCCGTTGATGCATTTTTATTATTAATGATATTTTCAATAGGCGCATTGTCTGCGGCGACTCGCCGCTAAATTGTAATTTAAAAAGGAGAATATTTTGAACCAAAAAAGTAAACGCATACATTTAATTGACGAAATACGAGGGCTTGCAATAATCCTCATGGTGTTTTACCATGCGTTTTATATGCTGGGTGTTCAGTTCGGATTTGAGCTGATGAACGATGCACAGAAGTTTTTCGAACCGCTGCAGCCGCCCTTTGCCTGCCTGTTTATATTGATTTCGGGCTTTTCATCAAACCTTTCACGCAGCAATTTCAAGCGTGGCTTCCGTTTGCTGCTGATTGCGCTTGGCTTTACGGCGGTAACTGTTTTTCTGCTGCCGAGATTTGATATAACGGGAGCTGAAATACACTTCGGAATTCTTCACCTGCTCAGCGTTTCAATGCTGCTGTTTGCAGTTTCAAGAAAAGGCCTTGAAAAAATTCCCGAAGCTGTCGGCGTTGCTGTCTGCCTGGTGCTTTTTATTCTGACTTACAATGTGCAAAGCGGCAAGCTGCTGTGGCTTGACCTGCCCGATACGCTGTATGTAAATGAGCTTACGGCTGTATTCGGTTTTGTGCCGTCGGGCTACTATTCAGCGGACTTTTTCCCGATACTGCCTTTTGTATTTATGTTCCTTTGCGGTACGTTTTTTGGCAGAGCTGCCGAAAAAAAGCAGCTGCCTGAGCAATTTTACAAGCTGCATTTTGCACCTTTGGCTGCAATCGGACGAAAAACTTTGATAATTTATATAATTCATTGGCCGATTATCTTCTTATTGGGCTTGATAATCTCAATTTTTTAATGTATAATGTATTTAATTATAAATTAAGGTGGCTATACTAATGGATAAAAACAGAATCAGACTTAACATCTGCGGTACAGATTACTCTATCACAACAGAGGACGACCCCAAGTACGTTATGGCACTTGGCGATGAGCTTGATGCTCTGCTTACTAAAACTCTGCGTGAAAACACACGCCTTTCAGTAACTCAGGCTGCTATTCTTGCTGCACTTGAATATGCAGATATGTACAAAAAGGCTGAAGTCAGCGCAGACAACCTTCGCAGCCAGATCAAGGAATACCTTGAGGATTCCGCACGTTCAAAGATGGACGCTGAAATCGCAAAGCGTGAAGTAGAAAGACTTACAAGGGAGCTGCAGAATGTTCAGGCAAAGCTCGGTTGAGATACTTGCCCCTGCAGGAACATATGAAGCTGTCGAGGCAGCAGTGCGCTGCGGCGCAAATGCTGTTTACCTCGGCGGCAAATCCCTCAATGCCCGCCGTAATGCGGGCAATTTTTCTTTGCAGGAGCTTATAACGGCTGTTGAATACTGCCACGCCCGGGGTGTTCAGGTGCATATGACGCTCAATACCCTTGCAACGGATGCTGAACTCAAAAACGATGTTCAGGTTGCAATACGTGACGCTTGTCAGGCGGGAGTGGATGCGCTTATTGTGCAGGATCCGGGTGTGTTCTCCCTTATTAAAAAGTGTGCGCCCGATATGCCTGTTCACGCTTCAACTCAGCTTTCGGTGCACACGCTTTCGGGTGTGATGCAGCTTGCTGAGATGGGCTTTTCACGTGCCGTACTTGCGAGGGAATTATCACTTGACGAAATTGAATATATCACAAAAAATTCTCCGATTGAAATTGAGGTTTTCGTTCACGGTGCGCTGTGCATGTGCGTTTCCGGTCAGTGCCTGATGAGCGCAATGCTCGGCTCACGCAGCGCAAACAGAGGGCTTTGCGCCCAGCCCTGCCGTCTGCCCTTTGCAGCAGAAAACGGCACGGGTAATGACCTGAGCCTCAAGGATTTATCGGCGGTTGACTATTTGCAGAAACTTAAAGAGTTCGGGGTTAAATCCTTTAAAATTGAGGGCAGAATGAAACGCCCCGAATACGTTGCAGCCGCTGTAACTGCCTGCAACAACGCATTGAACGGAATTGAAGATACCGGACTGAAAAATAATCTCAGAGGTGTTTTTTCACGTTCAGGCTTTACGCACGGCTATCTGACCGATGAGCTCAGCAGAGATATGTTCGGCATACGCAGCAAAGACGATGTGCTTTCCGCACGCCCGGCACTCAAAGAGTTGGCTCATCTTTATGAAAAAGAAGTGCCTCTTGTCGGAGTCAGCCTTATGTTCTGCGCATACGAGGGCGAAACAGCTTCGCTTTCTGCAAAGGCGATGGGCAAAAGCGTTTTTGTTGAGGGCGATGCAGTTGCAGAGCCTGCAAAAAATGTTCCGCTCAGCGAAGAAAAGATAAAACAGCAGCTTGAAAAATGCGGCGGAACAGCATTTTATGCAGAAGAAATTGAGGTTGATATTGACGAAAATATCAGCCTGCCGCTTTCTTCAATAAACGCTCTGCGCAGAGCTGCGCTGGACGAACTTTACGAAAAGTTAAAACACCCTTACACCAGAGCTTTCCATAGTGTAAATGTGGAAAACTCGGTGAAAAAGGTGAATAACCCTTGTGTTTACGCACGTTTTTCGAGCTTTGAGCAGTCAAAAACTGTAGAAAAAAATGTGGAAAAAGTTATTTTGCCGCTAAGTGAATGTGAAAAAGCGCTTGAAATTTTCAAGGAAAAATTGATTGCGGAATTACCCAGAGTATTTTTCGGCAGGGATGAAAAGATTTTTGAAAAATTAACCGCTTTAAAAACAAAGGGACTTAAAAAAGTCTGCTGCGCAACGCTTGATGCGGTACACCTTGCAAAAAGGGCAGGGCTTGAATTCATGCTCGGACACGGCAGCAACGTTTTTAATTCGCAGAGCATACTTGAATACAGAAAGCTCGGCGCTGACGAAATACTGCTTTCCCCCGAACTGACACTCACTCAGGCATCCGCTTTCGGCGGCGACAGGCTCGGACTTGTAACCTACGGCAGGCTGCCGCTGATGATAACACGCAACTGCCCCATAAAAAACGGCACGGACTGTAAAAACTGCGGCGGCACAAAGGGCCTGACTGACCGCATGGGGATTCAGTTCCCCGTAATCTGCTCCGGCGGATATTCGCAGGTACTTAATTCACGACCTGTATATATGGCGGACAGAAAACGTGAAACTGCCTTTGCCGCATTTTATTTACTTTATTTCACAACCGAATCCCCCGAAGAGTGTGCAGCAATTCTCCGCAAACACGAAAGCGGCGCAGCTCCCGACGGAGAATTCACAAGAGGACTTTATTACAGAGGCGTTGAGTAATTTCATTTATGAAATCATATCGCTGAAGTAACATTTTGCGTAAAAGAATCATCTTGACAGCTCCATATGTTCTTTTGGTTATTTTGTAACCCTTGACAAAAATAACATAACGAACTCCTTGTCAGCAAATCATTTATATGTTTTTTAAAACACACCGTTTTATCTTAAGATAAAATGTTATTACCGGGAGGTTTTTTATGGATTACAGCAGCACACCGAAATATCCGGTAGTTTTTGTCCACGGCATGTACGGCTGGGGCGATAATGAGGGTATAAACAAAAAAGCTCCCTACTGGGGTGCAACTACAGGCAGCCTTACTGACAGGCTGCGTGAATACGGCTGCGAATGTTACTGCGGCTCTGTCGGCCCGATGTCACCTGCATGGGACCAGGCGTGTGAGCTTTATGCGCAGCTGACGGGCACACGTGTTGACTACGGAGTTGCCCATTCAAGAAAATTCGGCCACGAGCGTTTCGGACGTACATACGAAAAGCCGCTTTTTGACGGCTGGAGCAAAAACCGCAAGGTTCACCTTATCGGTCATTCCTTCGGCGGCATATGTATACGTATGCTCAGTCACCTCATGGTTTACGGCGCTCCAGAAGAGGTTGAGGCTGCAGGCGACGATGTTTCTCCGCTTTTCAAGGGCGGACAAACGGGGCTTATTGCGAGTATCACCGCAATCTGTTCTCCCTTAAGCGGTACACGCGCACACGTAGTTGTTGACAAAACAGGACTTATCAATCCGACTAAATTTATTTCACTTATTTATGCAGGTTTAATGTCCAGAACTTCCGTCGGCAAAAAATATACAGATTTTCACATGGAACGTTTAAGGCTTACAAATATGACGGATAAAAAAGATGCTGATCCCATTGTTTACGTTGCACACAAATATTATACAAATACGGACAGCATTGATTACGATATTTCCGTTCAGGGCTCAAAGGAGCTTAATGACCGTATTGAAATCGTGCCGGACATCTATTATTTTTCATATCAGTACAACATGGTGCAGAATAACAGGCCCGTATCTAAAATTCCGATTCTCACGCTTATATCCGGCCTGATGCTTAAATACGCAAAAACACTGCCTGAAGATGAGGCTAAGTTCTACATAGAAAACGACGGACTGATTGACGTTGAATCCGCAAAATATCCCATTGACGAACCTCATAAGGATTACAGCGCAGCTGATGAGCTTGAGCCGGGTATCTGGCACGCAATGCCGACACTCAGCGGCGACCACGGAAAACCGATAGGCCTTTTTGCCGATAGAAACAAAACGCTCAGCCTTTACCTTGAAATGCTCAACCGCCTTGCGCAGACAGAACAACGCGACGTTGTACCCAATGCCGTATGTTGATAAATTTAATTTGATTTCCGTATTGATTAACAGCTGAGTTTTAATAGAACATATAAATTACACAATAAAAAGCACACAACGTCCGATTAAAGCGGAACGTTGTGTGTTTTTTGAACTTTATCCGTAACTGCAAGTGATATTTTTGTTGACGGTTTTATCGTCACGTCTGCCGTACCAGACAATGTAACGAGCGTAATCCTCCCACGATTTTAATTCGCTTTTTTCTGTTCTGATTACAAGTCTTCGTTCGGCCGGAACGGTGACCTCCGTATCATACAAATCATCAAAATATTTATGCCAGTCATAGCGCAGGCTGAATGTATTTTCGCTCCGGTCGGGCAAAAGAATTATATTCTTCTGATACCTGTACAAATCAGAAATCATTTCATCGTTCTGATCCAAAGCGACCGACAAAAAGCTGCTGATTTCTCTGTAGAAGTTATCCGCCTCACACGCAAGGCAGAGGAACAGTGCCTCATCAAACGGCCAGTAAATTTCTCCGAACCTGCTGTCAGAAAAAGAAAGATTTCCGTTTCCGTACAGAAAATCATCTATGCTTGCGCAGACATAATCCAACGTTTGCTTTATAAATATGCTTTCGTTTTCTATCCATTCAAACAAATTGAAATAGAATTCCCTGTACGATATTTTCCGTGCTTTTCTCAGATAAACTGCGATGAAGCGCAGCAGCCCCATACAGTGAAAGCTCTGCACACACACAGACAGCCTGAGCGCTCTTCTCCAGTCAGCTTTGCTCATTGTATCCGTTTCAACAACAAGCTCCGAACGTGAACCGAACCGCAGATTCTCAACCTTTCTGCTGTGGTTCTGGCACAGATAGGAACGGATTGTTTTTATTTTGTATTTGTCAACATATTCCTTTGTATACATAAGCGAGTTCGGCAAAAATTCACAGCGGTTTATGTTAATGGAATAATGCTGACCTGCTTCAATAACACTGAACAGCCCTTCGCAGAAGCTATCGAACGTTTCACCCGGAAGTCCCAGAATAATATCGGTGTAGGTGTACATTCCCGCTTTTCTGTATTTGTCCAGCTGTTCGGCAAGGTTGTCGACCGATATGTTTTTTCTGCCTATTATTTCCAGAACTTTTTCTGACATACTCTGCACCGCTACGGATATACCGCGGTTCAGGTTTTCGGAATCAAGCTTCTGATTAATTCTGAATACAAGACTGTCTTTATTCTTTGCCGCCGTTGTTTCAAATTTCTGCGGATAGCCGTAAGTACGTTTAAGCTCAACGATATATTCCGCTATTTTTTCATCACGGTCAAGTATACCGAAATTTGAATCCGCACAAATACAAAAAGCGATTTTATTTTTTGCTATCCAATCCAAATCCTCTTTGATTCTCTTCTCAGGGAACTGGCGGAAAATATCCTTGTTGCCTGCCCAACAGCAGTAAATGCATCTGTACGGACAGCCTCTGTTGGTTTCTATGATTGCATCAAACTGTATCCCCTCATATTCGGGATTGTCAATAATGCTGTCAAACAGTCCCGCCGAATAAGGGGACGGAAAGCCGCTTAAATCGCAAACAGATTTTTGCGCTGTCTTTAAAATCTCTCCGTCTTTTCTGTAGGATATGTTAAAGATACTGCCCGGATCGTTTCCGCCGTCAGCACTTCTCAGAAATTCATAAAAAGCAATTTCACCTTCGCCGTGTATCAGTATATCAATAAAGCCGTATTCCTGCAGATACTGCGTGTCGTTAGGAACCTGCGGACCGCCGAAAACAATGATTGACTGCGGATATTTCTTCTTGATTTCTTCCGCAAGCATAAGATTGTATTCAACATTCCACATATAGCAGGAAAAGCCGGTTATGTACGGGTCTTTTATTTTTTCGAGCGCTTTTTCAACAGTATCCTTTGTGAAAATAAATTCGCACAGATTATAACTGCTTTTTATCTCTTCGTGCTGAAAAGAATATGCTGCAAGCGAACCGACAGCATAAGGTAAAAAAAGAGAACCCGAAAGAGAATTGTTGGGTTGAACAAAATAAACATTCTTCATTTCAGGTCCCTCCTTATCCTATTGAATTACTTCAGTTTTTCTGATTGTTTTTTTGTTTCTTCTGCCGTACCAGATTATTTCACGGGCGTAATCTTTCCAGCTGTCGGGAACACGCTCTGCAAAGAATCTGACAACAGTCGGTCTTTTCTCAAGGCATACTTCTCTGTTGGAAAGTATACCGTCAAAATATGAATTCCAGTCATACTCAAAATCAAGTGTAACATCGTTGACACCCGGTACAACTATCATATTTTTCTGATAAAGCATAAGCTCGTCAAACACCTTCGGGTCAATGCCGAATGACATTATAAACTCTTTCGCCTCACCGTAGAATTTGTCAAGCTCATAAATATAATCAAGAAGCATTGCCTCTTCATAAGGCCATGTTATATCTCCGAATTCGGGATTGATATACGACATATCCGTCGCACCCTCAGAGGTTGACTCAATACATTTACTGATTCTGCGGACAGTATCGCCGATTACTCCGTCCCTTCCGGCAAAGTAAGCTGTGAACGCCTCATAAAAATCGTAATAGCTGACACCCATAGAATTGTGCATATATATTGCAAAGCACTGTAACAGTCCGTGACAGTGTATGCTCTGGATACACGCTGAAAAAACAGTTGCCTTTACAAGCTCCTTTGCTGTCATCGTAGAGGTTTCGACGATATATTCAAGTCCGCCTGCAAAAACTGCGTTGGAAATCTTGCAGTGATTTATGTTGAGCTTGTTTATTGCAGTTTTTATGCCGAACTTTTTCATATACGCTTTGTCGGCAAGGGTAGAATTCGGATAAACCTCGCAGCGGAAAACGTTGATTGAGTCGTGCTGACCTCTTTCAAGAAGCTCACATATGCCCTTTGAAAAGCTCTCCAGCGTTTCACCCGGCAGACCGAGAATCAGCTCCGTGTAGGTGGGAATACCTGCCTTGTGATACATCTCAAGCTGGTCTGACAGACTGTCCTTGTTCATGTTTCTGCGTGAAATATTTTTCAGAACATCTTCTGACATACTCTGGAATGCAAGCGAAACACCTTTGCTCATTCCGACATCATTGAGAAGCTTGTTTATTCTGAATATACGGTCGGTTTTGTTTTTTGCAAAGCAGGCACCGAATTTGTCGGGATAGCCGTTTTTTGTTTTCAGCTCTGCTGCAAAGCGGGCAATTTCCTCATCACGCTCAAAAAGACCGAAATTCGAATCAACACACATACAGTAAGAAATTTTATGTGCCGAAATCCACTCAAGGTCTTTTTTAACCCGTTCCATCGGGAATTTCCGCATAGGAATATCGTAATCGCACCAGTCACAGAACGAACAGTGATACGGACATCCTCTGTTGGTTTCAAGCTGTGCGTTAAACTCAATGCCGTCAGGAACATTGCACAGCCTGTCAAATATACCCGTAAGATAGGGTGAGGGATAATCTTCAACACCCTCGTATTTGTCAGGCGTTTTCACAATCTCGCCCGACTCGTTTCTGTACGCAACATTGCAGATACCGGAAACCTTTCCGTGTGAATCCAAAGCACGCAGAATATTCACAAATGGCATTTCGCCTTCACCGAATATCAGCAAATCAATAAACGGATATTTTTCAAGAAACTCTGTGCTTCGCGGAATCTGGTGTCCGCCGAAAATCACCGTGCAGCCGGGATATTTTTCCTTGACTTTTTCTGCAATTTTCAGATTGTATTTATAGTTCCAGAAATAGTTTGAAAAACCGACTATGAAAGGCTTTTCGATACAGCGGAAAACATCCTCCTCGGAATCCTCTTTGAAAAATATTCCACCGATTTCATAATTCTGCTCAATATCCTCAAACTGCATGGCATAGGAAGCCAATACACCGACAGCATAGGGGAAGTAAACGGAATTGCCCAGCATTGTATTCGGTTGAACAAAGTAAATTTTTTTCTTTTCCAAAATGCTCACCACAAGTCTGTCAATTAATATAATTTATATTTGTAATGATGTTCTGTCCGCCTTTTCTGCCGAACCATATTACCTGCTTTGCGTATTCTTCAGGGTCAGACGGAATATCGGAAGCGTCGATAAATATTCTGTTCGTTTTTTTGACAAGCGGAGCGTAACAGTTCGTATACACCGATTTAAAATACGCATACCAGTCATGGCTCAGAAGCAAATCAGCTTCTGAGTTGTACGGGCTCTTGACAACAGACGTCTGGTACAGCATGAGTCCGTTATATACTTCTTTATCATCAAAATAAGGTCTGATAAACTCTGCCGTTTCCTCATAAAATCTTTTGATATCCTTTATCGCTTTAAGGAAAGCGGCTTCATCAAGCGGCCACGTCAGCAGTCCGAAATCGGGTTCAACGCCGGTCAGCGAGCCTTCATTCCTCAGAACCTCTTCATACTTAGCCCTGAGCCATAAATAAATCTGACCGCAGACAGAATCGGGCTTTGACTCCGACCACCTGATGAGGGAACAGTAAAAGTCTGTATAAGGAATATTCTTTTCAAAATAAAGATAAATCGCAACAGCCTGAAGCAAGCCGAGATTATGAAAAGCACGTACAAAAACGGACAGAATATTGCACTGCATCCAATCGTTTTCTGACATCGTTGATGTTGAAACAACAATGCGCGAAAGCTCAGGTATTTCGTTTTCTTTCGGCTCTATGTGATATTGGTGAAGCTCGGTCAGAGCATATTTTATTCTGTGCTTTTCCACGTAGTAAGGGTCGTTCATAACGGAATTCACCAGAAGCTCACAGTTAAAGAAATTGATGGACATATGCTGACCTGACTCAAGCAGCTGTTCAATACCGTCCTTGAAGCTTTCGTAGGATTCACCCGGCAGACCGATTATAATTTCCGAGTATGCCGAAATTCCGTTTTTGCTGTACAGCGACATCAACTCTTTAAAGCTTGACAGCGGCATATTTTTTCTGTAGATATTGTCCAGCACCTCCTGCTGCATTGACTGGAATGACAGCGTGGCGCCCTTGCTCATTCCCGATTCGTTGAGCTTTTTTGTAATGGCGAAAACTGTTCCGGGATTGTTCTTAGAATATGTTGCCTGAAACTTCTGAGGATAGCCTGTTTCCCTGTGCTTTTGTATCAGGTAATCAACAACCTCCATATCTCTTTCAAACAGACCGAAGTTTGAATCGGCACAGTAGCAGTATTCAATTCTGTTTTCAGCCATCCAGTCGATTTCTGCCTTAACGGTCTTCAGATCGTACAGCGTGATTCTGGATTTTATGTTTCCCCAATCACAGAATGCACATTTATTCGGACAGCCTCTGTTGGTTTCAAGAATTGCTGAAAAAGCAAGCTCCTCGGCCTGAACAAGGCTGTCAAAATACCCGTTGACATAAGGTGAAACCCTGTGCGGAATATCCGGGCAGACTGAGTCTGTCCTGACAAAAGCGTTGTCTTTGCGATAAAGAAGATCGGGTATATTTTCAATTTTCTCCTCGCCGCAAAAACACAAAAGCAGCTTGCGGAAACTTTCTTCGCCCTCACCGAGCAGGATATAATCAACAAACTCCTCCCGTACAATATCGCTGTTTTCATTGACCTGATGACCGCCGAAAACTATTCTGCAATCGGGGAAAGCTGACTTGACAGCCCTTGCAAGAGCCTTGTTGTATTCGTAGTTCCAGATATAACAGGAAAAGCCAAAAACAAACGGTGAATCCAAATCTGAAACGATAGCGTCTATATCTGTTTTTTTGTAGACAAAGCCTTTGAAATCGTATGCACTTTTTATTCTCTCATCATCAAAGGCATAAGCAATAAGCGAGCCTGCGGCATATGGAAAATAAATGGATTTGCCGTACTGTGAATTGGGCTGAGATATATATATTCTTTTCAGATTTATCACCACACTTTATGTTGAAATCAGATTTTTTCTATACGGTTGGGAGCACTCGAAAACATCATTCTGCTGTTTCTTCTGCCGTACCAGATTATTTCCCTCGCATATTCTTCCCAGCTGTCTGTAGCGAATACGGTTGAGAACTTGTATTTTACTCTTTTTTTCTTTAACGGGGTATATGAATTTCTGAGTATAGAATCGAAGTATTCGGAAAAGTCGTAGTCAAAACACTTGGTGAATTCGTTCATTCCGGGTCTTAGAACAACCGCACGCTGATATTTGAAAAGCTGATAGAGAAGTTTTTCGTCTTTGATATATCTGCGGACAAATCTTTCCATCTCTTCATAAAACAGCTTGGAATTATATTGGAAAATCAGAAATACAGCTTCTTCCAGCGGATAAGTTATTTTTCCGAAAACATCGTTCTGATATGTCAGTCCGCCTTTTCCGTCAACAAAGTTTCTGAGGATTGACGTAACATCCCGGAAAACCGCTTTACAGAAAGCAGTTTCTGTAAAGATGTACCTGAAAATTTCGGTATAGAATTCGAAATATGAAACTCCGCACTCGTGACGGATATACATTGCAAGGCATTGCATAATTCCGAAATGGTGCAGACTCTGTACGCAGACTGAAAACTCGTTGGCGTGTATCCATTCATCTGTACACAGCGTTTCTGTCCCTACAATAATGGTTGAATTGCCTGACAGAACATCGTCCATAACCTCGCAATGGTACTGATTGAGATGAGTTGATACCGTTCTGATTTTAAACTTTTCAATATATTCGGGTGTACTTAATGCGGAATTCGGCAACAGCTCGCAGTAATACGCACTGACTGAGCTGTGCTGACCGAGTTCAAGAATTTCGCAAAGACCGCGCGTAAAGCTTTCGTATGTTTCACCCGGTAAACCGAGGATCAGCTCTGTGTAGGTCGAAATACCCGCATCTCTGTAGCGTGAAATTGATCTGGCGTATTCCTCTTTGCTGATATTTGCACGCCCGACATTTTTAAGCACGTCAGGCTCAAGGCTCTGCAGAGCAAGAGTCGCACCTTTTCCTATCCCGTGATCGGCAAGCATTTTATTGATTCGGAAAACTCTGTCCTGCTCACTCTTTGCATAGGAAACCTGCAGTCTGTTAGGATAGCCCTTTGTTTCTTTCAGCTCAACAATTTTCTGAGCGATAATTTCATCGCGTTCAAACATACCGAAATTGGCATCGACACAGTACACAAATTCCATTTTGTGCTCAGCCATCCACTCAAGCTCTGCCATTACCTTTTCCAGCGGAAAAAGGCGCACCTTTGAATTGAGCTCGCCCCAGTCACAGTAGCTGCAGTTATACGGACAGCCTCTGTTGGTTTCGATAACACAGGAAAACGGATACTTGCCGTTTTTGATAATATCATCGAAAAAGCCGTTTAAATACGGGGACGGATAATCCGAAACGGTAATTTTTCTTTCGGGGGTCTGTACCGCTTTTCCGTCGGACAAGCGGTAAGAAATATTCGGAATCGCTGACAAATCGGAGTTATCAATAAGTGCCAGCAGAACATCGCGGAAAGCCTCTTCACCTTTGCGGTGAATAAGCAAATCTATAAAGCTGTAATCGTCAAGGTACTGTGTTGTCGGCGGAATATGGTGTCCGCCAAACTCAATAACACAGTCGGGATAGGCTTTCTTTAATTTTTCGGCATAAACCAGATTATAGTTATAATTCCATATTGAATTCGAAAAGCCTACAAATGCGGGATTTTCCAGACTGTTTATGCTTTCATCAATATCTTCCAGACTGTATATTATCCGTTTGAGTTCATAGTGTTCCTGTATAATTTTGTTGTCAAAAGCAAAGGCTGCCAGCATACCTGCCGCGTATGGTAAATAATAGGTGTTTCCGTAAAGGCAGCCCGCCTGAACAATGTAAATATTTTTCTTATCCATTAATATCAACCGATGATACAGAATAGTACATACGGAATTTTATTTTCCATCGCACAGAGTATCTTCCTTTCCGATATTTTTAAACTGTTTATATAAAAATATCTGTTTTTAAAACATCACTTTTTATCTGCGGAAAATTGAGAGCTATAAAGCTTCTGAATTCAGAAAGAGTTACACCCTTTTTCAGAAAAGCCAGGAGATATCCTCCCGCACCTGCACCGCAGATTGAAACAGCCTCAGTCATACAGGCACATTTTCCGATAATATTCCGGATTACCGTATTTGTAACAGCCGGAGAAATCCTTGTCAGCAGCTGCATATGGCTGTTAATGCACTCATAGAAAGCAGCTGTGTCTTCATTCTCAATGGACTCCAGTAGTCTGCTGTTCAGTTCTTTTATTTCGTTTAATGCCGACACAGTTCCGGGATTGCCGTCAAGGTAACGGTTTGCAACATCCGTAACAATAAATCTGCCGAAGTGACGCTGACCCGTCGGCAGCAGCACAGCTGACTGAGAAAACAGCTTTTTGAAACTGTCCGGCAATTCTATGCTTTTCACCTTCACCTTCTGCTGCAGGCCGGGTTCAGACGAAATCAGCTTGACCCCGGGATACAGACCACCGACCTGGTCCTGCCAGCCTCCGCCTGTTTTCATAAGTTGTTCTGCAACAAAAACCATTTTTACAATTTCACTGTTCTGACAGTCAAGACCGAACATTTCCGAAAAAGCTTTAAAGCAGGCTGTCAGCAAAATACTGCTTGTGCCAAGTCCCGAACCCTTGTCTGTTCCGCAGACCTGCGTGCTCAGCCGCAAACCGCACGGGAGCTGACCGTAACCGGTTATACCGACGGTTTGCAGAACAACTCTGTGCAGATTAAACTCAGAAAGCTCGTCATAAGCCTGCGTTTCATCAAAGCTGAATTCGGTGCAGCTGCCGTCGCTTATAAATTCGATAATCTCATTATCGAGCTTTTCAAGAGTAACCCGAACAGGCAATTCACCGTTCACTGTCACAGCGGCATTGATAACCGTACCGCCGTTTTTGATGCAGTAGGGCATTGCATCCGTCCACGTTCCGCAGAGGTTTACACGCAAGGGCATTGAAACCTCAACACGGTCTTTCACACAGTGCAGCTGCTGAAACTTTTTTTGATTATCAAAAAAGTCAGAAATAATTCTGTTTCTTATATTTGAATATTCTTCATTAAAACCGCTTTCTTTTATTCCTTTAAGATATTCGGTATGATTATAGAAAAAATTAAAATCAGCATTTTCAGTACAGTACTTCAGACTGAATTTTTCTTCATCCGCCTGCCGAAAGAATTTCTTCAGCGAATCGGAAAAGCTTCTGCCTTTATAAAACCTCGGCAAATCCCAGAGCACATAACCGTCATACATATCTTTGGGATTTTCGTCTGTATCCGTAATCACGGTGACAAACGAACCGTCAGTCAGCTTTATTCCGCAGACAACCTTACCGTCGGGTATACAGAATTCTCCGTTCAGAGCGATATCATTTATCAGACAGTCAGCACCTGTTTCAATCTTCCCCTTAAGCAGAGCACCGTCAAGCACGGTATTGCTGCCAACCGATACACTGTCATCTGTAACACTGCCGATTGACAGATAGGGTGAATCATCAGAAATATCAATAACATTTTCAAGCAGCTGTCTGGTTGTTCCGAAATGCATAAATCTCTGGTTTTCAAGCACGCATACTTTCAGAGAACAGTCACTGAGGCTGCTGTAAAGAATCTTTCTCAGTTCAGTGTGTTGGCTGTCCTGCGGCATCTGTGAAAAATACTGCTCTGCAGTTAAGTTTTTACTGAGCAACGGAAAAACATCAGAATAAAAATTCAGCTCAATTCCGTTCTCTCTGATAAAGTCAAGCAGCTTATTCTGTCTGATAAGACGGTAAAGCTTTTCTGCAAATTCATCGCACAGAAAAACCATACCCGTATCGACGATTACCTTGCCGTTGTTTTTTTCAGCATAACTTCTCAGAATTTTTTCATCGCATTTATGCAGAAAATCTGTCAGCTCGTGATTGACGTTTTTAAGCATTACTCCGTGATTGACACCCGTACCGATGTCAGAAAGCACACCGAACCCTATATTGTTGTCAAAGCTGATATTCACTTGACGCGTATCTGTTAAAATATCGCTGCAGCAAAGGATTATACCCTTAGAAAAAGCCTTTGTTAATCTGACTGTACTGTCAATGATATGCTCTAAAAGCGTTACGGGTTTATTACCGCACAGGGTGCGGGCAAACGCCTTACCCTTGACCGCACAGCTGAATGTCCTTTTTGAAAATCCGCCTGAATTTATAACAATAAGCTTTTTGTTTGTTTCATAATATCTGCCGATGACATTCAAAACAGCACCGCCCGAGCCTATTCTGTTTCCGAATTCATCGTCGGATATAACCTCAATCCTCATTCCCGATAAATCCAGTTCCGGAATAAGCTTTTCGCACAGCTGCTTCTGAGCGAAACTGCCGACAGTCAAAACTATTATTGTGTCATCGGTAAAATTCATTTTTTCTCCTGTAAATTGAAACGTATTCTGATTCCCGTCAGAATAAATCTTATAGCTACGCTGCAGAGTGTAAAAATTTTAAAGTTTGATTTACCCGATTTTCTCTTTTGATATACTGTGGGGATCTCCTCATATTCTTCGCCGAGATAAAGCGGTTTAAGTGTATACTCATACAGAAAATTTTCGGGCTTGTCGAAGTTCATGCTTTTGTACAACGATACAGGATAAATCTGATAAATTGAAAAGGGATCAAAAACCTTCTTCTGAAAAAGCAGACTGATAAATCTGTTCATCGTCCTGCTGCACACGGAGTGAAACAGACCGTATCCGATAACTGTTGATTCGGGCAGCCACTTTGCCGCGCAGATTATGCGTCGCGGATGTTCTTTGGCTTTTTGTATAAAAGCAGAAAGATTACCAGGATCCATCTCCATATCAGCAGCCATAATTACAAAATGTGAACCTGTTGCCAAAGCAGGCAATTCCGCAAGACACAGCTGTGCAGTAGTCGATTTCTGAACATAAAGCTCAATTTTTTCATCGCTTTCCGCCAGCTTTCTTGCTTCATTACTGGCCGGACAGCTGTCGCTTTTGGCAACTATTATTATCTTTTCCAAATCGCCATCGGCACAGTTGTTTTTTATTGCATCAATCGTGGCTCTGAGCAAATCCGTTTCATTGTTTGCCAAAACAAAAACGGTCAGTGAAGTGTATTCCATATTACAGTAATCTACCCGCTATTGAAAGTATCTCTCCCCACAGAGTGTTCTGAGAACTGTAGAATAAAAATTGTGTAACAACAATCCACACAACGGTTACAACAGCAGTAATCGCTTTGTGTTCATTTATCCATGCATAAATTTCTTTAAGAGCTTTTCCTGCAGGGACTTTGTCTTTTAAATAAACAAAAATCAAAGTCAGCGGAACAATTAAATTTACCAACGAATAGCTCTCAAAGGAATTCATCTTGAAAATACCGAAAAGTATTACCACATAGAAAGCAACTATGCCAAAAATAAAACCTGCTTTTCTAAAGACAGAACTGAGCGTAAATTTTTTCTCCTTAAATTTATCAGTCAGATATTCTCCGATAAAGACAAAGAGGATAAAAACATAAGGAAAACTCGGTAATAAAAGTCTTACCCAATCGTGAACTGTCCTTATTTCTGTATTGTACGTTTTCGGATAGTACAACTGAGCAATCTGCTGAGAAAACCTGCGGTTAAGCATTACCGCAATAACAGTAACCGCAATAATAATCAGCGATAAAAGCTCACCTGCATTGACTGTACTTTTCTGCTTTTTAGATTTAGCTTTATCTTTTAATTTATTTTGTTTGTTTTTATTGCTGATACTTTTGATATTTTTGTTTTCTTCCGTTATGACGCTGAGTAAGTAAACGCAAAAGACAAGCGGAACGTAGCTGTATGCTGCTGTAAAAAACACCAGCGAAGAGGCAAAGGCAAACAAAGCCGTCAGTATAAGTTTTACACTGACCGATTTACCCGCAGCCAGATAAAATATGAGAACAAACTCAACAACCAACAGAGGAAGATAAGAGCTGATTGTAAAAGTATTTCTGAACAGAGGATCCAAAAAAAGCAGCAGAACGGGTAAAACCAATATGCCGCTGTCGGTTGCGATAAGCTTTTGCACAAAAACCGCACTCGCTGCGCTGAAAACCAGAATGCTGATAACAGACCATAACAGTTCAGTAGAAAAGTTTATTTTTATATCGAAAGTGCTTATATCCAGACAGCTTCCGGACAGACAGGAAAATCCAGTAAAAAAAATAATCAAGAAGTATATAAGAATTTCACCGTTAGTTTTGTTAAAAATCTTTTTCATACCGTAAACTCCCGATTTATTTCGTAACAATAATTGATGCAAAGTACATCACGGCACACGCTGAAACAATTATATGGTTCTTTACCCAATTAATACAACTTTTTATGCAGCTGACAACTGCTGAATTCTCAGTAACGGTGAAGTATATCATCAAAGAAAGCTGAACCATTAAGTTGCTATAAAAATACTTGCTTGTTTCCCATGAGAAGATTATGGGTAAAATAATAACAGCAGGCGAAATCAGACAAAGGAAAAAAATGAATTTCTGAAACCTGTTATCAGCAGCCGACATACATTTTTTCCAGAACAAAACTGTAATTGTGTAAGTCGGAATCATAAGGATAATCAGGTCAAGTAGGCATACAATCCAGTTGCCCCATCTGATAAAATAATATTCGAAGGACATTGATATGATTTTTTTCATCGGCTCAAAGTAGTCATACAGCCATTCAGTCACAAAGGCATCGTATACTCCCTCTTCAAGCACTCCTGCGTATCTGGAAAAATAATAGTCTACCATCTCATTCGGGGTTTCAAAGCCAAGATATTTTTCCGAAGCCAGTGCATAGATTCCCAGAACTATCATCGTGATATATGAAACCGCACATACAATGCCGTTTTTTACAGCAAATTTTTCATCGTAAAATTTTTGAAGCAGAATGATTGCAATCAGTATCATACTGCAAAATAAAAATACGGGGTTTACAAGCGTCGCAATTATACAAAAAACGGGCACCAGCCATATACCGTACTTTCTGTCAACAAACAAAACAGCAAACAAGGTTAACGCCCAGAGTAATTTATCCAACTTAATATCAATATAATAGTGACGGAATGAAGCAGGTAAAATACACAGTAAAACTGAAAGCGCTGCTGTTATTAAAAAAAGTGTAGGATTATTTTTTACTTTTGTCAGGGCTTTTCCGATACAAAGTGAAGCAGAGAGCATTAACAGGAAAGAAAAAAGAATAACAATATTCCGGGTAATCTCATCTGTTACATTTTCATAAAACCAACTGATTACTTCACCGACTAATCCGCGGGCAACAAATCCGTGGTCGTACGCATAAAGATAATGTATCAGATAGTAACCGGCTGCAGATGTTATCTCACCTTTAAGTATTAAGGCAAGAAGATATCCGCCGAGGCTTACAAAGGGTACAAGATAACAAGCTGAATCAAACAGCCTGTCTTTACCCGTTTTTTCCATTACTGATTTATTTGAACTCTTCAACTTCATAATTCACCACTTTTACAAATAAACCCAGTTTTCCAACACTGGATTTTTATTTTTATATATGTTTAAATATAAATGATCATTATAATATTATCACTTTTATTTTAAAAAGTCTACTTATTAACCTAATTTTTTTCTTTAATTCAGTACATATAAATCCGTCTGTTACAAAAATGAGTGCCGCCTGATTTGTGTTGACCTTATAAATAATTTTTCAGAAATATTTAAAAGTATCAGATAAAATATGTTAATAAACGTAAATGTTATATAATTTATCCTGAATTTTGCGTTCAGATATATTTACAGTCTGAATGATGTTGTGATATGATGTACATTACAGTAAACATTAATTCAACCCGTAAGGAGAAAGTTTTATGAATACAAAAACTCCTGCTCAGCGTGCAGAAGAGCTGCTCGAAAAACTGACACTTGAGGAAAAGATCTGTCAGCTTTCCTGCCAGATGCTGTACCCGATACGCGAGGATTACGAACAACGGCGTATGTATAAATTCGGCAATTTCCGCAACCCCGGCCATTTTTTACACGAGCACAGGGGCGAGCCCGTTTCTCCGGCAGAGGTTACCGATGCAATAAACCGTGATATTCGCCTGAGTATGGAGTGCAACTCCCAGTCTGTTCCGCCTATTGAGCATGCCGAGGCACTTCACGGCGCACAGTGGGGTATGGCAACCTGCTTCCCGCAGCCGATAGGTATGGCTTCAATGTTTGACAGCGAGCTGGTTGAACGCATAGGCGATGTTATCGGCAAGGAATGTGCCGTGGTCGGTGTCAGACAGGCGCTGACCCCCGTGGTCAATATTGTGCGTGACTGCCGCTGGGGCAGAACAATCGAAAGCTTCGGCGAGGATGTGCTGTTAAGCTCAGATATGGGTGTTGCCATTTGCAAAGGCTTGCAGAAAAACGGCGTTATTGCTACTCCGAAGCACTATGCAGATAATTATTCTTACGGCGGCAGAGATTCCAATGTTTCTGATACCTGCGAACGCACGATGCGTGAGGTTTACCTCAAGCCCTTTGAAAAGTGCATTAAAGAGGGCGGTGCTATGTCCATTATGGCTGCCTACAACAGTTGGGACGGTATTCCCTGTACCTGTAATGAGCGATTGCTGACCGATATTCTGCGCAACGAGTGGGGCTTTGACGGCTTTGTTGTGTCGGACTACAACTCGGTCGAGGGTGTCTGGGAAGCACACAGGCTCTATGATGCCGAGTGGAAGGCTCAGGCAGCGAGCCTGAAGGCGGGTATGGATGTTGACTTACCTCAGAATTCCTATGACGATCTGATGATTGCATATAACGAGGGCTGGATTAATGAGGCAGATGTTGACCGTGCACTTTTACGTGTTCTTACGGCCAAATTCAGTATCGGTCTTATGGATAAGCCCTTTGCTGACAGAGACGAGGCCCAGAGCCTTGTGCGCTGCGACAAGCATAAGCAATTGGCGCTTGAAACAGCACGCAGAGCAATGGTTCTTCTGAAGAACGAGGGTGTTCTGCCATTTAATAAAAATGAAATAAAGAAGCTGGCAGTATTCGGTATGGGCGCCGATGTTTTCCCCGTTGGAGAAAATTATTCCGGACCCTACGAGGTGAAGTGGACAGCGGATGATGCAAAGACACCGCTGCAATACCTGCGAGAATACCTTGACGGCTTTGCTGAGGTGATTTTTGCCGGTGATGAATACATTGAGCAGGTTGCTGCCGAATGCGATGCCGCAATATATATGACAGCTCTTGTCGAGGGCGAGGGTCTGGACCGCTCGGATATCCGCCTGCCGGGTGTAACACGCACGGTGCAGAAGGATGAAAGCGCCACAATTGTCGGCAAAATTGAGATGGAAGTCAAAACAAACCAGGAGGAGAGCATACGCAGAATGACCGCCGCCAACGCCAATTCGGCAGTTGTACTTCTCAACGGCTCCCCCATAGATATGAGCAGCTGGCTTGACGGCTGCGGTGCAGTGCTGGAGGCATGGTATCCCGGTGAACAAGGCGCACAGGCAATATGCGAGCTTCTCTTTGGCGAGATAAGTCCGAGCGGTAAGCTTCCCATAACCTTCCCGAAAACAGTAGGTCAGGTTCCGCTTTTCTATTCATACAAACCGTCAGGCAGAGGCTATGGCTATGTTGAAAACGACGGTTCTCCGCTCTACCCGTTCGGCTACGGTCTGAGCTACACTACTTTTGCTCTGGATAATTTTGAGTGCATTAATAACGGTGACAGCCTGAGCATTAAACTTACCGTTGAAAACACCGGCAGGTACGACGGCGCAGAGGTTATACAAATTTATCTGTCCGGCATAAATTGCGATGTTGTATTGCCCGTAAAGGAGCTTAAGGCATACAAACGTGTTGAGCTTCGCAAGGGAGAAAAGACCGAGGTGTGTATAGATGTGCCCAATGAGGCATTCTGCTACTATGACCGCCGTATGGTTCTTGGTATGCACGACGGCGACTACACAGTTTTGATCGGCACATCCTGCACGGATATACACAAAGAATTCGGGATTAAAGCACGTGGCGGAAACCTGATATGAACTCCGTTCAAACTTTTTTAGTGAAAAACTGAAAGTTCTGACATACAGAAATTCTGCAGCATAACAAAAATAAACGGCGATAACCCTCGGGCTATCGCCGTTTAAATTTACTTTTTAACAAAAAAATACCCGAACTAATCCGTTTTCATAGAATAGTTCGGATATCAGATGAGTGGTGACCCGGACGAGAATCGAACTCGTGTTACCGCCGTGAAAGGGCGGTGTCTTGACCGCTTGACCACCGGGCCAGGTGTAGCCAAAGCATTTGCTTTGGCTTGGTAGCGGCAGTGGGACTTGAACCTACGACACTCCGGGTATGAACCGAATGCTCTAGCCAACTGAGCTATGCCGCCGCAAAATGCTTGTTTATTATATTATATCATTTCCGTTTTGTCAATAGTTATTTCAAATTTTTTTGAAAATCTTTTCCGCTGCTTTTTGGGCAATTTTATTTGGTAAAAACAACCAAAAATTACCCAAATTTATTTTTTTTATTTTTTTTGCAAAAAATTCAACCTTTTCGGGGAAAAAAAGTGCCTGTAAGCACTATTTATGGGAGGACTTTTTAGCACCAAACCAAGATGTTGTTGAAAACTTCCCATATTTTCAAAAGTTGAAAAGGAGATTGAAATATGATATACTCTTATGGTATTTACGGACGTAATAATAAACCTTTTAATGAATATTACCTTAATATAGGCTGCAACAGCTTTGGCAGCGACAGAAAAAAGAAAGATATGGAGAAAAATATGGATTTAGTATATGAACTCTGGGAAAATGTTAAAGCGGAAATTAAAAAGAATACTTCTGAAACTGTTTACGCTGTCTGGTTTGATCACTTAAAACTTGACACTTTTGACGGCGAAACGGTTATCTTAAACGACGATCCGTTTCGCTGTAAAATTCTTAATGAAAAATTTATCGGACTTGTTGAGGACTGCTTTGAAAAAATTATGGGTTTCAGGGTAAACGTTTCGATTGTACCGACGGCTGAAAAGCCCAAAAAGCCCGAACCCCGTGCAGTAAAGCTTGGCGAAAGCAATGAATATAACTTTGACAATTTCATAGTCGGCGATTCCAATAAATTTGCACACGCAGCAGCACTTGCCGTTGCAACCGACCCCGGCCACACCTATAACCCTCTGTTTATTCACGGTAACTCAGGTCTGGGCAAAACTCATCTGCTCAATGCAATCTGTGTTGAAATCCGCAAAAACAATCCCGATGCGCACATTATATATGTCCGCAGCGAGGATTTTATGAACGAGCTTATTGATTATCTGCAGAATAAACGTGACACGTCTGTTTTCCATAACAAGTACCGCAATGCGGATATACTGCTTGTTGACGACGTTCAATTTATTGCAGGTAAAACTTCAACTGAGCTTGAATTTTTCCACACTTTTGACACACTTGTAAAGGCAAAGAGCCAGATTGTTCTCACATCCGACCGTCCGCCAAAGGAAATGGCAACACTTGAGGAGCGACTTCGCAACCGCTTTGAAAGCGGACTTATTGCGGATATTCAGCCGCCCGATGTTGAAACAAGAGTTGCAATTGTCAAGAGCAAGGCAAAATCACTCAACATTGACCTGCCTGATACGGTTGCACTTTTCATTGCGGAAAAAATTAAAAGCAACATCCGTCAGCTTGAGGGTGCCGTTAAAAACATGCAGGCTCAGATTACGCTTCACGGCTCCGAGCCCAACATGGCAACTGCACAGATAGCTATACGTGATATTTTCAGCGAGGGCGATCCGACACCCGTGCTTATAGACAAAATTATTGATGAGGTTTCACGCACCTACGGTGTTCAGGTTTCCGATATAAAGAGCAAAAAGCACGATGCGAAGTTTACCTATCCCCGTCATGTAGCAATGTACATAATCCGGGAAATGACACCTCTCACCAATAAAAAAATTGCTGAGGTTTTCGGTCTGACTGACCATTCCTCCGTTATGTACGCTGTTAAGAAAATCGGAAATGACAGAGAAAACAACTATTCTCTTAAAACAATCATTGCCGACATTATGAAAAACGTCAAGGCATCGTGACGTTGCATCCGCTGACGGAGCTAAAATCACACTGATGACGCCTTTTTAAATGTATTATCCGAATTTTAAATGATACATCAACGGTGTGGTTTAAAAGAGATTGTTATTAAAAATATTTTTCATTAAAAGGCAGTCTGAAAAGGCTGTCTTTTTGTCTGATATTATATATTGATTATGATATTTAAATTTTTTTAAATTTAATCTTTCAAAATATTAAAAACTGTGATATATTAATTTATGTATAATTAATAAAGACTTAAAAAAGTTCTTTTTTCCCGTAAAGCTACCGGGCATATATTTTCCGCCTTGATTAAACCTGCCTTGCGCATTTTGTGTTGCATTGCAGTTTTACTTATTTTTTTAATCTGCATAGAGTTACCGGGCAACATACTTTCCACCTTGATTAAACCTGCCTTGCGCATTTTGTGTTGCATTGCAACTTTCCACAGTTTTCTTCACATTCCACACTGAATTTTCCACCTAACCCGCATGTAAAGTTTTACCGTGGAAAGTGTAAAAAACTTTTCTTAAAAAATCCACAGTAAAAAAATCCCGTTTTTCTTAGACACTCAAAGCTTTGCGGAGTTTTCCTCACAATCCACGCACTCTACTACTACTACTGAATAATTATATATTATATTTATTCTAAACCGAAAACATTATAAAATTAAACAGGCATATAATCTCTGCCGTTTATCTATTTAAACTAATAATTAAGCTGTCAAAAAGGCAGCATTAAAAAGGGGCAATTAAAATGAAAATTTATTGCGATACCGCTGTACTCAGTGAGGCATGCTTAAACGTTCAGCGTGCAGTATCGACCAAAACAACAATTCCCGCAATTGAGGGTATACTGATTAAGGCAATCGGCAACGAATTGCTTTTAACAGGCTATGACCTTGAGGTCGGTATTACAACCTCAATTCCCTGCCGTGTAATGGAGCAGGGCGCAATTATACTCAATGCAAAGATACTTTGCGATATTGTGCGTAAAATACCCGGTGAACAGGTATATATTGAAACTGATGAAAGGCTGCTTGCAACTATCCGTGGCGGCGAAGCCGAATATTCACTTATCGGTATAGACGGCAATGAATTTCCCGAGCTTCCCACAGTCAGCGGCGGCTATCCTGTTGTTATCGAGCAGAAGATGCTCAAGGATATGGTCCGTCAGACTATTTTTGCAGTTTCTGTTAAGGACAGCAAGGTTGTTCATCAGGGCGTTAAGTTTGAGATTGCCCCGAATCTCATCCGCCTTGTTGCTGTTGACGGTTCACGCCTTGCAATGAGAACTGAAACAATAAATTATGTTGGCGATGAACTAAGCTTTGTTGTTCCTTCAAAAACACTTAATGAAGTTATTAAATTAATCGGTGACGATGAGGAAACAATTTCACTCGGTGTCGGCAAACGTCACATCATTTTTGAAATAGGTAACTATCAGCTTGTTTCACGTCTGCTTGACGGCGAATTTTTGAACTACAAAAACGCAATTCCCACAACATGTGCTTCTACAGCCTATGTCAACACCCGTGAAATGATTGAAAGTATTGACAGAACTTCACTTATTATCACAGATAAATTCAAGAGCCCTGTCAGATTTATTTTTGACGATAAGCTGGTCAGAATTTCATCAATTACTGCTCTGGGTACTGCTAATGACAGCTTCCCCTGCAAATACGAGGGTAACAGAATAGAAATCGGCTTCAATAATAAGCTGCTGCTTGATGCACTTCGTGCATGCGATGCAGATGAGGTTAAGATTGAGCTTAATTCAGGCTCAGCGCCGATTCTTATTCTCCCGACTGAGGGCGATAATTTCCTGTTCCTTATTCTTCCGATGCGACTTAAGAAAGACTGATAAAAGATGAAGATTGTAGCTAAAATAAAAGAAAAACCCGTTCGTGAAATATTTATTGATACTGATTTTATCCGCCTTGATTCGGCGCTGAAATTGGCAGATGCTGTTCAGAGCGGCGGTCACGCAAAAATAATTATTCAGGACGGTGAGGTTAAGGTAAACGGTGAGGTTTGTACGATGAGAGGCAAAAAGCTTCACGTCGGCGATGAAATCGGTTTATCTTTCCTTAAAATAATAGTTAAAGCAAAATAAAAAAACGCAGCTGTTCTTTTTGAAAATTTTTTCAAAGAGAATAGCTGTTATTGTTAAAAAAGGAGTAAAAAAGATATGGTACGTGTAATGTCTTTTAATTTAAGATGTTCTAATGTAGGCGAGCGTGAACAGTGGGACAGAGTTGACGATTGCGTTACTGAAATATTGCAGAGCGGCTGCGAGCTGCTCGGCGTTCAGGAGGCTACACCCGAATGGATGGCTGACCTGACAAAAAATTTAGACGGCTGGAATTATTTCGGTATCGGCAGAGGTGACAGTAAAGGCGGCGAAAGCGAATACAGCGCAATTTTTTATAAAACAGACCGTTTTGAAGTACTTGATGGCGGCAACTTCTGGTATTCCGATACACCTGATGTTATGTCAAAATGCTGGACATCGTACCACAACAGAATATGTACATGGGCGCTGTTTTACGATAAAAAAGAGGATAAAAAATTTGTTCATGTAAATACGCATATGGACTGCGATTTTGATTTGATTTATAAAAGTATTCCGATTCTTAAAGAAAAAATTATGCCGCTGATGAATTATCCGCTGAGCCTTTCGGGCGATTTTAATTCATTCCAGAACGGCAGAGAATATAACGAAATAATAAAGTTCATGAATGATTCAAAATTTGAAGCACCCGATTCAATGGACTACCTTACATACCATGACGATTGCCCCGAAAAGCATGAGGGACACATAATAGATTTTATCTTTATAAACGATAAAGTAAAGGCGCATAAATACAGAGTATGTAAAGATAAAATCAACGGCAATTATTCATCCGACCATTTTGCAATTTATGCAGATTTGGAATACTGAGGGAAAAAATATGAAAAAAATTATTATTTTACTCGTAGCTATTATAATTATACTTTCAGCGGCACTTGTTATTACTAATTTAAATAATGACAATAATGAAGCAGAAAATAAACCGGAACTTATTACTCAATCTGAAGAGGTGACGACTGAAAATAATGAAGAACTTACTACTCAATCTGAAGAAGTGCTGACTGAGAATATAACCGAAAGTTTATTATTTAAAACAGATGTTGAGCTTAAGGTCAAAAAAGAAATTGATAAGATCAACATTGAAAATACAGATGCATGGAAACAGGCTTATATTAATTTTCTGAATAACAATTATTTCTCTGATACGGAATTTTCTAAAATTTATCTTGGTTATATAGATGATAATGATATTCCTGAGCTTTTTGTTTCTTCCGGTGGTTTTCATGTAAGTTCGGTAGAAATTTTTACGTTTAACAATAATTTAGTTTCATTAGTTTGTGAAGGCGGTTCTTTTGGTAATATAGGTTATTTTGAGCGTAAAGGTTATATCTGTGGTGATTATACAGGTATGGGTTGCAGTGATTCTAATGTTTATATTCTTGATAATGGAAAAATTCAGAAAATTTACAATGCATATACAAATGAATTTCTTTTTCCGCAAGATGAAAGCTTTAAAGAAGAAATCAATATAAATATAAATGGTATTGATGTTTCGAGTGAAGAAATGAATGAATTTTCAAGATATTATTTCGGCGAAAATATGACGTTATTTGAATATGATGATCAGAATATGGGCTGTAAGTTTGATCAAGCTGTTTATACAGATTATATAAATAATTTCTGATAAAAATAAATGTCATTCTGAACGAAGTGAAGAATCTTTGTAGTTTTAAGATTCTTCGGTTTTGCTTCAGAATGACATTTTAATTTTTAAATGTTATTTATTATTTTCAAGTTCTGCTTTGCCTTCGGGTGTGTCGCGGTAATAGTAGGTTTTGGTATCCTTATGCTCTGTGGATTCCCAGACCTCTTTTGCAACCGGTGCCCATTCGTCAGCAAACTTTCTGCACTTTGCGCAAAGCTCCTCAGCTGATTCCTTTTCGATAAGGTCGGTTGACTTTGCGCCTGTTTCAGATATCATTTTGCAAAGGCAATCCGGGTTTTCAAGCATCGGACACGGGCGCATATGGTTATCGTTAAACGGCTGATTTTTGTAGAACGCTTTAAACAGCGGATTCTGCAGCGCTTCAAGCAGAGTGTGTGTGCGGATATTTGAATCGGAAAAATGGATGAATACGCAAGGCTCAATATCGCCTGCGGAATTGATGTGGAAATAGTTTCTGCCGCCTGCAATACAGCCGCCGACATATTCGCCGTCACCCTGGAAATCCATAACAAAAAGAGATTTACCTTTTTTGCTGTTTCGCAGTTCACGTATACGCTTGTACATGTATTTGCGCTGCTCGGCGTCGGGAATAAGCTCCGGCACAGCAGACTTACCGACGGGCATATAGTTGAAATAGAGCGAGAACATAACGCCCTTTGAAATCATATCATCAAGGAATTCGTCACTTGTGACGGAATAAATGTTCTTGCTTGTGTAGCAAACAGATATACCGAAAAGGCAGCCGTTTTTCTTGAGCAGCTCCATAGCCTCAACGGTGGTTTTGTATGCGCCTTCGCCTCTGCGGTAGTCGTTGCTTGCTTCGTCACCCTCGATGCTGACTGCAAGCGCAAGATTGCCGACACGCTTCATATCGTCGCAGAATTGTTGGTCGACAAGTGTAGCGTTTGTATAGGCAAGGAAAGCACACTGCGGATATTTTTCGCAGAGCTTTAAAATTTCTTTTTTACAGATAAGCGGTTCGCCGCCTGTGAACATATAAAGGTGTGTACCAAGCTCACGGCCCTGCTCAACGATTGATTCCATTTCTTCATAGCTGAGCTTGAGTGTGTGGCCGTATTCGGCAGACCAGCAGCCCTTACAGTTCATGTTGCATGCGCTTGTAGGATCAAGCAGAGTTATAAAAGGAATATTACATTTATATTTTTCACGGTTTTCACGTACGGTTTTTGTGCCTGCTGCAACGCCAAGACCCAAAGCCAGCGCCATATTGCGGAAAACATCGGGGTGCAGGTCGTTTATCGCACGCAGTACAAGCTGAGTGTAAATATTGTCAGAATCCTGAGCACCTTCACGGAACTTGTCAAAGTTTTTTGCAGGGAAAACCACACCCGCAAAATCCTGAACCTTGTCAACAAGCTTGATGAGATTCTTCTGCGGATCTTTTTTGACATACTTTACAGATTGCTCAAGTACCGCAGCAGCTGCAGCACGCTGAGCCTTTTCTTTAATTGTCATGTTCCTTTTATCCTCTTTCCTTTATAACTGCCGATTATACACCTATTATTATATACAACCAGTTTACATCTTAACACAAAATAATTTATTTGTCTATATTATATTATGGAATAAAATAATGGTTTTTTAATTATCAGAACTGTTATTTGTTTATTGAATTATATTTTTCGCTGCAAGAAAAATAACTGCGTTTAAAATAATAATTATCCACAATTCCCACAAAATTTTCCACATTTTATTTCCTCTTTTCGGCTTTATAACTATTTTGCCGTGTGTTATTCAGCTTATAATCAACAAATACTTGAAAATAATGCCGTATTTGCTTATAATAATTATTTGTATAAGTTTGTTTATTAATCAGGAGGGCTTTAAAATGACTGAACTGTCGAAAACGGTTGCTGCTGTTTCTACTCCCGTTGCTGCGGGAGGAATCGGCGTTATACGTATTTCGGGCAGCCGTGCCATTGAAATTGCAGAAGAAGTTTTCAAGCCTTCATCAAATAAAAAAGTCAGCGATATGAAAGGTTACACTGCTGCACACGGCAATATAGTTGAAAACGGCAAAAAAATTGATGAGGCTGTTCTGCTCGTTTTCCGTGCTCCGCACAGCTATACGGGTGAAGACGTTGCCGAAATTTCCTGTCACGGCGGTGTTTATATTGTAGGGCGTGTGCTGCGCGCTGTACTTGCTGCCGGCGCTGAACCTGCTGCGCCCGGTGAATTCACTAAGCGTGCATTTTTAAACGGAAAAAAAGACCTGACCGAGGCAGAGGCTGTTATGAGCCTTATTTCTGCCCAGGGTGAGCAGGGCGCAAGCGCTGCAATGACTGCGCTTGAAGGTGCACTCAGCAAAAAAATACGTGCCGCTGCACAGACGCTTATCACCGACTCGGCTTACCTTGCTGCGTGGGTTGATTACCCTGACGATGAAATTGAAGAAATTTCTGACGATAAATTACTGAACGATTATAATTCTGTTTTAGAAGAATTAAAACAGCTGCTTTCAACATACGATGCCGGACGTGCTGTAACCGAAGGTGTTGATACAGTTATCGCAGGTAAACCGAATGTAGGAAAATCCACGTTGATGAACCTGCTTTCAGGCTTTGACCGTTCTATTGTTACCGACATTGCAGGCACTACACGTGATGTTATTGAAGATACTGTCAGGCTTGGCAATGTTGTGCTGCGCCTTGCTGATACTGCGGGTATCAGAATCACAGGTAACGAGGTTGAAAAAATCGGTGTTGATTTTGCTGTGGGCAGACTTGAACGCGCTGCGCTTGTGCTTGCCGTGTTTGATCTGAGCCGACCTTTTGATGAAGAGGATGAAAAGATTATTTCTCTTTGCAAGGGCAAGAGGTGCGTTGCCGTAGCGAATAAAGACGATATGGAATCTCAGTTTAACAAAGAAAAGCTTTCGGTTTTTGACAGAACTGTTTTTATCAGCGCAAAGCAGGATACAGGTGCTGCTGAGCTTGCAAAAGCGGTTGAAGAGGTACTCGGTGCAGACGGCGTTGATACTTCTGCTGCCTTGCTTGCAAATGAGCGTCAGAGGCTCTGCTGTCAAAGAGCTGTAGACTGCCTGACAGAAGCCGTAAATGCTTTGCAGCTTGGAATGACTCTTGATGCTGTTACAGTCAGCACAGATGCTGCCGTTGATGAGCTGCTCGCTCTGACAGGCGAACGTGCAGGCGATGCTGTAGTTAGTGAAATATTCTCACGGTTCTGTGTGGGTAAATAAAATTTAAATTGAAGTGATAAAATGAAATACTTTGCAGAAAATATAGATATAGCTGTTATCGGTGCAGGTCATGCCGGAATTGAGGCTGCGCTTGCTGCTGCACGCCTTGGCTGCAGAACCATTATGTTTGCAATCAACCTTGATTCAGTCGGTAATATGCCTTGTAATCCGTCAATCGGTGGTACATCAAAGGGTCACCTTGTGCGTGAGATTGATGCACTCGGCGGAGAAATGGGCATAGCAGCAGACAATAACACCCTGCAAACCCGTATGCTCAATACGGGCAAAGGTCCTGCCGTTCACAGTCTGCGTGCTCAGATTGACAGAAGAAAATACTGCGCATATATGAAAAACGTTGTTGAGCTGCAGGAAAACTTACAGCTTAAGCAGGCAGAAATAGTTTCACTTGAGCGTGATGAAAGCGGTTTATGGCATCTTTTAACTCAGCTTGAGGCAGAATATACCGCAAAATGCGTAATCCTTGCTACGGGCACATTCCTCGGCGGCAGAATTTATGTTGGCGATGTTTCATATGCAAGCGGACCTGACGGAATGTTTCCTGCTACTGCTCTTGCTGATTCATTAATTAAGCTCGGCTTACCGTTGAGAAGATTTAAAACAGGTACACCGCCAAGACTCAACAGGGGAAGCATTGATTTTTCCGTTATGGAGCCGCAGTACGGCGATAAACATAAGGTTCCGTTTTCCTTTGCCTTTGACGGTGAAATTGAAAACACCGAAGCGTGCTATGTAACATATACAAATGAAGAAACAAAACAGATTATTCTTGATAATCTTCACCGTTCGCCGCTTTACGGCGGAAAGATTGACGGTGTAGGTCCGAGATACTGCCCGAGTATTGAGGATAAGATAGTCCGCTTTGCTGAAAAAGAAAGACATCAGCTTTTTGTTGAGCCTTGCGGAGCAGATACACAGGAAATGTATCTTCAGGGTCTTTCATCTTCTTTGCCGGAGGATGTTCAGCTTAAATTTCTTCACACAATTAAGGGACTTGAACATGCGCAGGTTATGCGAACAGCATATGCCATAGAATATGACTGTGTTGATCCGTTATCACTTAAATCAACACTTGAATTCCGTGATTTTGGCGGACTTTACGGTGCAGGTCAGTTCAATGGCTCCAGCGGATACGAGGAAGCGGCGGCGCAGGGACTTGTTGCGGGTATCAATGCCGCCAATAAGGTTCTTGGCAGAAAACCGCTTGTTCTTGACAGAGCCGGCAGCTATATAGGCACACTTATTGACGATTTAGTCACCAAAGGCTGTTCGGACCCTTACCGTATGATGACTTCCCGTTCGGAATACCGCCTTTTGCTCCGTCAGGATAATGCGGACCGCCGCCTGACACCGATTGGCAGGGAAATGGGTTTAATCAGCGATGAACGCTGGGAACGCTTCAACAAAAAGCTTGAGCAGATAGAAAAGGAAACTGAAAGAGTTAAGCTTGCTGTAATTCATCAGTCTGATGAGCTGAACGCTATGCTTGTTTCACGTGAAACATCGCCGTTAAACATCGGTGTGCGTATGGTTGAGCTTTTAAAACGTCCGCAGATTAGCTATGAAGATTTAAAACCCTTTGATACAGACAGACCCGATTTGCCCTTTGAGGTATTTGAACAGGTTGAAATATCAATCAAATATGAGGGATATCTGAAACGTCAGGAAGCTCAGGTTGCAGAAATGCGCCGTTTAGAGGTTAAAAAGCTGCCTGAGGATATAGATTATTCCGGAATTGTCGGTTTACGCCTTGAAGCTATAGAAAAGCTGAACAAGGTACGCCCCGAGAATATCGGTCAGGCATCACGAATCAGCGGTGTCAGCCCGGCGGATATATCCGTTTTGTTGATAAGGCTTGCTGAAAAACAAACGAAAGCAGATGATACAGAATGATAGATATTAATTTATTAAAAACCGAGGCCGATAAAATCGGCGTTGAGCTTAGCGGTACTGCGCTCGGGAATTTTGATAAGCTGGCTGAAATGCTGGTTGACTGGAACTCAAGAATCAATCTGACCGCTATTACTGAGCCTACGGAGATTGTTTATAAACACTTTGCCGATTCGCTGACTGCGATAGCTGCGGTTGATGTGCCGCAGGGCGCAAGCTTTGTTGATGTCGGTACGGGCGGTGGATTCCCCGGTTTACCGATTCTTGTTGCAAGGCCTGATTTGCACGGTGTTCTGCTCGACAGTACGCAGAAAAAGCTGATGTATGTTGATTATTGCCTTAATAAGCTTGGTTTGCAGGATAGCGGCAGAACCTTACATATGCGTGCTGAAGAGGCTGGAATCAAGGTACAGCTGCGCAACCGTTTTGATTTTTCATTCTCACGTGCTGTTGCAAACCTGCGTGAACTGAGCGAATACTGCCTGCCTCTGACCAAAGTAGGCGGCACATTTGTAGCATTAAAGGGCACTAAAGCTCAGGAAGAGATAGTTGAAGCAAAAGAGGCTATTAAAATCCTTGGCGGTGAAATACAGGAGGTTAAGCAGTTCTTCCTCGGCGATATGGGTGTAAGATACCTTGTTATAATCAAGAAAGTTTCGCCGACTCCTCCCAAATATCCCCGTGCTTCGGCAAAAATTGCAAAAGAACCCCTCGGATTACCCAAAAAGTAAATACTATGTGTCGATTTATGTCGGACACTTTTGCTGGACAAGCTCCTGCTTTTCTGCTAACATCATGGCAGAAGGCAGGAGTAATTTGATTTCTACGGGGAGGACAGTATGAAACAGAAACGACAGATAGCAGGGCAAATACTCCTCGTTGAGCAGGAAAATATCGTGCGTAATCCGAATCAGCCACGTATGCGCTTTGATTACGACGAATTGAGCAGCCTTGCAGAAAGCATAAAGCACAACGGACTTTTGCAGCCGCTGACAGTCAGACCGGGCGAGAACGGCAGCTTTGAGCTGATAGCAGGGGAGCGAAGGCTGATTGCAGCGCGAATGGTAGGCTTATCCCGTATACCGTGCATACTGATGAACGTTGACGATGAAAAATCAGCAGTATTTTCTCTGATTGAAAATATACAGCGTCAGAACATAGGCTTTTTTGAGGAAGCAGCTGCAATAGAACGGCTGATAAAAGTATTTGGTATGTCGCGTGACGATATTTCAAAGCGGCTCGGTAAAGCACCCTCAACAATTGCTAACAAGCTGCGTTTGTTGGCACTTGACCCGTCTGCCCGGGAAAAAATCATCAAATCCGGGCTTACAGAACGCCATGCAAGGGCGTTGCTGCGGTTAGAAGATGATAAGCAGCAAGCGAGAGCTCTGAGCATAATGGCGGATAAGCACCTGACTGTAGCAGAAAGTGAGCAGCTTATTCAGCGCATGCTCGGCAGAAAACCGATAAACCGTAAAACACCAATTCAGTCTGTGCGTGACGTGAGGCTGTTTGTAAATACGCTTAACCATGCGGTTGATACTATTCGTAAGGCTGGTATTGAGGCGGATTCGGTTAAAAGCGAAACGGAAGAATATATAGAATACGTTGTGCGTATTCCAAAAATTACGGGAGTAACCCCTGTGTTGAAAGCCAAGGCACAGGCGGTTTCCACATAAAGGTTTCGTTAAGAAACCAACCCATATCTTTCTCTTTCACACCCCACATCCGGCAAAGGAGCAGGCAGCAATGTCTGCTCCTTTGTCATGTGCCGTGCAGACACAGACAATACGCTGTTAAAAACATCACTTATGATAAAATACATCAACAGCGAAAAGTAAATATCTGAAAAAGATAACACGGTATAACCTCTGCTGTTTATCGGCTGCTATGTTAAATCAACTTAATAACAGGCAGGATAGGATGCAATGTCATATCGCAGTATGTTTCACGTGAAACAACGGTATTAACAGCTATATATTAATTACATTATAAGAATACTTATCTGTGTGAAAATGCAGCGAAAACCCGACAAAATTTTATACATTTTATTATACAATACAATGTGTTTAAAAACGGCTATAAATCAACAAAACCGAATTTTTGCAGGCTGTATATAATTACATAAAATGTCATTCTTAATTCTGATACGGAATAAAAATGCCATTTTGTAACCGTTTTGTAACCTTTTGCAACTTTTTAGATTTTTCACAAAAATTCAAAGAATAATTTGTGGTGACGCAAAGTGAAAAACCGAATATTTAGTGGTAAATGTAAAAAAAAGCAAATTTGATTTAGTAAATCTGCACAATTTTGAAACTTTTGAAAATTTGACACTTAAGCAAAACATCACTATAATTGCAAATGTCACGGTCGATAATATAACCACCAAGGGAAAATTCAGGTTATCCCAAGGCGTACTTTTCTATGAGAAATGTACGAAAAAGTTTAAGGAGCGATTAGATGATATCAAAACTCAAGACATTGGCAGCAACAAGAGGCATGCTTCAGAAAGCCCTTGCAATTGCCGCAGTGCTTGCAGTGTTATGCACAATTACAGTATTTGCTGCAGAAAACGCAAGCTATGACGTTGAGCTTGATGACGGAACCACTAAAACTACTATAAACACTTCAAGCGCTACTCCCGAGGAAATCTTCAAGGAGGCAGGCTGGGATGTTTCTCCCCTTGATAAGCTCGATCTGAGCAAATTTGTTCCCGGAAAAGACAGTGTTATTAAAATTGAAAAAACAACACTTGTCGGAGTAAACGATGAAAAGGGTACAGTATATTTCACCTTTGACGGTACGGTTGCACAGGCAATTGACGTAGCAAGGGTTGAAATAGGCGACAACGACATTATCAATTACAGCAAAGATCAGAAAGTTACTGACGGCATGATCATTTCTGTAGCATATGCTTTTCCCGTAGCAGTATCCTACCACGGTGAGCATATAAACCTTGAAATGGCAGTCGGCACAGTAGAGGATGCACTCGAACTTGCAGGTGTAACACTTGCACAAAACGATGTTGTTTCTCACGACCTTACCGAGGTTGTAAGCAGCGGCATGGTTATATTTGTAGATGAGGTTACCTATAAGGAAACCACGGAAACAGAAATAATTCCCTTTGACACAACAACAAAGAAAAGCTCTTCATACACCGCAGGTACTTCAAATATCACTACAAAGGGTGTAAACGGTGAAAAGCAGGTCACATACAAAGAAAAGTATGTAAACGGCGTACTCATCGACAGAATTGTTGAGTCAGAAACCGTGACAAAGCAGCCCGTAACTCAGGTTACTTCAATCGGTACAAAACAAAAGACATATTCCGTTAAAGCAAACGGTAAGCCCATATCAACCATGGGCACGGTTGAGCTTGACAGTAACGGTGTACCCAAAAACTATACAAGAATAATTTCGGGCAGCTCTACAGCATACTACGGCGGCGGCACAACCGCATCAGGCAGACCCGCAATGGTCGGTCACGTAGCAGTAAATCCGAAGGTTATTCCCTACGGCACAAGGCTTTATATTGTCGCAACAGACGGCACAGTCTACGGCTATGCAATTGCAGCCGATACAGGCGGATTTGTCAACAATACATCTGTCGTTGTTGACGTTTACCTTGACACATATGATGACTGTGTACAGTGGGGCAGAAAAAATGTAAATATTTATGTGCTCGACTAAAAATTTTCTCCGCTCTTTACGGGCGGAGATTTTTGTTTATGCAATAAAATAATTTCTGTGATGGGTATGTAAACAGTTTGATATAAACTGCAGCGATATAAATGAGGTTTGTTATGTTACTTTTGTCATGCGTTACAAAAGTAACCAAAAGAACTTTTGGGTTTTTGCGCACTCCACAACGGCTGACGATAGCAAATCCGACTTTTAGGTTTGTTCTATCGCCTATGGTTCCCTCGCTCGGATAAATGAGTTGAGTTTTATGCTCGTCAGCCTGTTCTGTTCAAATTCACAGCATCTTTAATTTTTTATAGTGATATTTCTTTTACGCTTTTTAATCTCCGCCGTTGATGGATTTTTATTATTAATGATATTTTTCAATAGGCGGCATTGTCTGCGGCGACTCGCCGCTAAATTGTAATTTACTAAATCAGAAGGTGAGAAAATGATTGATTTTCACTGCCACATTCTTCCGGGAATTGATGACGGAGCAGATAACACGCAAGAGGCTGTTGAGCTTTGCAAAATAGCTGTTGAAAACAAAATAACAAAAGCTATCGTTACTCCTCACCTTGCAGATGTTAACGATACGGACGGCTTTATCCGACTGCGTGACAGGCGGATTGATGAGCTGCGTGCCGAACTTGACAGACGCAATGTTGAACTTGAGCTTTATCCGGCAGCAGAAATTTTTGTAAACGATGATATTTTTTATGCACCGAATCTTGACAGTGCGACAATAAACGGAACAAATTATGTGCTGATTGAGTTTTCGTTCAGAGGGCTTAACATAAACAGGCTTTTAAAATATGTGCAGGAATTTACGTCAAGAGGCTATCAGCCGATCATTGCACATCCGGAGCGGTATCAGTATATGCAGGCTGATTACGATATTGTCAATCACCTTGCGGATATAGGCGTGCTTTTCCAGCTCAACTCCGCATCGCTTGCAGGCTTTTTAGGTCCGGCAGCTCAGGAACTGAGCTATGCAATGGCTTATAACGGGCTTGCATCGTTCATCGGTACGGATGCACATTCCGTTGCCCACAGACCGACCAATCTTTTTGAACAGGCGCAGCGTTTTCCGTACAGTATACCGCAGGAGATTTACGAAAAGCTGCTCGAAAAGAACGCACAGGCGGTTCTTGACGGCAAACCGATTGAACGTGATGAAATGTATGCAATACACCCGAGAAGACCTTTTTAAAAAGTAAAATATAAATAATAGCAAATAAGGTTTACTTTTGCTGAGTTTTGATGTATACTCATTATATATGTGCGATTAACAAGGTATTTTCAGATAAATTTTGAAAGGATTGAACGCAAAAATGCAGGAAAGAACCAACGAAACCGCAAATGCCCTGCTCGGTAACGGTCTTTTTAATGCAGGCGGTTCAGGTTTTGACGTTATCCGCCTGATTCGTGCACTTATCCGCAGGCTTTGGGCTATTGTTATGGTTGGCGTTATTTTTGCCGCAAGCGGATATTTCTTTGCCAAGGCAACATACGTTGAAAGCTATAAAGTAAGCTCAACTCTTCAGTTTACTACAACCAAGTATATCAAGGTTTCCGATGAAAGCGGCAAAGAGGAACTTGTCACGGTCGTTGTCAATTACGAAAACAGTGATACGGATTATTATCGCTATCTCCTCAAGGGCGATGTTATGGTAAACCGCCTTGTTGAAGCTACAGATAATAAATATTCAGCCAGCCAGATTTCATCTTCAGTTACTGTAACCAATCCCGGCGTCAAGGGCTTCTTCGGTCTTGAGGTTGTCGGAACAGATCCTGCGTTCTGCAGAGAGGTTATGGATGCCATAATTGACGTATTCCCGGATTATCTGCGTTCTTCAGCAAGCACACTGGGTATCAGACTTGTCAACTATCCTACAGCACCCACAGTAAACAACAGCGATAACGCAGTAAAAATTGCTCTGGTTATGTTCCTTGCCGGTGCAGCTCTTATCGCAGTTATAGTTCTTCTTATTGAAGTATTCAGCGATACAGTTAAAACCGCAGATGATATCAGAAACAAAACAAGAGCCAATGTTATCGGTGCTATTCCCTATGTCGGTAAAACTACCGGTCTTATCAACAAAAAGCCTACGGTTACGGGCGGCTTGCTTATAACGGATGAAGAAAAGGTCAGCTTTGCGTTTATTGAGTGCTTTAAATCAATACGTACAAAGATTGAAGGCCTTTACAATAACAAGGGCTACAAAACCTTTATTGTTTCATCAACCTACGAAAACGAAGGTAAAACCACAGTTTCAATTAATATCGCCTGTTCACTTGCGCAAAAGGGCAAATCGGTCCTTCTTATCGATGCGGACCTTCGTAAGCCTGCTGTTCTGCGCACTATCGGTGTCAAGTATGATGATAAGTCGGGTCTTATTCCGATTATCAAGGGTGAATCAACATATAAAGAATCAATTAAATATGTAAAGAGTCTGCGTCTTTTCCTGCTTCCCAGCGGCGGTATTACCCAGAAGTCAGCTGAGGTTCTGGATGCCGATAAGGTGCGTGAGGTAATTGAAACCGCAAGACGTGAATTTGACTACATTATTATTGATACTCCGCCTTCACGTGTTGTTTCCGACAGCCTTGTTATGTCATCGCTTGCTGATGCAATGATTTTTGTTATCAGAAAAGAGCATGCAAAGCTCAGCGAAATCAATGAAACACTTGATGAAATCGCAGGTACCAATATTGATATCGCCGGTGCAGTATTCACCATGAACGATGAAGAATCACACGGTAAGATTCTCAATAAGGGCAGAGGACTTCGTGCTAACCGCTACTACACAAGCAGCGGCTACGGCTACGGTGGCGGTTACGGCTACGGTGGCGGCTACGGCTACGGCAGCGGCTACGGCTATGGCAGCGGCTACGGCTATGGCAGCGGTTATGGCTATGGCAGCGGTTACGGCTACGGTGGCGGCTATGGCTACGGCAGCAGAGGCTACGGCTACGGCAGCAGAGGCTACGGCTACGGACTTTTCGGCCGCAGAAAGAAAAACGTTTCTGCACCGCCTGTCCAGAATGAGCCTGATAACAGCATCAATAATGAAAAACCGTCCGAAAATACAGAAAATACAGAAAACTGAGTTAAATCGGCTGTACACCAACATCCCGGTGTGCAGCCTTTTATTTTATTTGCTGTTCCGACAGGAAAACAAAAAGCAATATATATAATGTATATAATATATAGATAAATTTTTGAAAAAGTTTTTGAAAATCTTGCAGTTAGATATTAAACCGACAAAGAAAAACATATTTTGTGGTTATACTACGGCAGTATACAACAGGTGGTATTTTTCGCAAAAAGCAGAAAAATGTCAGAACATAATAAAGTTAAAATAACGTAAAATCCTGGCGGTATTTATGCACAAAATTTGAAAATATCTATTGTGCAAATAGGAAAAACAGATAACTTTTACAAATTAAGGTTGACAAATCACTACTTTTAGTATTAATATAATAATAACTGAAAAGGTACAAAGGGGGTAGTGCCCCCATTAGCGATTGTACCTTTGGTTAAATTGCTTCTGCTAATAAAGCCCCGCCGTTTAAAGCTTGGTCTGTTATTGTTCGGGCCGGACGGCGGTCACACCGAAAGGAAATGTCCACCGGCGGTACCGTTTAAAACGGCAGATTTAGGTTTTATCGGCAAGATTATTCGAAGGAGGTTGTTAACCGAAGCGACGAATTCCCTATTCGCAGCATGGCTGTAAGTTCCCCGAACAAAGGAACTTAAGTCTGCAAATAAAAATCATTTGCAAAATTTTACGGAGGTGTATCACTTGAGTAATTTCAAAAAGCTTCTCAGCATGCTCCTTGCTATCGTTATGATATGCTCAACCCTCGCAATCGGTGCGCAGGCAGCATACAGCGATTATAAGGACGAAGCAATCACCGGTTACGACTCAATCGACCAGCCTATATTCACAGCTGCACAGCTGGCTTCACTGGCTCTCGACGCAATCGACGGTCTGCTTGCTGACCTGGATGAAACATCCATTAAAGTTCCCGTTATCAACGTAACAATCAACTATTCAAGTATCGACGCTGCACTTGCTTCTCTCGAGAACATCTACAACGGTACAGCTTGGGCTACTATCGTTAATATCGCAGGCGATCTTGGTAACCTTGAGTTCAAATCTCTTAACACAGATAAGAACAGTAAAAACTTTGCAGCAGAAGGCTGCCGCAGAACAACTCCCGGCAAGACAGACCTTGACGTTCTCTACTCAATATTCAACTTTATTGGCGACAACGCAGCTCTTCTTGCTTCCTACGGTTACGGCACACTTAACCTCGGCGCTACCCTCACAGGTATCCTTGAAGGCTTCCTTCCCGAGATCAGTGCTTACCTTGACGCTCCCAACCTCATCAAGGGTCTGCTCTACGATGCAGTTTACGATCCCGACGATGAGAATGGCTACCCCGAGTGGGATGAGCTCTCAGCAGCTCAGAAGGCTTCCGCACAGTACTCAGCTGATGCTATGGTTCAGAAGCTTGTTGACGATCAGATGGATGATCTCGAAGCAAGCCTTGGCAGAAGCTTTGACTGGGGCATCTCAATGGAGCTCTCCGGTATCCTCGATATCGACGCAGCAAGCTTCTACGATGTATTTGAAGCAGCTCTCCAGAGAGCATACAACGAAATTCTTGTTCCCCTTGGTAACACCAAGTTCAAGAAGTTCTTCTATGAGTTTGCAGGCGTAGAAGATTTCGAAGCTTACAAAATCACAAAGACAGTTGTTGATGAAGAAACAGGCGAAACAAGCCTGGAAACAATCGGCTACTATCTTGACGATTGCTCCGATATCATCAAGCTCAAAACATCCGAATACAACTTCCCCGCAGGCAACAGCCTTGCAGAAGACGTTGCAGCAGGCAATGTTGAGCTTAACGTTCTCGGCGAAATGATCAACCTTGATTACGAAATCCAGGATTACGATTTCGCTAACTCCGCAACTAAAGAGCTTATCTCCGAGTTCAACAACATCCTCGGCTCATGGCTCAAGGATATCTCCAAGTTCGATGCAGCTTGGGAATCCGGTTCAAACGACCAGATCCTTCCCAACCTCATGGGTCTCGTAAGAGAATTCCTTAAAGAGTACGGCGATGCTTATCTTTCCGAATACATCACAATCCCCTCTGATGCAGAAATCGATGAGCTCCAGACTCTCACAGACGTAGTTCTCAAGTTCGGCCCCGGCCTCATCGAGCAGTTTGCTCCCAACATCATTCTTCCCGCAAACGTAACAACAGTTCGTGCAATCGTTACATATGCACTTTGCGAACTTATCGCTGATAAGGTTCCGGAAGAAGATATCTACGCAAAACTTCAGAGCGGTGCTATCGACCCCAACGGCGACGAAGGCTGGAAGGCAGTCGCAGCTGTTATCGCAAGATATTACCTCAACTCTCTCGTTAATGTTGACATCCCCGCAGGTCTTACATTCGACCAAACAATCACACATATCGTTGACTGGGCTCTTAAGAACTACGGCGGCATCCTCAACTATGCTTCCGACCTCAGCTCCAACACAAGCCTTTCCGCATGGGAAAAGCTCGACCAGGTTATCTTCGGTCTTATCCCGCTGAACTGGCTTCCCGAAACAGCAAGAGTTCTTGATGCAAGCGGTAAGGAAACTTCCATTGCAATCACAGGCTCCGAAGTTCTTATTCTTGACATTATCCTCGGTAATGCTCTTGACCTCAAGATCGAGTACTTCCTCGACTTACTCAAGAGACATCCCGGCGGTGAGCTTGATTCTTCACCTGTTAACGTAATTCTCGGTACAGTCAGAAGAATTCTCAATGCTATCATCCCCGGTGCAATGCCCATCGCATACCCGACAATAGAAAGTATTCTCACACCTCAGTCTCTCGGTGGTGTTATCAACGGTCTTCTCTCCGGTCTTAAGACTATCAGTACTGATCTTCTTCCCGCAGCTCTTCCGCTCGTAGGTATGATCCTTGAGCTCACAACAGAGCAGACACTTGAAGACCCGACAGTCACATACCCCGACCTTATCATTGACTCCGCTCGTTCACTTAACGGCACAGCTATTACAGTACGTAACAGCTCCACAGGTGTTAACACAGCTTGGACAGATGCTAACGGCAAGACAACTCAGGACGACCTTTACAAGGTTGTTATCAAGTCAATCAAGTCTGACAATTCCGCAGTTGCAATCACTTACAACGCAGGTCTTGTTCTTAACGGCGGTGAATCCGCTACATTCCCCGTAACAGGTAAGCTCTCAGCAGACGGACTTGTTGCATTTACAGTTGCTTACGAGATTCTTAACGAGCTCGGCAAGTCACTTACAGATGAACCCATCGAAGTACGTTTCTACACATACGTAAGCGCAACACACGCTGACGATGATGAAAGCTACTACGATTATGACCAGTATGATCTTCCCCTCTACTACGTAGACGGTTCAGGTATCAACAACCACTTCATCATTTCTGCTCCTGTATCCTACGTAACAAGCTGGGGCGCACTCGGCGATCAGAACTTCACAATCGGCCGTGACAGCGCAGAAGGTAACTACATGCCCAACGACGCAGCAGTTACATTCAAGGGCTTCACAACAGATATGCCCGCAGACGTTATCCTTGCTCCCGACTTTGAAAACTTCACAACAGGTCAGGGCGGTTACTTTGGCGATAAGGATCTTTATAAGCTCAATATTCCCCAGGTAACAAACGATGCAGGCGAGCCTGTTGATATGTCCTTCGAGGATGCATATCAGTGGCTCATCGACAACGGCTACGGTTCAACATTCAATGCAAACCTCACCCTTACATTTGGTGCAACAATGGGTTCAGGTTCTCTTGACTACACAGTCAACCGCAAGGTTGTTCTCTACAAGGATTACGGTCTCTACGGACTTGTAGGTTCTGCTATGGATGCAAACCGCCAGAAGTCTAACTACGCTACAAGCGGTACATTCCAGTACACAGAAAAGACAACAAACGCTGCCGGCGAAACTGTTGAAACAACATACACAGCTAACGCAGCAACAGCTTGGAACAACTACATTGCAGCACTCGATGCAGCACAGGCTATTGTTCTTAAGCCCAAGACAATCAACACATTCGATGCTTCCGTATACGAAGCAGCTGCAGCTAACCTCAAGAGAGCAGCAGCAGACCTTGATGCTTGCGCAGTAAGCGCAGGTGTTGGTGCACTTGAAGCTCTTAAGGAGCAGTACAATCCCTCCAACCCCGAAGGTATGGAATATGATGATCCCGCATACAACTATATGGGTTCAGAAGACTACGTACTTTACACATGGGATCGTTACAAGGAGCACAGAGATAACCTCAATTCTCTCATCGACTCCCAGTATGTTGACGAGCCCGGTGAAAATGCAACTGAAGAAGAGTGGAATGCATACTACGCAGCAGTAGATGCTATCCCGACACTTAAGCAGTTCGATATCACCTACAGAGGCCACATGTACGAAATGAATGCTCAGCGTCTTGTTCGCAGAGCAGCTTCCAAGAACTATCTCACACACGCATACAGACTTGTTGCTAACAACGCAGCAGCTCTCAATCCGGATGATTACTCAGACGAATCCTGGGCAGCTCTTGAGCGCGCAATGGCATTTGCTGATGTAGTTCTTGCAGATAACAGCGCTGACCTTCGCCAGACAAAGGTTAACGAAGCACGTCATCAGCTTATCGCTGCATACAAGGGTCTCTCCGATAAGGGCTCCGATCCTGCAGATTATGCACAGCTCGATGAGTACATTGCAGAAGCAGAAGAAATCTTCAACACTGAGAACTACGAAGAACTCTATGTAGGTCTTGAAGATCTTCAGGCAGCATATGATGAAGCAGTTGCAGTTTCAAGAGATCTCCTTGCTGACGATCAGGCTACAGTTGACGAAGCAGCAGCAGCACTCCGCAATGCACTTGATGCTCTTGAAAGAGTAGAAGCAGGTCTTGACTTCACACCCGCAGAAGGCGTTCTTGCTGACAACGGCTTTGAATGGGCTCCCTCCGTCAAGGACGGCTACGGCGATGAAGGCGACTTCCAGTATATCGACGGTCTTATGCTTGAATGCGGCTATGATATCTATGAACTCATCGGTACAACAGGCGGCGCAAGCTACGATTATTACGAAAATGCTAACAACGCTGGTCAGCTTGGTACAGGCGACTATATTGAGCTTGACGACGGCACAGTTTACTACATCGTTCTCTATGCTGATATCAACGGTGACGGTACTGTTGAAGGTGCTGACATTTCTCAGCTCGACCTTCTCATCTCCGGTGACCTTTACGACTCCTTCGGCATCCAGAACCTTGCAGCTGACGTTAACTGCGACGGCGGTATCGACGGTTTCGACTCACAGACCATCTCTATGATGATCAGCGGTGACGTTGACTACTACTCATATCCGCAGGACGGTTCAGGTTCATAAGTTATTTAAATTACCAAAATAAGTTCACGGGGCGGCTCGCTCCGCTCCGTGAGCCCATTCGCTAAAAAGGGGGCAACCCAATGACAAGAAAAATGAAAAAAACAGCATCTCTTGTGCTGGCAGTAGCAATGCTGCTTTCCTGTTTTGCATTCAGCGGTTCTGCTGCAGCAACAGCAAGAGGTGATGAAGCAATGTCCGTTGGTCTTTCATTGAGTGCCGAATCTGCAGAACCGGGAGATATAATCACGGTAACTATCAGTGTCAGTAATAACTACAACTCAACAGGAATGCGTTGGCCGGTAATTTATTCAAAGGATTTCTTTGAAGTTGTCGAGGGCAGCGCAACAACTCCCATCGATTCCGTACTTGTTACACCTGGTAGAACAACCTACGGTGATAGCGCCGGCTTTATTCCTGCAGGATATGCAGACACACATTCGGCATTTGTAATTCAGTGGTACGCTAACCCCTCTGCTGACGCTGTTATGGGCGCATTCAGCAGCGGTGTTGCAGTTGAGTGCTTTACCTTCCAGCTTAAGGTTCGTGATACCGCAAGCGGTTCAGGTACAGTATTTATCAACAGCGATCCTGGATTTTTCTACAACGGCTTTATAGTAGACGTTGAAGATATCAATACTGAAGGTCTTGGCAGCGCCGAAAACCTTCAGGTCACAGTTTCCGATCCCGTTGCAGTATCCATTGCTTCTGCTGCAGATCCGGAGCTTGTAGCTACAGAAGGTTACTCCGTCAGAACAATCCAGTTCGACGGCGATGACAACACATACCTTTGTGGCTTCGATCTTGGCGCTATCGATAACGGCGGTTCATTTGAGGACCAGTTTACCGTTAACAACGGCTCCTATGAGCTCAAAGGCGATTGGGGCACAGGCGCAGTTGTTACTGTTCTTGATGCTTCCGGCAACGAGTTTGCAAGCTATACTGTTATCATCTTCGGTGATACAAATGGCGATGCAATAATTGAAGGTTCAGACGTCATGAATATGGATCTTTACATATCCGGTGACCTTGAAACCGAAGGTGCAGGCTACTATGCAGCCGACCTTTTTGCTGATAGTGATTACGGCATCTATATCGACGGTAGTGATGTGAGCATTATGGCTCTCTACATCTCCGGCGATGTTGAAAGCGGCTCACTCAATCAGACTCACGTCGCACAGTAATTATTTACTGATCCGCACGTTTCTTTAGTTATATTTTACGTTAAGAGCGTAACGTATATAAAAAAATAAGGAGGAATTTCTCAATGAAGCTGACAAGAAGATTGTTAGCAGTTGTACTTTCCGTTGCTATGCTTATCGGTATGGTAGCAGTCGGTGCAACAGCATCCATTACGGATTACTACGAGTATGATCCCGTAAATAACCCGTACCAAGCAAAGATCGGTCTTAAGGCATACAAGGTTAACACCGACGATGACACTTATACCGAAATCACAGACGGCGCCGTAGAGCCCGGTGATGTAGTTCGTGTTGAAATCTGGGTTCAGACAAACTACTACCACACACTCGGTAACTTCGGTATCGCTTATTCAAACGGTCTCTATGTTCCCACAACTCTTGATTACGGCACATACAACTACCTTGAAAGAGCAAATACTGTTTCTTACTCCAAGGTTTTTGCTATGACAGAGTATGATGCAGACCATGCAGACAGTGCAGACGGTACTATCGACAATCCCTGGTACCTCAACGAAGTAGTTATGAACGCTTCTTCCGGTTATGTCGGTAAGACAAAGGCTCAGAACTATGCAAACATCAAGAAGTACATGCCCCCCGAATGGAGAGGTACAGGTAACACAGCAACAACATACTATGCTGATGAAAAGTATACAGAATACAACTACCTCTACGCTTTCTATCAGGCTGATACAAACTATGCATACGCTCCCTATGCTATGAACGGTATCATCGTTACAGAGTACCAGCCCACAATCTACTTCAACCTTACTGTTTCTCCTGATGCACAGCCCGGCGATTCCGGTGTCATCAGCATCCCCGCAGAAGGTATCTACACATCTACACAGACAGCAACAACATACCTTGCACGTTGCTATTCAATTGACGAAGACGGCAATGGTATCGGTGATGAAGAAGAAGCAGCAGCAGCTGACGGCCTTCAGTTCATCTACCCCGTTAACAACAACATTGCTAAGGACACATATCCCGGCTACGGCGACACAGTCTACGAGCGTGTATACGATATGTCCGAAGCTACTCTCACTCTTACAGTTGGCGGCGCTTCAGAACCCGAAACTGAAACAACAACAGAAGAGCCCACAGATCCTCCCGTAGAGTATGCAGACCTTGCAGCTCTTAAGGCAGCTATTGCTAAGGCAGCTACAGCTGACACAGCTAACTGCACATCCGCTTCCGTTGCAGAGTTCAACGCAGCTCTTGCAGCAGCAGAAGCTCTCAATAAGGATGATACACTTGCTTCCGAGCAGGATGCAGTTGACGCAGCAGCAGCAAGACTTGAAGCAGCTATCACAGGTCTTACAAAGCTCGGCGCTTGCGATTACGACGCACTCGATGCAGCTATCGTAGCATACGAAGCACTTGACCTTGACGCATATGTTGACACAGCAGCAGCTACAGCAGCTTACAACGCAGCTAAGGCAGTTACTCGTGACATGATCGCTGACGAAGCTGGTGCAAACCAGGCT
>JAZSND010000028.1:0-12850 GCA_045536235.1 Acutalibacteraceae bacterium | reverse complement strand
AAACAGTTACGGCAAAAATCCGTTGGATTTTGATGCTATTACAAAATCAACCAAAAAGTTTGTTGTTGCGGTAACTGATGCACAGACCGCTGAACAAAAATATTTTTATAAAAACGATTTCGCCTATGATGATTTTACTTTGTTAAAGGCAAGCTGTGCATTACCTATAGTAACCCGTCAACCCGTTTTGTTTAAGAACGGAAGATATTTCGACGGCGGTATCTCTGACCCGATTCCATATAGAAAAGCATTTGATGACGGTTGTGACAAGCTGATTATTTGTCTGACACTTCCTGTCAGCTATAAGAAATCTGCTTTTCCAAAATGGCTTGTTAATCCATTGCTTTTTAAATATCCCCAAATTGCAAAAGCTATAACAATGTCGCACACATTATATCATAATAGGATAAATGAAATTCTTAAACTTGAAGAACAAGGCAAAGTGTTGATACTTTATCCTAAAGATTGTTTCGGAATTAAAACAGCGACAAGAAACAAAATCGGGTTAAACAAATTGTATCAGCTCGGATATATGGATGCGGAGAATATAGAAAAGTTTTTGAATTTAGCCAAGAATTAAAAGCCTGACAAATTCCAATTTTTTGTACTAAATATTAAAGCAATCAAGTGCAATGGGATATGAATTCCTGTTGCACTTTTTTGTTTGTAAGGATTGATTTAAAATGAAACAAACAACACTTGAAGATTTATACTACGGCAACATAAACCCTAATGAAATATGCTTTGTGAGGGGTTCTGAATACGGTAAATGCTTTGACAAAGTAGCAGAGCTGTCAAAGTCTGTATGCAGTCAGTTGTCCGAAGAATACATAAATAAAATGAATAGCTCAAATCAGCCTACACCCGAATATTGTCCGAAACAGAACAAGAGTATTTTATATCCGACTTCAAACTCGGTGCTAAAATAATGCCTGAAGTCTACAACGGCAGAAGCACAACCTTCCGTGAAACATAAATATCCAAACAATCAAAAACTTCTTTGAACAACTACTAATCGAGTAACGCATCTGTCAATCATATCCACCATCAACTACCGAATCCCTTGAGAACTATGAATTCCCAATGGCTCGTTTAATATCATATATTCATCTATGAAATATTCCAAAGTCGACGGTATGACGACAATAAATTGAATAGGTAAAAATATATGGATGTTTTATTCAATAATTAATATTTGCATTTTAAGTTAATAAGTGTTAAAGTGTAATGAATTGAATTAAAATTTAGATTGTAGGTGTTTATTTTGAAATTTAACAATAAAGCTCTTAAAAAGAATTCATCTAAATACTTTTTGCTATATATATATGCAACTTGATTTTGATGTTACCTTGCCTTGTTTTTGGTGGAAGTAATTTCAGTATTGATTCATACGGGATTTTACTTGGCGGTGCAGATGCTCATATTTCTGCTTTTATCGGTAGTTTTCGTTATTTTGGAGCTTTAATTTATAAAATCTTATCGATATTTAACCATAATCCCATAATTAATAGTACATCAGATATTGTTTTCTATGTTGTTTTAGTTCCTGCAATTATTTCACTTGTTGTAATAGAGTTTAACAAATGTTTAGAGTCAAATGATATAATTTCATTAGCTGTTATTAATCTATCTGTTCTTATTTCTGTTTATAATGTATGGTTTTGTGATATTCTTTCATTTCCTGAATGTATTTTTCTAACAGCAATAGGAATTACCATTTGTTTCTCTTCTTTGATAATTCTTATTCGTTCAAGAAGAATCTGGCAATACATTTTATCAGCAATACTTCTTGTCTTGGCTACGGCTGTATATCAACAATTTATATCTGTTTTTGCGATATTCGCAATCGCCTATTGTGCGATTTTTACCGCAAAAAATCAAGATAAAAAGCTTATAATATTGAATTACTTAAAATGCGCAACAGTAACTATTGTAAGCGGAATTATATACTTTGTTTTAGGTAAATTTTTTATAAATTATTTCGGATTAAGTGCAAACGAAAGAATTGCTATAAATATTTCGTCAATCATCGAAAATATAAAATATTTCATTTCTCATCAACACTCATTTCTGAAAGGCAGAGGATTTTTTGATACAGAAATATTAACATTTGCATTTTTGATTGTCGGTTTTGTGTGGTTGGTCATACTGCTTGTCGATTGGATAAAAAATAAAGATACTTTTAAAACGCTTATTATTGCATTATCATGTGCTGCCGCATATTTCTCGGCATATTTGTCGGGTATTCTTTCAACATCACACGCAACCAGAACAATGTTTCCTTTGTTTTCGATATTTACATTGTTTATTATAGGAATAGTGTCTCTTAAACCTAAAAAATTCATTAAAATATTCTTATCGATAATATTGTTGGTTGTTTTATCTTTAAACATTTATAAAATTGTAACATATGAAAATGGATTAAAGAAGCAAAATCAATCCGATGAAGTATGGGTAGCTCAAGTTATTAGTTCAATAAAAGAATATGAAGAAAAATCCGGGAATGCAATTGAAAAAATATATTACGGATATGATGATTGCTTTGATATGAATATTGATGAAACATATACTGACTCGGCAACATCGGTCAAATATGCATTTAAATCGATTTTAGAGGTATACTCTGATTCACAATATACAGTAACTGAAATGACCAAGGAAGAATGCAATAATTTGTTTGGTAAAAATGATTGGAAAGAATTTGAAGCTGATAAACAACTGATTTTTAAAGATAACGAGTTATATGTATGCTGCTACTAAAACTATATATTTTCAATTCATATGACAACTTCTGACGACGGAAAGACGACGGTAGCGGTGTCATAAATATCCGAAACAAGTATGATTAAAATATCAATTCTCGCCGTCGCAACTAAAATATCAGTGGTCAAAAACCTATGTATATCAACAAACTTTAGCACTTTAAAGAGCTATTGGGAATTGTGTAACGGGCTATAATCTGTTCGAGGGTTCGAATCCTTTGCTCTCCGCCAGAGCCCCATTGAAGTAATAGCTTCTGTGGGTTTTTCTTTCGTATAATTTTATAGTGGAATTTCAGATGTACCTATGATATAATTCAAGTAAGAAAATATTGTGTTGACACATACATTTTTTCAACACATATTAAAGGAGCAGACTATGACAGCAAAGTTTGAATTACATACTGATGTTCTGATTCTTGGAAGCGGACCTTCGGGATTTGCAGCAGCATATACGGCAGCCAAAAACGGTGCTAAGGTCATTCTTGTTGAACAAAGCGGTGAAGTCGGCGGAATATCAACCTCAGGACTTATGAGCCATTGGACAGGTAGCTGCTGCAGTCCGTTATTTCATGAAATATTAAAGCGAACTGCCGAAAATAACGAGGGCAAATTTAAAAATATAATAGTTGATTTGATTGACCCCGAAAAGCTGAAAACCCTGTATCTTGAAATGCTTGATGAGGCCGGCTGCTCTGTTATGCTGTATACTTTTGCTCAGGATGCAATATGTAACGGTGACAAAGTGCTTGGCGCTACCGTTATTAATAAATCCGGCCAAACCGATATTTATGCAAAAATCACCGTAGACGCAACGGGTGACGGCGATATTGCTGCACGAGCCGGTGCTGAATTTATTTTGGGGCGTGAAAGCGACAACAAAATGCAGCCGGCAACACTTATGTTTAAGGTCGGCGGCGTAGATTACGGCAGAGCAGTCTTTTTAGGCTCGTTTGAATCAACCTATGAAACATCCGACGGCGAGCTTCAGGCACTTGCAAAACAGCATATTCCCTACCCTGCGGGACACATTCTTACTTACAAAACAACTCTGCCCGGAATAGTTACCTGCAACATGACAAACGCAGTTGATATAGACGGAACCTGCGCAGACGATCTGACAAAAGCAACGCTTGTGTGCCGCAGACAGATGGACGATATAGTAAAATATTTAAGGAAATTTGTTCCGGGATACGAAAACTGTTTTATCATCAGTTCCGCTTCGCTAATCGGCATACGTGAAACAAGACATTTCAAGGGTAAATATACACTAACCGAACAGGATATTCTTGATGCTAAGGTATTTGACGATTATGTTGTTAAGGATGCCTACTTTAATTTTGATGTACATAATATTGCAGGTTCGGGACTGGATAAAACAGGTGTGCAAAAGCATTTTTCGCAGAAAAACGGTTATACGATTCCGTACCGCTGTCTGTTGCCTGACGTGAAAGAAAACCTGCTGCTTTGCGGCAGAAACATTTCGGGTACGCATATGGCACACTCAAATTTCAGGGCTATGCCCATATGTGTCGGTATAGGCGAAGCAGCCGGTGCAGCCGCCGCCATTGCAGCTTTGAAAGGCCAGAATCTGAACAATATTTCAGCAAAACAAATCAGAGAAATCATAGGAATATAAATTTAATTATATATTATTTTAAAAAAGCAGTTACATCAAAATGTGTAACTGCTTTCTTAATTTATGAATTTGACAAACGGATTTTAAAGTATGACCGAGCTGTTTTATGCAGCTCCTTTTATTTAATTACGGCATATCCACAGACAGGCAAGGTAATTCTGCCGCTAACGGATTCGTCTGTGATTACGTTTGTGTATACCTTATCAAGCACGATTTCTCTTTCACTGTCGGCAAAGTTCATTATGAATATATTTTCGCCACGCTTTTTCAAAAACACACCGTCGCCGAGTACTATATCCGCATCGGGTGCAATGCCGGTTCTGTCAATGAACATTTTGCAGAAATCGTCAGTAAAATCGCTGTCGTTTCTGAAGGCTGCGTAATAAGCCTTGCCGTTGCCGTAGCTGTTTTCTGTTACGCTGGGCATGCCTGCATAAAAATCGCTCTTATATTTGCCGAGAACCTCCGCACCGTTTGCGTGTATAATATCGCAGATGTGATTAATTTCATAAGTTTTGCCGTTGAATTCGGCACTACCCGGCATATCCTCAGGGAGTGAATCCGTTTCCTCACACCATATGCCGAAAACCTCCTTGAGCTTTCCTGCGGGCAAGCCGCCGAGGTGGCAAAGGTCGTCTGTGTCAACTATGCCCGTAAGGTAGGTCGCAACAAAGCTACCGCCGTTTCTGACATAGCTTGCAATTCTTTCCTCCGTGCCATCCTTGAGCATGTAAAGATATGGTGCTATGACGGCATCGTATTTTGAAAAATCGTCCTGCATTGAAATTATGTCAACGCTGATGCCTCTTTTATAAAACGGTGCGTACCATTTTATACATTCCTGTACATAGTCGCGGTGAATGTTGTTGTAACCGCAGAAGGAGCTTACCGCCCAGCCGTTTTCCCAGTCATAGATAAGAGCAACTCTGCTTTCGGCTTCGGTGCCGACTGTACAGCTGAGCTTTTCAAGAGTTTTGCCGAGTCTGGTGACATCCCTGAAAACCCTTGTGTTTTCGTGTCCGCAGTGGTCAACTACAGCACCTTGATATTTTTCGTGTCCGCCTCTGCTTTCCCTCCATTGGAAATACTGTATGCTGTCTGCACCGTGAGCTATTGCCTGAATTGACGAAAGCTCATGCACGCCTGATTTCGGAAGCTTATTTACATCGTGCCAGTTTACCAGCGACGGCGTGCTTTCCATCAGGAAGAAGGGCTGACCGTTTTTGATTGAGCGGAAAAAGTCGTGAAGAAATGCCGCCTCAAGTGCTTCATCAATGTTTCTGCCCTTTTCCCAGTGTGGGTAGTTATCCCACGATACGAGGTCAACGTGCTTGGCGAACTTCTGATAGTCTATGCCGTTATATCTGCGCATGAAATTGGTTGTAACCGGAATATCGGGCGTAATTTCGCGCAGAGGCGCAATCTCATTTTCAAAAAAAGAAATATGGCTGTCCGTTGCAAAACGCCTCCATGCAAGGCTAAGGGCAGTAATGTGGTCTTCGCCTCTGCCTTTGGGTGAGCTTATCTGGTCAAAGCTGTTCAGCGTATGCGACCAGAAGCCGTTCCACCATTTGAAATTGAGTTCGTCAATATCGTTGTGGTAATATTCCCTGAGCCAGTTTCTGAATGCCTCCTGGCAAAGCTCGCAGTGACATTCGCCGCTGTATTCGTTTGATATGTGCCACATTTTTACCGCAGGGTGATTTTTATATCTTTCTGCAAGCTTTCTGTTGATATTGCGCACCTTTTCCCTGTAAACAGGTGATGTGAGACAATGGTTGTGACGCACACCGTATTCGTTGCGTATTCCGTTTTCCTCCACTCTTAAAACTTCGGGATATTTCTGTGCAAGCCACGCAGGACGTGCTCCCGACGGAGTAGCAAGAATTGCAGCAATACCGTTTTCATGCATTTTATCGAGTATGGTATCAAGCCATTCAAAGTTATATACCCCCTCTTCAGGCTCAAGTGCCGCCCACGAAAAAATGCCGACTGAAGCGCTGTTGACGTGTGCCAGCTTCATTAAACGCATATCCTCGTCCCATATTTCGGGCGTTTTTATCCATTGATCGGGGTTGTAATCACCGCCGTGTATTATGTGATCAAAAAATTTTTTTGCCATTGCTTTTGCACTCCCTTTTTATTGCTTAGTATGTTGTATCGGCTTTTTTGCCGATATCATCAGAAAAGCTGCCGGTTCATTAATGTATAGGACCGGCAGCCTGAATGGTTTATTTAAAGTTAGCAGAACAACTTACGGATTTTCGCTTTTTACAAGCTCATTAAGAACCGAAACCGTTGCAGAACCCGCAGTGCTGCCTGTTGAAAGCATTTCTTCGTAATGTCTGTGGTAGGTCCCGAAAAGCTTGTCGGCACCGTCCATATCCCAGATTGAATCGGCAATGAAGTGTGCGTAATCATTATCGGGAAGGATATAGCCTATAGCATCGTTGCAAAGTCCCATTACAAGAACGGTTTTGTCTTCGGGAATAAGGCTTGCGGTTGCTTCGTATGTCCACTCGGTTCCGAGGTATGAATCCTCTGCTGAAACAACATTGCCGTAAACAAGCTGAGGAACAAGCTCACCGGGTGCTGTGAGCAGAACAATATCTGTACCTATCTCGATATAGCCCGCTTCCGTGATTATTGAATAGCCTGTTTTGCTCTCGGAATCCTCTACTGTTGTTGTACCGATAAAGCCTTCTGTTGCACCGTAGCCCAAAAGACCTGTTTCAAGCTTGACTGCATATTCTGTCATTTTGACATTGAGTACAGGCTCAACCTCTTTCACTTCGTCCTGGGCCTCAAGTATAAGCCTTGCGTACTCATAACCGAGAAGTATGGCTGTTTTGTAATCCTCTGCGGTCGGGTTTGCTGCAACAACTGCTTCAACCTCACCGGCGACCGGATCGGGTATTTCAGCCCACTTGTTGACAGAAACAGGAGCCTGCGCACCCTGTATGAACATGAAATTCATACCTGCGTTGTTGATTTTTTCTTCCATATAGGCAGGAAAGTCAGCGGAAAGAAGCTCTGTTGTTTCATCAATAACTGTGGGGTGTGCGCCGATGTTTGTAAAGATTGTTCCTGCCGATTCGCTGTTATCGGGAACGAATTTGAAGCAGGCAAAGCGATGCGGGTAGCTCTCATTATAATATCTCTTGTTGTAGATATACGGATATTCATCGTCAGTGAATAATCCGTTGCTATCGTCCTTACCAATGCCGACTGTTTCAAAATAGTAGAGCGAGCCGGTTTCCATATTCAGATATGCTTCAACAATTGCTTCGGCTGTGCGGTCAATCATTGTCTCAAGGAATTCGCTGTCGATTGACCTTTCAGCACCAAAAAAGAAGCTTTTCAATATTTTAGGCAACAGATCAAGACCGATACCCTGCGTATCAATAACAGTATGGCAATGTGTTGCGTTTATGTTGATGGCATTGATATCGCTGATAATACCTTTATTATAGAGCTTTTGCTCAACCGCAGCTCTGATAGCACGGACATCACGGTTAGCCACACCGATACCGTCTACAGATGCGAAAATTGTTGTTCCTCTGCCGGAGCCATCGTTAAGAGCAATTGCGTTTGCTCTCTGGTCATCGAAAACACCGCTTACCTTCTGTGTGAAGTAGCCGCCGGTATAGTATTTTTTAGTACCGTCAATAAGGTTGGCGGGGACAAGACTTTCCTTGCCGAAGCCCAGCGACCATTTTGCTCCGTCAGCTGCATTGTCTATGAATGTTTCGGTGCCTTCATAGAAGTTTTCGCTGTCAGCTGCAAAATATTCCTCAACCGTGGGGTAATCGGGTGTAGGCGCAAGAATGCCAAGTAATTTTATCGCACCGTCAATAATTCCGCCCAGAACACTTGTTACAGCACGGATAGCCTGATTGTGCCCCCCTGCTACGGTTGCTGCCGAAGCATTTACGGAGAAAAGCATTGTGAATACAAGAAAGATTGCGATAAATGAGCCGGAAAGTTTTTTCATTGTTACATCTCCTCACATGTTTAATAGTTTATTATTAAAAGATAAAACTGTAAAAAGTGCAAAGAATCATCAGACTGACAGTTATTTTGCGGATTTAATCAGGTCTTCTGTTTCATCGAGAATAATTTTTCCTGTTGACGGACCTGTTGAGTTTGTTTCCTCATAATGATCTCTGTCCATATCGTCAGTAGCTTTGTTGATATAAGGCAGTGCTTCATTGAGCAGGAAATCGTTTTCTGCAAGAATATAGCCAAGCTCATCGTTGCAAAGACCTATAACAAACTTGTGTCTGCAATCCGTCATATCGGCAAGCACCTTTTTGTAGCTTGCTTTTCTGTGGTTTGCACTGTCCTTTTCCGTAAGAAATTCGCCGTTATAAAGCTCAGGGAAGATTTCACCGGGAATAAGGAATACAGCTACATCCTTATCGCCCAATTCCATATAGCCAACCTCAGAATAAATACTTGCCTTGCTTTTCTTTTCTGTTCTGCCGATATCGTTATTGAGTACCTTAAGATATCTTGCAAGAATAAGCACAGTATTGTCACCCGGAACCATAATACCCTTTGATTTTATGTTGAGAACGGGTTTCAGCTCTTTTTCATCCTCAATAGAAAGCGCAATCTCACCCAACTGCTTACCGAAGCCTTTCATATATGCTTCGCAGTCTATTGAATCTCTGTAAACCTTTTTAATTTCTTTTGCGGAAATCATACCGCCTACGGCACCGTTGAAGAAAACAGCGTTTGAACCAGGTATGCTTTCTTCAATTTCTTTTATGAGATATGCTGGAAAGTCAGCACTGACAAGCGATGTTGTTCCGAGAAGCTCCGCATGTGACGCAAAATTTACTATGTATATATCACCTGATTTATCATCAGGTGTAAAGCGGAATCGGGTCAGGTTTTTGTCATAAGTCACGGGAGTTCTGACATCAGCCTGCATATCCTCAACAGCTGTGAAGCCCATAAAAAGCCTGCCGTCTTTTCTGTTCTCATAAGCTGCAATGATAGCCTTGGCTGCCTGCTGCTTGAGATTATCCATAAAAGCTTTATCTTTACCGCTTTTGTAAATCTTTTCACCCCAGAGACCCTGTGTATCAATACCGGCGTGTGTGTGAGTTGAAGAAATGTTGATTGATTTCATTTTGCCGAGTCTGCCGCTTTCAAGAGCATACTTCCGGATATCATTTATATCTTTTCTGCTCATACCCACACAGTCAAGTGCACAGAAAATCACACCGCCGTCGCCTCTGTTATCATCAAGGTAAACTGCCCTTGCGTACAGATCATCAAGCACTCCCTTTACGGGGTTATTCGAATCGTAGCCGGCAATATAATATGTTTTATTATTATAATCGGTCGGGGTATATGCCGCCTTGCCAAAGCCGCAGATCCATTTTTCACCGGGAACAGATGAAAACTTTGCGTTGCCCTTGAGCATGAATTCATCAGATTTTTGCTGCGTTGTGAAATACCTTTTCGGCATTGTTGAAATAATAAAATTCGTCAGGGCTGTTACTGCCGATTTTGTGAAACTGTCCTTAAAATTCATAATAAGCCCTCCATAAATCTGTATATCTTTACTATACACCTATTTTTAAAAAATTCAAGTATTATTTTCTTGCTTTTTATTTGTTTTTATGATAATCTCAATTATATACCGGATTGAGGGTGGTGAATTATAATGGTATCCATCAGGAAATACGAAGAAAAAGATCGCGATGATGTGCACTTTGTCTGTCACAACAGCGAGGGTCCCGAAGAAGTGCCGAATTTCTTAACGGGCCAGTTTTATCACAACACATTCTGCAATTACTATATTGAGCACGAGCCGGAAAACTGCTTTGTACTCGATGACGATGGCAGAGCGGTGGGTTATATCATCTGTGCGGAAAATTTTGACAGGTTCAAGGAGATTTTCGACAGTGAGTATCTTCCCCGTTCAGACAGTTTCGGTGAGGACAGATACGAGTGGGCATCAACAGCATACAATGCCCAGGAAAAGTTCAAGGACGAATACCCTGCTCATTTCCATGTTGATATTCTTCCCGAATATCAGAGAATGGGTATGGGCGGCAAGCTTGTTGATACTCTGTGTAACCATCTTGCAGAAAAAGGAGTTGCGGGCGTCTGCCTTACCTGCGGACCGAGAAACGAAAGAGCGATGAGTTTCTATAAAAAATATGATTTCACCCTTTTGTCACTCGACCATGACGACGCTTGCTTCGGCAAAAAAATCAGGTAAAACCTTTTTTGAAATTATGACGAAAAGTCAAATCCAAGATATTTTACTAACTAAATATGAACAGGAGAAATAATTATGGCATCACCGGCTTTGGTTGAACAGCTTTATCAGGCACTCCCTGATGAAACAAAAGAATTTTTAGCTACTGCAATTGAACGTGTAGTAGAAGTTAAAAAACGTGGCGGTAAGGTCGCAGCAGTCATCGGCAGCGGTCCTAACCTGCACGAGGGTGTTACAACTCTTATAGCTACTCTCATCCACGCAGGTCTTATTGACGGCGTAACAACAAGCTCAGCCGTTATTTCACACGAAATGGGCGGCACACTTGACCGTGTAAAGCGCTTTGATGCAGATATTCTCGGCGACAAATGCCCTGAGAACGTACGTTGCCGCGGCAATATTTATGAGCTTACACAGCTCAGCGAAGAGGAATGGGCTCGTATCCGTTCCGAGCTTCCCCTTGACGAAGAGCTCGTTTCAATCTGCGAAAAAGCAGAAGGCAAAGTCATCATCAAGGCAGCAGGTAACATGGCTTACCCCGTAGGCTATTTCAATGAAACCGTTTCAACAGAGGTTATGGTTGCTGCGCAGACACTCGGCGAAAGCTTTGAATATGTAGCAGGTCTTGGTGCTGACCCCAGAACAATGATCGGCGCAGGTGCTATTAAGGGTGTACCTGTTCTTGTAAGTGTTCCTCAGCTTATCGGCGGCGGTCAGGTCGGTCTTTGCATTTCCGACAGTATCCCTGTAAGCCAACGCTGCAAGCGCATTGCAAAAATGCTCGCTGATGCAGATGTCATTATCGAATCGGCAGTTGCTCTTACACAGGAAATCCACGACGGTCCGTTTGAAACTTACACAGGTCACGGCATCTGGGCATCAATGAACGGTCTGCCTACATACAGCCTCAAGGACAAAACCCTCATCCGCTTCGATCTTGACGAAAACCTCAAGCGTTCATGGGATCTTAACAAGCAGAGCGAGCTTATTCAGAAAGCAATTAATGAGGGTCTTCCCAAGACAAAGCTTACAAAGATTCCGTTCCGTATGGAAATGTCAGCGTTCACACGCCTTGAAAACAGCATTCCCGTTATCGGCGATATCGGTGAACTGTGGCCGATTTTCGTTGACCGTATCTGCAACGAGCTCGGTATAACTCTCGATTTCTCCTCTGCTCCTCAGAATACTGAGGAAGGCAAGGCAATGCGTGAGCGCATTTGCGATGAAATCAAACCGTTCTCTCTTAATAAAATGCGTAAAGCAATCAGTGAAAAATATACTTTCTGAGATTATATAAAAGGAGATTTTTAAAATGAGTGCTAAGGTTTTAGGTGTTATTCCCGCCCGCTACGGTTCATCCCGTCTGCCCGGCAAGCCCCTTAAGGATATCTGCGGCAAGCCCATGATTCAGCATGTTTACGAAAACGCAAGCAAATCAAAGGTTCTCAGCAAGGTCGTTGTTGCAACCGATGACCAGCGTGTTTACGATGCAGTTATTGCATTCGGCGGCGAAGCTGTTATGACAAGTGTAAACCACCCCACAGGCTCTGACCGTGTAGCAGAGGCTGCAAGCAATTATGATTGCGATTATGTTATCAACATTCAGGGTGACGAACCGCTTGTTCCCCCCGAAATTATTGACGATATCGGTTCTGCACTTATCAACAGCCCCGACTGCGTTATGGCAACAGGCAGCGTTCCGATCGAGGGCGAAGATTATATACACAACAACACCGTTGTTAAGGTAGTTACCGATGTCAACGGCAATGCTATCTATTTTTCACGTTCCCCCATCCCCTATCCCCGCAATGCTCAGCATGCAAAGTATTTTGAGCATGTAGGTATTTATGCTTACACACACGAGTTCCTCAATACATACACAAAGCTTGCCCCCACACCTCTTTCGGAAGCCGAGTCGCTTGAACAGCTCAAGGTTCTCGAGCACGGCTACAAAATCAAAATTGTTCCCGCACCCGCACAGTACGAGGCGGTCAGCGTAGACACAGAGGAGGACCTTCAAGAGGTTATCCGCATTTATAAGGAGCGTCACGGCTGCTGATTATACGGCTCAGATCCCCGAATGAAACAAGAGAAATTTCATTTGGGGTCTTTTTACTGTTTTGATAATTTTGCTTCAAAAAGGTGAGAAACATGAAAGTGACACATAATATCGTGGCTTTTGACAAACCCAGCTTCTTCGGCTGGCCTGCA
>JAZSND010000029.1:0-45825 GCA_045536235.1 Acutalibacteraceae bacterium | reverse complement strand
GTTCTGCTGCCATAACGGCTATAAAAGCAAATCTGACTTTTAAGTTTGCTATACCGCCTATGGTTCCCTCGCTCGGATAAATGAGTAAAGTTTCAGCTCGTCAGCCTGTTCCGTTCAAAGTCACAGCATCTTTAATTTTTTATATTGATGTTTATTTTACGCTTTTTTATCTCCGCCGTTGATGTATTTCTATTATTGATGATATTTTTCAACAGGCGGCATTTGGAGTCGGTCTTACCGACAAATTGTAATTTGCAATGGTGATAACAATGGATGAAGAACTCAGACAGATGCAGCAGCAGGCAGACAGAATATGCAATGTTCAATTGCGGCGTATTGAACAACCGCCGCCGAAACGCTATATAAAGCAGCACGATGATTCTCTGTTACTGCTTGCTTTGATTCTGATTCTTGCCATGGACAAAGCAGACACAATGCTGATAATGATGCTGCTGTATATTTTTGCAGCATAAAAGCAAGGGATTTATTTAATTGAAAAAAGGACTTGCTTTCGCAAGTCCTTTTTTCTGGCGGAGAAGGAGGGATTTGAACCCTCGCGTCGGTTACCCGGCCTACTCCCTTAGCAGGGGAGCCCCTTCACCACTTGGGTACTTCTCCATGGTGAAACTGTTTATAAGTATGAACTTTAAATAAAGGGATTTTTATGTGGCGGAGAGAGTGGGATTCGAACCCACGGTACGTTGCCGTACGACGGTTTTCAAGACCGTTCCGTTATGACCACTTCGGTATCTCTCCGTGTGTGCGGAAGTAATATTACCATATTATTTTAACCTTGTCAAGCATTTTTATGCTATGAAAGGCAAATTTTTGTGATGCGTTTTGTTTGACATTTCGTTCAGTATAGTCTATATTTTAAACATAATCCGATTATTTTATATTCGCAAGAGGTTTGATATGACAGAAGTTCAGATTGAATACAAACTTGAAAACTTCACGGACAGGATTTTAAGCAAGGTGTATAAAAAGTTTGAAAGAAATCAGAAAACAAGCACAGTTACTGTTATCGTGCTGGTGCTGATTGCTTTTGTAATGATGTATTTTTTAAACAGCTTTACTCCCCTTGCTGCCGACGATTTCAACTACCACTTTATCTACAGCGATAACTGCTCACCCGAAACAAGAATAAGCTCTTTTTCCGATATTGTTGCTTCCATGACAAACCACTACAACGAAACAAACGGCAGAGTACTGCTGCACGGTATACTTCAGTGTTTTCTGCTGCTCGGGAAACCGTTTTTCAATATCGCAAATGCTGCAGTATATGTTCTTTTTACGCTGTTGGTTTACAAGCACTGCAAAGGTATAAATAAAAAGAGTTCGCCATTACTCTACCTTGCAATCAATGTTATGATATGGTTATTCGTCCAAAGTTACGGCACAACATTGCTGTGGATGGACGGTAGTATAAACTACCTCTGGGGCAGTACGATACGTCTTGCTGCTCTGCTCCCGTTCAGGCTCTGGGCTGACGGAAACGGCATAGGCAGAATATCAAAAATACTTCCTGTCTTATTGTTACCGCTTTCGGCAATTGCAGGCGCAACAAACGAGAATTCAGGTGCCGCATTTATCGGCATGTGTGTATTGTTTATTATACTTTACAAAATCAAAAAAATAAAGCTTCCCATATGGGCATTCACTTCGCTTGCAGGTTCACTTGCCGGCTTCGGCTTTATGGTTCTTGCACCCGGCAACTTTACGAGAATGGAAGCCTTCGGCAACAGCACAGGCGCATCCGTACTGTTCAGATTAGCAAATATACCGGTGCATTTCGTAATTTACCTCGGCGCTCCCATATGTGTTTTCGCTGTGCTGTATTTGCTGATTAAAAAATTCAACCATAAAGAAAGTGCCGGAAAAGCACTGCTTGCGCTGATATATGTCCTCGGCTCAGTCGGCGGCGCCGGAGTAATGATAATCTCCCCTTACTTCCCTAAAAGAGCTTGGTTCGGGCTTACGGTATGTATTATAATAGCTTGCGGAATCATGCTTTATTCAGTTGCCCCTCACTTTGACCGATTTACAAAAAAGCTTGTTTTTGTTCTGGCAGTTCTGTGCTGCATATGGTGTGCCGGCTCATATATTCAGCTGGGAACAGACACACTTGAAACCTTTGAGAAATATGAAAAACGTGTGGAATATATTGAGGAACAGAAGGCACTCGGCAATTACGATATAGAGCTGTCCGAAATTGTATCGGACAATGTACGCTCACCGCTTTACAGCATATCCGATATTTCCCCGAACCCCGACAACTGGTCGAACGCAAGCAAAGCAGCCTACTACGGACTTAACAGTATCACTTCTAAATAAACCGAAGCAAAATAAAATCACGGCTTGTATGGAATTCAAAATCCATACAAGCCGTAATCAGTTTAAGGAACTATTAATCGTCTGTAATATCCCAGCCGTTTTCTGCAAGGTCATAGTAGTGCTGCTCAAGCTCAACCTCACCCTGAGAATCTACGCTGAGTGTTGTGCCGCCGATATACTCAGGCTGCCAGTAGCTGCCGAAGCCTGTTTTCAAAGCGTAGTTAAGGCGGATACCTTCGTAAAGAATTGAGAAATCGTTAACATGGTCGTGACCGACAAGGATATCCTTTGTGCTGCCGAGCTGCTTGCAAAGCTCAAAGAAACCGTTGTTGACTTCAATGCCGTTAGCAGGATCATAGGGCGGGAATCCGCCATATTCATCCTTGCTGCCGGAAGCGATATCAGAATAATCCGGATCGATTTCGCCGAACTCTCTGCCTTCAGCATCAACCTTTACTGCTTCCCACGCATCAAGGTATTCTACAACGGGAATATGCATAATAACTGTGCTGGGCACTGTATAGCCTGCAAGTTTTGCTGTACCTTCAATCGCCCACTTGTACCAATCCATCTGATTCTTCCAGAGATGATCGTAGCCGTTTACTACCCTGCCGTCATCAAGGGTATAATCGGTGTTATTGTGCGTGTCCATAAAGAAAAGAGTGTGAACTATTTTGCCGTTTTCTGTGATATTTGCAACATAGTTACCGTAGCCCATATCCTCAGGACCGAACTCATAGATTGAGTTTTCGGCATTTGCAAGCAGATATGCTGCCCAGAACTCGCTGATGATACCGTCGCCCTCGTGGTTACCCATTACGGCTGCCCACTGAATACCAAAGGAATCAACCTTCTTTATAACTTCTATGTACGACATTGTGCCGACAGCGTTATCACCTGAAAGTGTGATAAGGTCAGGCTGAGTTTCTGCAACCAGCTTGTCAACAAGCTCAAAGCTGTATCTTCCGTCCTTTGCGTATATTGCGCCGTCGTTAAGCTGAATATCAGCAAGGTTGAGGATTACAAAATCCTTACCGGGCTCTTTTTCAAGTTCAATATAATCGGTCTTTGTGAATTCATCTGTTGCTGACCACTCGGTGAAAAATGCATCTTCACCGCCGGATTTGATAAGCTCGCCTATGGGAGCAAGTACCTGACCGACAGCCATGATAAAGGAAATAACGAGTGTTATGGTAGATGTAATTACATCCATTGGTTTATACCTCCAAAAATATAGTACTTCTCAGAATTTACAACAATGTAAACTCAGGCGATTTTGTAGCCATCCTTGAATTTGATTTTGCCCAGGAAAGGTATTTTAAGGTAGCCGCTGAATGTATCACCGTCAAAGGTTACATTGAGCTGAGCATCCTTATTGATATCGGGCACATAGATTGTTGCTGTGAGGGTATCATCATCCTCTTCGATATCTTTTACCTCATAAGAGGGAACATCAATACCGGGAAGTACAACTTCAAAATCGTATTCGCCGTTGTTGTCCTTGACTGTAAGCTCTACATCGCCACTGAAAAACATTGTTTCAACATGGCAACCCCATTTACCTAAACCTATCATAATCAAAAGTTCTCCTTTTTGTTGTTTAGCAGCATATTCTGCTGCAAAAAAATAATACCAATTTGCCTGATGTTTGTCAATATAATTATATCCGCCTTAATCATTGACAACTTGCCGTTAAGGTATTATAATTATTTTAACTGTATTTAAATAATTATATTTCTGTTTTAAATAATTATGCGGTAACACTTTTTGAAAGGCGGTATTCGCTTGAGCACAAAGTTTTTTCCAAAGCACTCCACCCCCGAAGAACGCAAATCCTTTTTGACAATAACCCTGCGCAGGCTGCTACTCATCTTTATTGATGCGGTAGCTGTTAATATTGCATTTATCGGCATAGGTGTGATGAACTACCCGTGGGAGGAATTTAAGGCAGTTATTCTGCCCGCACTTCTCGGCAGAAGTGTTTACACGGCTGTTATCTTTGTTCTGACGTATATGTTTTTCGGACTGTACAACAGTCTGTGGGAATATGCCGGTCTGCATGAGCTGCTGCGCTGTGCCGGTGCGACTGCCGTATCTACCCTGATTTCAATAGGCGTCGATTCGATGGCAAACAGACTTTCACTTTTCCATGCACAGGTGCTGCGTGTAAGCGTTTATTTTACAGCAGTGCTGCTGATTACCGCTGTCACCGGCTCAGTACGCCTTGTATACCGTGCGGCACGCCGCATTGCAAAGGCGCATGCCGCCTCCCTTAAAATACGCAACCGCAAAAGCAAGCGCATAATGATTATCGGTGCCGGTGATATGGGTCTGCTGATTCTCAAGGAATACGAAGCAAAAAGCTTTGCAAACGGCAAACCTGTAATTTTTGTTGACGACAGCCCGATGAAACGTGACAGACACGTTGAAGGCATTCCCATAAAAGGTACCTGCGAGGACATACCGGAGCTTGCAAAAAAATATCGTGTAAACGAAATTATTTACGCAATACCCTCTGCAACGCCGCAGAGAAGAAGCGAAATTCTCCGCCTGGCAATGGAAACAGGCTGCACACTCAAAACATCCCTTTCCATTCAGGAAATAACAGAAAAACAGGCGAATGAAACCACGGTCAGAGATGTTGACATCACCGACCTTCTGGCACGTCCCGAAATATCGCTCAACACCGATATCTGCTCTTACCTCAAAGACCAGATTATTATTGTAACAGGCGGCGGCGGTTCAATCGGCTCCGAGCTGTGTACCCAGGCAGCACGCTACAAGCCCAAAAAGATTATTATTTTCGACAACTACGAAAACAACGCCTTTGTCCTCAAAAACAAGCTTGACCGCAAATACCAGGGAAAGGTGCAGTTTTTCATCCGCATAGGCTCTGTTCAGGACCCTCAGAGGCTCAAGGAAGTTTTCGAAGAATTCAGGCCTTCCGTTGTTTTCCACGCAGCTGCACACAAGCATGTTCCGCTCATGGAAGACAGCCCCTGCGAAGCCGTCAAAAACAATATCTTCGGTACATACAACACCGCACAGGCAGCTATTGAAAGCGGTGTTAAAAAGTTTGTTATTCTTTCGACTGACAAAGCAGTTAATCCCACAAACGTAATGGGTGCAACAAAACGTGTAACCGAGCTTATTATCCAATACTTTGAACGCAAAAATACAGGCACACATTTCGCAGCCGTTCGTTTCGGCAACGTTCTCGGCTCAAACGGCAGCGTTATCCCGATTTTCAAGGAGCAGATAGCTCACGGCGGCCCCGTAACGGTAACCCATAAGGATATCACCCGTTACTTCATGACCATACCCGAAGCCGCTCAGCTTGTTGTTCAGGCAGGCGGTATCGCCAAGGGCGGCGAAATATTTGTGCTTGACATGGGCGAACCCGTCAGCATAACTTCACTCGCCGAAAAGCTCATCACACTTTCGGGCTACAAGCCTTATGAGGATATTCCGATTGAGTTTACCGGTTTGCGTCCCGGTGAAAAGCTGTATGAAGAGCTCACTCTTTCAGAAGAGGAAACAGAAATGCAGCTCACCTGTAACGATAAAATTTTTGTCCTTCCCCCTGTTGATTTCAGCAGCGACCGTCTTGAAGAAGGACTTGAAAAGCTCAGAAAAGCGGACAAGCGTACAGTGCGCCGGACTCTGCTGAGCCTTGTACCTAATTTCAATTCCGAAAACGGCTGATTTTCACCTCAGCCGCCGATGAAAGGATTAGCATATGACCACAACGATGATAACCGTTTTTGCAATAAGCATGATAGGCGCTTGGTTCGGCACAGCCGCACCGAGCAGAAGCCGCACGCTATGGAATACCGCCAAGCCCAATCTTGCCGGCTTTCTTGTTGCCTGCACTGTCATGATTCTTTTTGCAGGTCTGCGACGCACTATTGGTGATACATTCTACTACATACACATGCTTGAAAACATAGCAAGCAGCGGCAACCCCCTTCCCGAATTCGGTGCATCCAACTTTTTGTTTTCATACCTCATGTATCTTATCATCAGTTTCGGCGGCGACGGCGCAACCTTCATCATGGTAACCTCACTCATTTGCTATATTCCTGTGTTTCTGATGTTCCGTAAATATTCTCCGGATTTTACCCTTGCACTCTTTTTCTATTTTTCCACAGGTGTTTACACCGGAACAATGAACGGTATCCGCCAGTTCACCGCAACCGCTGTTATAATGCTTGCCACTAAATATCTTTTTTCGCCAAAGAAGCATGATTTCCTGAAATTCATGATCTTTCTTGTTATCGCTTATTATCTCCATTCTACAGCTTTGATAATGATTCCGATTTACTTCCTTTGTCGCAGAAAAGCATGGTCACCCTCAACATTTGCAATCATTGCAGCCGCCATTGCTGTACTTATTTTTGTAAGTTTATTTCTTCCGTCGTTTCTGGATCTCCTTGAAGGCAGTGACTATTCGCAATACGGTGAAGGCTGGTTTACAGAAGGAAATGAGGGCGGTGCCAACATACTCCGTGTAGCTTTCCATGCTATTCCGATGATTCTTTCGGCAATATATTATAAGGAACTGCGACAGCACGGACCTGTTGTTGATGTCCTTGCAAATCTCTCCGTTGTCCATTTTGCTATTTTCCTTATTTCGCTCTACAACTGGATTTTTGCACGTTTTGCTTTTTATCTCTATGCTTACATGTGCGTTCTTCTGGCACTCATTTTTTCGACTGTTCTCAAGGAAAAAAAGCAGCAGTGGCTAAGAATTCTCCTCACCGGCGCATATATTTTGTTCTTCATCGTAGAATCTGCCGGAATGTACGACTACCGCAGTGACTTCTTTACACCTGATAATACTGTGTGGTTCTCATTCATTTACTCGCTTGTTTACTGATAAAGGAGAAGTACAGCATGAACAAAACAATCCACTATTTCTGGTTTGGCGGAAATCCGAAAACTGCCCTGATTGAAAAATGCATTGCCTCATGGAAGAAGTACTTTCCCGATTTTGAAATAAAAGAATGGAACGAAAGCAATTTTGATGTAAGGCAGAACGAATATGTTTCACAGGCATATGACGCAAAAAAATATGCCTTCGTTTCAGATTTTGCACGTTTTAAGGTTCTGCACGATGAAGGCGGACTTTATTTTGACACAGATGTAGAGGTTGTAAAGCCTTTTTATGACCTGCTCGAAAAAGACGCTTTCACCGGATTTGAAACCGAAAATTCTGTCAATCCGGGTCTTGTTCTCTGGGCAAAGAACCCGGGCAACGCAGAATTTTCCGCAGCCCTCAGGGTTTACAGTGAGCTTAACTTTTACAACGACGACGGATCGCAGAACACATATGCTGTTTGCAGAATCTTTACCGATATTCTCAAGAGCCGCGGCTTGCGCAGCGATAACGGCTCTGTTCAGGACTGTGACGGCTTCACTGTGTTTTCACGTGATTACTTCTGTCCGTTCAACGACCTCACAGGAGAACTGAAAAAGACTGAAAACACCCGTGCAATTCATTGGTATGCAAAAACCTGGATGACGAAAAAAGAAATCGTACGCAACCGTATAACAAGAGTAATTCACCGTTATTTCGGGGTAGATTTTTTGAGGAGATTCAGAAAATGAGCAAAAAGCAGCTTCTTATTGTCAGCGGCGGCATGGAAATAGGCGGAATTGAACGCAGCCTTGTCGGTCTGTTGGGTGAACTCGACTATGATAAATATGATGTTGATTTACTGCTGTTTTCAGTCAGCGGTGAATTTTTACCGCTCGTTGACAAGCGTTGCTGTCTTTTACCCGAAATTCCGCAGTGCGCATGCATGACACAGCCTATAAAAGACGTACTGAAAAAATATCCTGCTATTGCAATCAGCAGGGTTTTATCCAGATATATTGTTTCGCTCAGATACGGTCTTGACGATGCAAGTGCATTTGAACTGCTTTCATTATATTGGAAAAACTGTGTCGGCTTCATGCCCAAGCTCAAAAAAGAATATGATGCAGCGATAAGCTTTATGTGGCCGCACGAATATACCGCAAAAAAGGTAAAAGCAAAAACTAAAATTGCCTGGATACATACTGATTACACAGTTGCAAAGATGAACTTTGCAAAGGACGGAAAAACCTGGAGCTGCTTTGATAAAATAGCCGGCGTTTCCGATGAGGTTTGTGCCGCTTTTAAAAAGGTTTATCCGTCACTTTCCGACAAACTGGTAACGGTAGAAAATATTTTGTCACCCGGTTTTATACGTGCTCAGGCTGAATCGGACTCAGCAGCCGGAATTGACCGCAGCTGCACAGCCATACTTTCAGTCGGAAGATTCACAAAAGCCAAAGGGTTCGACCTTATACCTCAGAGCTGCCGCAGAATGCTTGATAAAGGCTGCGATTTCAAATGGTACCTTATCGGCTACGGCGGCGAAGAAGAGCTGATACGAAACGAAATAAAAAAACACGGTGTTGAGGATAATTTAATAATCCTCGGCAAAAAAACAAACCCATATCCGTATATGGCTGCCTGCGATATTTATGCACAGCCCTCACGCTACGAGGGTAAGGCGGTAACCGTGCGCGAAGCACAGATACTCGGCAGGCCTGTACTGATAACCGATTTTGAAACCGCCAACGCACAGGTCAACAACGGTTTTGACGGCATTATCTGCCCGATGGGTCCCGAGAATGTTGCCGACGCACTGATTGACCTTTTAAACAGCAGGGATAAATGCAAGAAGCTTTCCGGAAACTGCCTGTCAACAGATTACAGCAACGCAGCAGCAACAGAAATCATCTATGAAATTATTGAAAAATAGCTGCACGAAAGGAAAAATCCATGTACAGATTATCTGTAATAGTACCTGTATACAAAGCAGAAAAGTATCTGCCCGCATGCCTTGAAAGTCTGGCTGCTCAGACTGTTTCCGGCAGTATGCAGCTGATTCTTGTTGACGACGGTTCGCCTGACAGCAGCGGTAAAATCTGCGACGAATTTGCAGCAAACCACCCAAACACGCTCGTTATTCACAAAGAAAACGGCGGGGTCAGCACCGCAAGAAATGCAGGACTTGATGCTGCAAGCGGTAAATACACGGGCTTTGTTGATGCAGATGATACTGTGGCAGCAGATTACTTTGAAAAGCTGCTTGAAGCAGCCGAAAAAAACGGTTGCGATATGGCGTTCGGCAGTTTTACCTTAATTTATAACGGCGAGCAGCGACCTGCACCCTTATGGTATCCGACCGGTACCGTACTCGACCGCAGCAGTCTTACAAATCATGCTGAAAAAATGCTGACAGACGGAACACAGAACAGTGTGTGGACCAAGCTTTTCAGAACCGCAACTATAAAAGAAAATAAAATTTCATTCCCTGTCGGCATAAAAATCGGCGAAGACAAGCTGTTCATTCTTGAGTTTTTACGGCACTGTAATTCGGCTGTGTGTACAGGCAATGACGGATATTATTATCTTGATGTCGGTTCAAGTGCCATGCACTCCGATAAAAAAATGCTCGAGCTGCTTTCAGGCTACGACAGAGAAACAGAACTGTTTGTTTCGCTGGGGATAAACTCTCAGACTGTGAATACAAATAAATCAGTCTATCTTTTTAAAGAGCTTGCCGATTTTTTGCAGCGGTGTTATTCACACAGTCCGTCACAGGCAAAGGCGGCAATAAAATCAAGCTTTGCAAATAAAGAGCTTATGGAAAAAATTGACGTGGGTCTTGACTGTGTCAAAGCTCAGAACGGCAAGATTTACAATTCGCTTGCCGATGCTTTTGCAAAACGCAGCATTACAAAAACCCTGGCAACACTTGCCGTACAAAATATAATCACAAAATCAGGTGAAAGAAAATGAGAGTACTTTTCTACGACCATTCAGGCTGTCTTAATCACGGCTGTGAGGCTATTATCCGCGCAACCGTAAACATAATAGAGAAAGCTTTTCCGGGCAGCGAATTCGGGCTTTGCTCCTATTCCCCGAAAGAAGATATCATCCTTTCGGATATTGCTAAACTCACTGTCAAAGGCGTACATGCTCAGCCGCTTTCTCCTGTTTCAAAGTATATAAACGCATTTAATGTTAAGCTTCGTCACACATATCAATACTACTATAAAGCTGCATATGCCGATACTGTCAGTTTTGCAAAGGATTACGATTTGTGCCTGATTATCGGCGGCGACACCTTTTGCTACGGCAACAATGAGCTTTGCCGTGCACTTACTGCTCAGTTTAAAAAGCTCGGTAAAAAAGTTGTACTGTGGGGCTGCTCCATCGGCGAAGAAGATCTGATGCCGGAAAAGCTCACAACACTGCGTTCACTTGACAGGATTTTCGCAAGAGAAACGCTGACAAAGCAGCTTCTTGAAAAAAACGGACTTGAAAACGTTCAGCTTTTCCCCGACCCCGCATTTACACTTGAAAAGGCTGATGTTGTTTTACCTGACAATTGCGGCGAAAAACTGCTCGGCATTAATTTCAGTCCGCTTGTTGCAAAGCGCGCAAAGGGTCTGGGAAAATCTGTGGCAGAATTTTTATACTACATTGAAAACAAAACAGAATACACTCCCCTGCTGGTGCCGCACGTAATGGTGCCCGATAATAACGACCATGAATTCCTTGCAGCAATAGCAAAAGCTGCCAAGCTTGAAAAGAGCATACTGCTGCCCGATAATCTCGGCGCAAGAGAATACAAGGGATATATTGCAAAAACGCAGATGTTTATGGGAGCAAGAACCCATTCAATAATAGGTGCCTATTCAAGCTGTGTGCCGGCATTTGCTTTCGGCTACAGCATTAAAGCAAGAGGTATTGCACAGGACCTTTTCGGAGAGGAACTGTGTGTCAGAGGAATAAATAAAATTTCATCAGCTGCGGACCTTGTTGACTGCTTTGAACAGCTTTGCGAAAACAAAGACCGTATGAAGAAAATTCTTGACGAAAAAATTCCGGACACGGTAGCAGCAGCTTATTCCGCCGGCGAAGCACTCAAAAACATTATTTGAAAACGGGTGAAAAAATGAAAAAAAACCTGCTGTTTGTTATTCCGTCGCTTTGCAGCGGAGGAGCAGAAAAAAGCCTGATAACCTTGCTGAGTCTTATAGACTACGGCAAATATGATGTTGACCTTTTTTTGTTCAGAAAAGAGGGACTTTTTCTGCCCAATGTACCAAAGCAGGTAAACATTCTCGACAGCGGGGAAAGCTACAGCTCGTTTGACGGCAGCATGACCGGATATATAAAATCAAACCTCAAAGTCTTAAACTTCGGCAAAATAATCAACCGCATCAAATATTCAAAAGCTCTTTCATCGGGTGACCGTGAGCAGATATGGGAATGCCTGAAAAAAGTGTTCCCCAAAAATACGAAGCATTACGATGCGGCTATAGGCTATCTTGAGGGAAATTCAATTTATTACTGCATTGACTGTATTAATGCCGACAAAAAAATCGGTTATATTCATAGTGACTATTCAAAGCTTCCGCTTGACAAGGATTTTGATACAGGCTTTTTTAATAAGCTTGATTTTCTTGCAAGTGTGTCAGATGAATGTGTCAAAGTGCTGAAAAAAACTTTTCCTGAAATTAATAACAGAATACGTGTTATTGAAAATATAACTTCACCCACGGTACTCAATGAGTTTTCAACCGGAACTGCACCCGAATACAAAAACGCAGCTGTACCCATCATCCTTACTGTGGGCAGAATCTCTCAGCCCAAAGGCTACGACATTGCCGTTGATGCTGCGGAAATTCTCAAAAAAAGCGGTGTTGATTTCAAATGGTTTTCAATCGGCAAGGGTGTACTGACACCGCAGATTGAAGAAAAAATAAAAGAGAAAAATCTGGAAGATAATTTCATTCTTTTGGGTGAACGTGCAAACCCGTACCCGTATATAAAGGACTGCGATATTTATGTGCAGCCGTCATATTACGAGGGCAAGTCGATTGCAATTGATGAAGCCAAATGCTTTGCAAAGCCTATAGTTGCAACAAAGTTTTCTACCGTTTTTGACCAGCTTGCTGACGGTGAAACCGCCTTGCTTGCCGAAATTGATGCACAAAGCGTTGCCGATAAAATAATGCAGCTTATTAATGATAAAGAACTTTGTGAAAAACTGTCAGATAATTTAAACCGTACACATCAAGGCAATGAAGAAGAACTCGGAAAATTTTATTCGCTGTTGGAGGATTAAAGCTATGTTTTACAAGGAATGGATGAAATATATCAAGGACGAAGTAAAGCTTACCGAGGTTGTAATGCCCGGCACACATAACGCAGGCAGCTATGGTATGATTCCCTTTGCCTGCTGCCAGGACGGCACACTCTATGACCAGTTTGCGTACGGTGTACGCCACTTCTGCATCCGTTACTGCGGAGATAAAAATAATAATATCGTCTTAAGCCACGGTCTGGCCAAAGGCAAGCCGCTCAGCCACGGACTCGAAAGCATGCGCAGAATGATAGAAGAAAACGACAGTGAATTTTTTGTGTTTGATATGCGTGAATACTATCCGCAGAAAATAGGTCCGTTCAGCTTTACTTACCCGGCAGACGATGAGCAGACCGCAGAGCTCATAAATGAATACCTCAATGCGGATGAGCTTGCCTATACCGATTATGAAAAGGTCAGCGAAATCACCTTTGAAAAGCTGCGCAAAAGCGGCAAAAGATTTATTATACTCAACTACCGTGATGCCTATCCGTGGTGCCGTGGCGGATATGATTCAATCAACCCGTGGAATCCGGTGCTTCACGGTAAAAAAGCAGAAACATTTTCAAAGGAAGTTCTTTCGCATTTTGACAACGAACAGACTGACGGCATCTACTGGTTCCAGACTCAGCAGACTCCCGGCTTTGATGCCGAGGTCAGGCTGACCAATCCCAGAAAGCTCGACAAGAGCCTGCAGCCGTACTATCAGAATATTATTGATGCTATCAGAAACAATGAATTCTACCTTAAAAGTGCGAATGTAATTTCCGGCGATTTCATGACCGAAAGCTATGACAAATGCCGTGAAATAATCAGGCTCAATCTGTTTAAAAATACGGTTAAAGATGAACTGCGTGACGAGTTTGAAGCACAGCTGGAGAGAGAATAATGCCATTTGATTCAATTATAGTCGGACACATTACAAACGACTTCAATACTGACTGTGACGGTGTGACTATTGAACAGCCGGGCGGTGCCGTGCTGTATTCATCGGCATCGGCTTACGCTTTAGGTCATACGGTCGCAGCCGTTACAAAACTGCCCGAAAGCGATAAGGACAGACTGAACGCACTGAAAGTTGAAAAGGAAAATATCTTCTGCTCGTGGTGCGATTCGCCGTCGGTTATGGTGAATATTTATTTAACCCCTGACCGTGAGCGCAGAAACAGCACCTGCCGCAGTGTCGGCACTCCGTTTACGGCAGAGGATTTACCTGACACGGATACTTCAGTCTACCATTTTGCAGGCCTTGTCTATGGCGACTTTGACGGCGATTTAATTAAGGCTGCCGCAAAAAAGGCAAAGGTTGCCGTTGACGTTCAGGGCTTTTTGCGCCATGTAAACAAAGAAAACGGTGCAATGTATTTTGAGGACTGGGCGGATAAAAAAGAGCTGCTGCCGTATATCACTTACCTTAAAACAGATGCAGCGGAGGCTGAGATTTTAACAGGTACTGCCGACCGAAGGGAAGCAGCAAGAATAATGCACTCATGGGGCGCAAAGGAAATAGTAATCACCCACAATACCGAAGTGTTGGCTTATGACGGTGAGAAGTTTTATACCTGCCCGATAAGAGCAAGAAATTTAAGCGGCAGAACAGGCAGAGGCGATACTACCTTTGCTGCATATATCTGCGAAAGATTGACGAACGATATCTTTTCATCCTTGCTTACTGCTACGGCAACGGTTTCACTCAAAATGGAAACTCCCGGTCCGTTTGGCGGCAGCAGAAAAGATGTTGAGAATTACATAGACGAATTTTATTCAGACATAAAAAGGAACGGTTAAAATGAAGTACGCAGTTATCGGTACAAGTTGGATAACGGAAGAATTTATCATGGGCGCAAACCTTGTTGAGGGCATGGAGCTGCTCGGCGTTTATTCACGCAGCTACTCAAAAGGCAAGGCACTTGCCGAAAAATTCGGTGCACCCAGAGTGTTTGTTGACCTGCATGACCTTGCAAGAAATGCAGACGTTGAGGCAGTTTATATCGCAAGCCCTAACTCTCTTCACTATGAGCAAAGCAAACTGTTACTCACATCGGGTAAGCACGTGCTTTGCGAAAAGCCGATTACGGTTGAACCGGAGGAGCTTGCAGAGCTGCAGGCACTTGCCGCAGAGCACGGCAAGGTATACATGGAAGCTATTATGTATATGCATAACCCCGTACGCCCGAAGCTCAAGGCATCCATGCAGGCATTGGGCAACATCACAAGCGCACATTTTGATTTTTCACAGCTTTCATCAAAATATCCCGCATATAAAAACGGTGAAAACCCGAATATATTCAATCCGAAATTTGCAACGGGCAGCCTGATGGATCTGGGCATTTACTGTATCTATCCTGCAATAGACCTTTTCGGTATGCCCAAAAGTATATGGAGCACCGCAACTTTTCTGGACAGCGGAGCTGACGGAAACGGTACGGCTGTTTTTAAGTACGACAATATGCTGCTGACCATGACCTGGTCAAAGCTTGCCCAGGGCTTTTGCGGCAGCGAAATAATCGGTGACGGCGGCAGCGTTACAATAGATTCGATTTCACAGCTCAACGGCATAAAATTCTGCCGCAAAGGCGGCGAGCCTGTTGAGGTTGTGGGCGAAACCGAAAAGCACATCATCATGTCGCACGAGGCAAAGGCCTGGCTCGACTTTGCAACCAGACCCGAAGAAACAGCCGAGCAGTATAAAGATGCATCACGCACGGCGCTTGCTGTCAGCACGGTGATGAAAAAAATACGTGAGGTCAGCAGCATAAAATTCGACCTTGATTGATTAATTATTGTATAAAATATTATAATACTTAAGGAAGGAGTATTATTGAATGAAACTTTCACTTGTTGTTCCGTGTTATAACGAAGAAAACAATGTTAAACTTTTTCATGACGTAGCAGCCAATGTTTTTGATAACGAAGGTTACGAGTATGAAATGGTTTTTGTAAACGATGGCTCAAAGGATGCAACCTTTGCAAAATTAAAAGAGCTTCACGCTACCTCTGACAAAAATATACGTATTGTCAGTTTTTCACGCAATTTTGGTAAGGAGGCTGCAATGTACGCAGGTATTCAGCACGCAAAGGGCGACTACATCTGCCTTATTGATGCTGATTTGCAGCAGCGCCCCGAGGTTGTTGCCTATATGGTAAAAAGGCTTGATGAAAATCCTCAGCTGGACTGTGTTGCGGCTTTTCAGGAACAGAGAAAAGAAGATAAGGTTCTTACTTTCTTTAAATCAAGCTTTTATAAGCTTATTAATTCCGTGTCTACAACCGAGTTTGTACAGGGTGCGAGCGATTTCCGCACCTTCCGCAGGAATGTGGCTGAGGCTGTGCTTTCCCTTGGCGAAAGCCACCGCTTTTCAAAGGGCCTGCTGTCATGGGTCGGCTTCAACACCGAATATATTCCCTACGAAGTGCAGGAGCGTGCAAGCGGCGAAAGCAAGTGGTCTTTCACAAAGCTTTTCAAGTACGCTGTTGAAGGCATAATGGCGTTTTCAACTGCGCCGCTGAGCATTCCGCTGGCTCTTGGTGTACTGCTTTCGGTTATATCGGTGATTTATCTTGCTGTCAGGGCAATATGCAGTGCAATAAGTTATTACGATTATTTTGACCGTGCTTCTCTGCTGATTTTCTTGGCGCTTCTTATCGGCGGTTTACAGCTAATCAGTATCGGCATTGTCGGTCAGTACCTTGCAAAAACCTATGAGCAGGGCAAAAACAGACCGATATATTTAGCCCGTGAAATAATTGAACCCAAAGAAAAACAAGAAAAAAATGACTGATATTTTTTCGCTGATTTCTCCGATATTAAATAATGAAAATGCCCAATGGAAAGCCGTAAGCGTTGACGGCAGCACGTATATAATTTTTGCGCTGCCCTATACTCAGCTGAAAAGTGTGCCTGACGGCTACGCTTTTATTGACAGCTACTATGTCGCCTCAAACCGTGCGTATTTTTTGCGTAAAGAGCTGACAAAGCTGCTTGAAGCCGAGGGCTATGAAACCTATACTTGTCCTCATCCTTATAAAGCTCTTGCTGCTGTGTCGGGTCTTGGGGTAAGGCTGCGCAGTACGCTTGTTGCAAACGAACGCTTCGGCACAAGGATAGCACTTGAAGTTGTGGCAGTCAAAGGCGTTTTTGCAGCAAACACAACTGCGGCAGAGCTTTATAAAGAGCCGCTACTGAGTGAAAAATGCATAGAATGCAAAATTTGCCGTCAGCTTTGTCCGCAGGGCTGTATACATGAAAGTGCTTTTGAAGCTGAACGCTGTACACGGCATGCGCAGGATAACTGCTTTTTTGCAGATGAACAAGCAGCAAAGGCAGCAGGCACAAACCTTTGGGGCTGCGACATATGCCAGCGTTTTTGTCCTCATAACAAGCACCTGACAGAGCGTGATATGGCCGAAGAAGAGCAGCAGCTTTTTAATTTGGAAAACCTTTTTGAGGCATTCTTTTCGGGCAAAAAGGGCTGCGAGCCATACAGAGATATTCTCGGTGGCAACTACCTTCGCCCGTCACGGCTGCTTGCGCTGACAATAAATGCAATGGCAAATTCCGAAAATCCTCAAAAATATCTGCCGCTTGTTTTAAAAGCTGAAAACCACCCTGATGTACGGGTAAAAACAGCGGTACAGAGATTTAAAAACACCACAAAAAATTAAGGACAAACCGATTAGGTTTGTCCTTATTTTTATATGCTGTGTTTATTTCTTTTCAAAAGAGTTGCAGTCAACACATTCGGGCTGTGTGGGGTTAGCCTCGTGTGTGCCGATTGAAACTGTGTCGAGCGTGCAGTAGTTTGTAGTGCAATGGTGGCGGCACTGCTCAACGCTGCAACGGATGCTCTTGTTTTCGTTTGTACAATTCATTGTTATCACCTCCGCATATTTATTATTTGACGCTTTGGTGATAATATTCATCAATTTTTCTGTGTGTTTACGCTGTTTGAAAGAGATTTCAAATCAATTTTATCTTTAAAAAATCCGAGTGTACCTGCAAGCCGCTGTGCTGTTGTCGGATTCCAATCGGAGCTTGGTGCAGGGAATATACCCATTGAATTGAGCTGCGGTACAATTGTGCTGAAGCGGTTTTCAAAGCTTTCGCATTCACACAGCTGACCGTTTGTCCATGCACGCTCTGCAACGGCAGCAAAACGAGGAAAAGCCATATAACAAAACCACGAAAAGCTGTAAATATACTCGGTCCACATCGGACATTCAATGCCAAGCACATATTTTTCCATTACGGGTGCTACGCCCTTGGGAATGGGTGAATAATTATATGTTTTTCTCAGCGGAGTCATATGATACGGATAGTCACAGTAGTAGTGATAAAAATCGCTGTTGATAATATATTCTGCTCTGTTTGCCCAGACGGAGCTCAGATTTTTTGCATCCATCCAACGCTGCACAAGCACACCCTCAGGCAGCTTTCCGCCGGCAAGGCTTTCGTTCCAGACAGTTACCTTTTTGCCGTGCTTTGCCATAAAATCAACAATCTGTGCCGTCAGCCAGCCCTGCAGCTGCTCACCGTTTTCAAGTCCGAGCTCACGCATTTTTGCCCTGCATTTCGGGCAGGCATCCCAACGCTTTTTCGGGGCTTCATCGCCGCCGATGTGAAAACGCTCACCGGGGAAAAGCTCAATCACTTCTTCAAAAAGTCCATATAGGAATTCAAGCGTTCTGCTGTCGCCCACACAGAGAATATCATCAAAAATTCCCTGCTTTGTTTTGACTGGTATTTGCAGCTTTTTGCAGGAAAGATAAGGGTAGGAATGAATAATAGCCGTTGTGTGGCCGGGTATATCAATTTCAGGTATAACCTCAATAAAACGCTCAGCACAGTAGGACACAATAGCCTTGATTTCGGCTTTTGTATAATATCCGCCATAGCGTTCATCGGTATGACGTGCGCCGAAATCGTCGCCCGTTCGCCATGAACCTTTTTCGTTTAACAGCGGGAACTTTTCGCTTTCTATACGATAGCCCTGGTCATCGCTCAGATGCCAATGCATAACGTTGAATTTGAGAAGTGCTGCAGCATCAATCAGCCTTTTGAGTTCGTCAATGCTCTGCATGTGGCGTGCGCTGTCAACCATAAAACCGCGGTAAGGAAAACATGGCTTATCTTCAATAACGGCACAGGGAAGCTCACCCTGAAAACCAAGCTGCTGCAAGGTTTTTTTGCCGTAAAAAATTCCCTGAGGAGTGTTGGCTTCGATGACGATTCCGTTTTCGTTTATTTTCAGTCTGTAGCCTTCATTCCCCAGCTTTTCGTCGTTTATGATTTCGGTTTCTGCTGTTTGTTTTTTTGTGCAGCCGCCAAGATATGTAACCGAATTCGGCAGCGGAACAACATTCAGTTTTTCCATTTTTCTTTCCTCCGTTCGCCTGTGTATGTAACGGGGTTTTGTCCCCGCATTATTCAACATTGTTGTCCTCAACTATTGTTGCACCCTCTGCATCCGTGCGGAAAAGCAGGGATATACACCAGATACCTGCAAGGGCAACGAGCGTGTAGATAATTCTGCTCATCAGCGAAGCCTGACCGCCGAAAATCCAAGCGACAAGGTCAAACTTAAAAAGTCCGATGCTGCCCCAGTTGAGTGCGCCGATAATTACCAACGCAAGTGACGCTTTATCAAGCATTGTTTTCACTCCCAAACTTTTTAAAGTTACTATTATTTTGTCACGGGAGCGAACATTTATGCAGGAAAATTTTTGAAACAAATTACAATTCAGCGCTCTGTTAATTTGTTTGCAAATGGGCTCCCTTGTGTAAAGGGAAGATTCCCCCACAGTGTGGAAAATTTTAAAGTAAAGATATTGTTACTTTTGTCAAGCGTTACAAAAGTAACCAAAAAAACTTTTGGGGTTTGCGCACTTCACAACGGCTGACGATAGCAAATCCGCTCGGCAGACAGAACAAAAAATGTTTTGTTCTGCTGCCATAACGGCTATAAAAGTAAATCTGACTTTTAAGTTTGCTATACCGCCTATGGTTCCCTCGCTCAGATAAATGAGTTAAGTTTTATGCTCGTCAGCCTGTTCCGTTCAAACTCACAGCATCGTTAATTTTTTAAAGTGATATTTCTTTTACGCTATTTAATTTCCGCCGTTGATGCCTTTTATTTCTTAATAAAACTTTTCAATAGGCGGCATTTGGAGTGCGCTTCGCACCGACATTTGGTGTCGGTCTTACCGACAAAATGTAATTTAAACCTGAGCGTTTGCCATTATTGACAGCGCATGGCGCAGCTGCTCAACGGGCGTTTCGCCGATTTTTGTTTTCAACGCAATATACGGCTTTGCACCTGTTGCGTTGATTGATAAGCGCTTACCCATTTGCGCAGCAAGGGCGGCAATACGCTTCATATCGGGCCGCTCAAGGTAGAGCAGAAGCGAATCGCCCTTCTGTCCGATTTCGTATATACCCATATCGGCAGCACTGTTACGCAGCAGCGATACGCTGATAAGTCCCTGCACACATGCAGGCGGCTCACCGAAACGGTCAATAAGCTCGTCAAGCACGTCCTCTGCATCTGCTTCGCAGCGGATATCCGCAATTCTGCGGTACATTGCCAGCTTCTGCGGCACATTGGAAATATATTTTTCGGGTATATGTGCATCAACACGAAGGTCGATAAGACATTCCTTTGTCGGTTTTTCGGGCACTTCGCCCTTTTCTTCGCTGACGGCTTCGCCAAGCAGCTTTACATACATATCGTAGCCGACTGCCTCCATGTGACCGTGCTGCTCGGCACCGAGCACATTGCCTGCACCTCTCAGCTCAAGGTCACGCATTGCAATTTTAAAGCCCGAGCCGAACTCGGTAAATTCACGTATAGCCTCAAGACGGTGCGTTGAAATATCGCTGAGTTCTTTTCCTCTTGTAAAGGTGAAGTATGCACTTGCTCTTCTTGAACTTCTGCCGACACGTCCCCTTATCTGGTGCAGCTGAGCGAGTCCCATTCTGTCTGCATTTTCTATAATCAGTGTGTTGGCGTTGGGCACGTCAACACCCGTTTCAATAATTGTTGTACAGACAAGCACATCTGTTTCGCCCTCAAGCAGCGACTGCCATACTTCGCTGAGCTCGTCCTCGCTCATCTTGCCGTGACCGACCGCTATGCGTATATCAGGCATGGCAGCATGCAGTCTTGCCGCACAGCGTTCAATATCGTCAACTCTGTTGTGCAGGTAGTAGACCTGGCCGCCTCTGCGGATTTCACGCTCGATAGCTTGAGTGATAATATCCATATCAAACTCTATAACATAGGTCTGTACAGGCTGCCTGTCCATAGGCGCTTCTTCAAGCGTTGACATATCACGTATACCTGTCATAGCCATGTTGAGTGTTCTCGGAATAGGTGTAGCGGAAAGCGTCAGCACGTCAACAGCAGGAAAACGCTCCTTGAGCTTTTCTTTTTGCGCTACGCCGAAACGCTGCTCCTCGTCAACAATCACAAGCCCCAGGTCCTTAAACTGTATATCACTTGAAATCAAGCGGTGCGTTCCGACAATAACATCTATAGAGCCTCGGCGAAGTCCGTTTAAGATTTTTTCCTGCTCTTTAGGTGTGCGGTAACGTGAAATCATCTCGCACTCAATCGGGAATGTGTCAAAACGCTTTTTTATTGTCTGGTAGTGCTGCATGGCAAGCAGCGTTGTAGGCACTAAAATTGCACATTGCTTTCCATCTGCAATGCACTTGAATGCTGCACGCAGCGCAACCTCAGTTTTACCGAAGCCGACATCACCGCACAGAAGTCTGTCCATCGGGTGTGGCTTTTCCATGTCACGCTTTATTTCATCAATGCAGCGCAGCTGATCCTCGGTTTCTTCAAACTCAAACCTGCGCTCAAAATCGTTCTGCATATCAATATCGGGCGAAAATGCGTAGCCTTTTATATTCATGCGCTTTGAGTACAGGTTGATAAGCTCAGCCGCCATTTCTTTAACTGCGGCACGCACGCGGCTGCGTGTTTTCTGCCAGTCACCGCTGCCGAGCTTGTTGAGCGTAACGGTTTTTGTTTCGCTTCCGGGACCAATGTATTTTGTAACTAAATCAAGCTGAGAAACGGGCACATAAAGTACGCCGTCCTTGGCATATTTTATCTTTATATAATCTTTGATTGTGCCTGATGCGTTCAGGCTTTCTATGCCGTCAAAGATGCCGATACCGTGGGTTGCGTGTACGACATAGTCGCCACGGTGCAGCTCGTCAAGGCTGTTGAAGGTCTGTCCTTTGTTTTTTTGCTTGCGTTTGCGCAGCGAGCCTAAGTTTGCCTGACGTGAGCCGTAGGTTATCGCCATGAATTTTGCAGCCGGATATTCAAAGCCGAATGACAGGCTGCCGGGAAGAACGCTGACTATATTTTCGGAAAACGCCTTCGGAGCAACCGGCAGATAAACTGCGTTTACGTTTTCGTCACGCAATTCTTCGCACAGCGATTTAGCCGCTTTTTCCGTGCCTGCAAAAACAGCTACTCTGTAATCACGGGACAGTGCGGGACGCACATCCTCAAGTAAATCAAGCAGCTGGCCGGACCAGGGAGTGAGCTGACGTGCGGATGCCGTAACAAGGCTTTTGACGGGTGTATCAAAGCTGCCTCTCGGAAGGTTGTCCAGATATGCTGCGTGCAGCTTTTCGTAAAGTGAGGTAAGCTCAGCAAAGGTTACTGTGTAGGTGTCCATACCTTTGGAGAGTACACCCTCTTCAAACATTGCCTTTATATCTTCATTCATCAGCTTTTCGGCTGCCTCTGCGTGCAGCTTTACCGCCGAGGTTTCACAGACGAAAAGCATATAGCCCTGCGCATGCTCAAACACGGTTGAGCCGCCGTTTCCGAGCAGGGGCATATAACGGTCGAGCGATTCGATACGCACGCCGTTTTTAAGTTTTTCTATATCCTCATCAAGTGATGCCTTTGCTTTAACCGAGCCTTTGCCTTTAAGAGAAGCCTTGTGCTGCTCGATAATACCGATAAGCGATTCGGGACTTTCATACAGCACACCCGTTGCAGGTGTGATACGTATTTCGCCTATCTGCTCGGTTCTGCGCTGAGAATCTATTTCAAAATAAGCTATGCTGTCTACAGTTTCACCCCACAGCTCAATACGCACGGGATACTGCTCTGACGGCGGAAAAATATCAATCAGTCCGCCTCTGATGGCAAACTGACCCTTACCCTCTACCATATCGCTGCGCACATAGCCTGCGGCAACAAGGTCATCGGCTATCATGTCGGGCAGTACCTCGCTGTCAACACCGATTACCATTGTGTTACGGCGCAGTACGTGCGGCTCGACCGTCAGCTGCATTGCTGCCTCAACACCCATTACAACGCAGTCCAGCGTACCCTGAGCCATAGATGAAAGCACACCGAGACGCTGCTGCTCATAATCCCTCGAATGAGCCTGAGTCGGTCGGAAGCTGAAATCCCCCGCAGGGTACACAGCTGCTGCGCTGCCGAGCGAAGTCAGATCGTCACGCAGCCTTGATGCAGAATGTTCGTCAGGTACGATTATCAGCGCCTTGCGCTTTTTCTCAACGCAAAGCGAATGGATAAAATGTGCTTTATGAATATGCGAAAGTCCGAGAACTCCCATTGGCAGACGGTTTGAATCGACCGCATGTGAAAGCTCACGGTATTCTGAAAGCTCTTTTACCGAATCATAAAAGCAAGCCATTTTTTACCTCTCAAAACAAAATGCTCAAACGCAGGAAAGTGATTTACCCCTCCCTGCGTAGATAAAATATTAACTCTGACTCAATGGCTGAATTTGCTCATTGCGGCATCAATTTTACCGTCAACAATATATTCAAGCGCATCGCAGCCTTTTTCCATTGCCTGCTTCATCAGCGGAATATCGTCCTTAGAGAAAGCGGAAAGCACATAATCCGCAAGGTCATAATCCGGATGCGGCTTTTCACCCACACCGAGCTTGATTCTCGGGAAATTATCGCTGTTAAGGCAAAGGATAATGCTTTTTATTCCGTTGTGTCCGCCTGCGCTGCCCTTGCGGCGTATGCGTAAGCCGCCGCAGGGAAGTGAAATATCATCAAAAATAACTATGACATTTTCGGGCGGAATTTTATAAAAGCTGCAAGCCTCTCTTACAGCTTCGCCGCTGAGATTCATAAAGGTCTGCGGCTTCATCAGCAGACAGCGGTGACCTGCTATATCTGCTTCGCCAATAACAGATTTGTATTTGATTTTATTTATCTTTACATTCAGCTTTTCGCTGAGCATATCCATAAACAAAAAGCCTGCGTTATGGCGTGTTATTTCATACTGCCTGCCGGGATTACCCAACCCTACAATCAGAAATTCGGGTGCAGACGAATTTGAATAGGTTTTCTTTTTGAATATCATTTATTCTTTTTGTCCTCTTCTACTTTAGCTTCAAGCTTGCTCAGCCACTCGTCGGCAGACTTCATTGTGTAGAATGTATGCATCTGCTTGCGGGGGTAACGCATCATGTAGCTCATTATGCGGTTACGTGTAGAGCTCGGAAAATACCAGACCTTTTTAAACTGGTCCGGACGAAGGAATTCCGGACATTCCGGCGGAAGGTCAACCCTGTCCTTGTTTGCAAACTCTCTGTTGCGTTTGAGCAAATTCATGTAACAGCTGGGTCTTGAAATATCAAGGAACAGCACTGCATCCGCCTCAAGAAAACGTTCTTTAAGGCAGGCGCTGTAATTACCGTCCATAATCCATTCATCATTCTGGATAAGCTGTTTGTGTTTATCAATCCATTCTTCTCTGGGCGTTTCACGCCAGCCGGGCTGCCAGAATTCTTTGTCAAGATGTACAAGAGGCAAGCCCATAATTTCGGCAAGTCTGAGGGAAAATCTGGTTTTACCGCTGCCACAGTTACCGACAACAATAATTTTTTTACATTCTCTCATTCCCATGATTTAATACAGCCTTTCGGTTTATTTATTTCATTCTGCCGCAAAAATATCAATATGAAATTATACATTGAAACGGAAAAGAACTATGTCGCCGTCCTTCATGACGTATTCTTTACCTTCGCTGCGTACAAGTCCTTTTTCCTTTGCAGCGGCCATTGAACCGCATGCAATAAGATCGTCAAATGCGACAACCTCCGCACGGATAAAGCCCCTCTCAAAGTCCGTGTGAATCTTACCGGCTGCCTGCGGTGCCTTTGTGCCGCGTGTAATAGTCCATGCTCTGACTTCGGGCTTACCTGCGGTCAGGTAGGAAATCAGACCGAGCAGGTTATAGCTGCGCTGGATAAGCAAATCAAGACCGCCCTGCTCAATGCCGAGATCTGCAAGGAACATTTCCTTTTCCTCACGGCTGAGCGAAGCAATTTCAGCTTCAAGCTCTGCACAAATCGGCAACACCTCTGAGCCTTCAGCTTTTGCTATTTCGCAGACCTTTACATAGCCCTCGTTCTTATCGAGTCCGTCTACAAAATCTTCCTCGCTCATGTTGCAAGCATAGATAACGGGCTTTGCTGTAAGAAGAGTTGACTGTGCAAGGATTTCCTTTTCCTCTTCCGTACATTCGATATTGCGTGCGGAAACGCCGTTTTCAAGCTCTTCCTTAACCCGCTTTAAAAATTCAAGTTCGCCTGCAAGAGTCTTATCGCCCTTCATTGCCTTTGCTGTGCGGTCAATGCGGCGCTCAATCATTTCAATATCGGAAAAGATAAGCTCAAGGTTTATTGTTTCAATATCACGTGTAGGGTTAATGCTGCCGTCAACGTGAATAATATCATCGTTGATAAAGCAACGTACTACATGTACTATAGCATCAACCTCACGAATATTTGCAAGAAATTTGTTGCCTAAACCTTCGCCCTTTGATGCACCCTTTACAAGACCTGCAATATCGACAAATTCGATAACTGCGGGTGTGTATTTGTCAGGGTCATACATTTCGGCAAGCTTGTCAAGACGTGAATCGGGCACGCTGACAACGCCGACGTTGGGCTCAATCGTGCAGAAAGCATAGTTTGCGGACTGTGCGCCTGCGTTTGTGATTGCGTTAAAAAGTGTACTCTTGCCTACATTGGGCAAGCCTACGATGCCAAGTTTCATGGTTTTCTTTCTCCTGTTGCATATTAGTCGCCTATTATAACTTATATATTATATAAGTTTTTTTATTAAAGTGCAATAGCAAAATCAAAGAAATACCCGACAAATTCTTCGGGATTGACAATACAGTGCTTTAAGTATTATAATAAACAATGTATATTTATGTCTATCCGGAGGAAAAGATGAAGATACGCAAGGAGCTTGCAGACAAGGCGGTAGCTTTGATTTGTAACTGTCCCGCATTCAGCGGAGCTGACGAATCGGAAATACGCTATACTCTGGCAAGCGAAAATTCGGTAATAAAAGAGTTTTCAAAAGGGCAGGCTGTTTTTCCCTGCCACGGTATCAGCCGGGCTGTCGGCTTTGTGCTGACAGGCAGCTGCCATGTGTGCAAGGATAAAAAGATTACCGCATTGATTGAAAGCGGCAGCTTTTTCGGAATCGAAAATCTTTACGGCAAGGCTCAGCCAGAATTTACCGTCAGCGCAGCAGACAGCTGCAAGGTACTGTTTTTAAAGCAGGCAGCAGTTGACGGCATACTCAGAAGCAGCGCCGATGCCTTGCACAGCTGCCTCGGCTATCTTTCGGACAGAATAAATCAAAGCCAGAAAACAGCCGCTGCACTCAGCAGCACAAGCGGCGAAAAACTGCTTGCCGAATACCTGCTCAGCCGACCGAAAAACAGCAAAAACGAGGTTGAGCTGCCGCAGGATATGTTCAAGCTTGCAAAGCAGCTGAATTTAGGAAAAGACGGACTTTTCCGTGCGATTGACAAGCTCCATTCAGCAGGGGCAATCGTTTTTAACGGCAGAGCAGTTTGCATAGCAAACGAAGAAATATTAGCTGAATTCATAGATTAAAGGAAGGTAAAAAGATGTCATTTTTCAAAAAGCTTTTCGGCGATTATTCAAAGAAAGAAATCAAGCGAATAACACCGATCAAGGACAAAATTCTTGCTCTTGAGCCTGAATATGCCGCACTCAGCGACAAGGAGCTTCAGGCAAAAACACCCGAATTCAAAGAAAGACTTGCCAAGGGCGAAACGCTTGACGATATTCTGCCTGAGGCTTTTGCTGCCTGCCGTGAGGCATCATGGCGTGTGCTCAAGGAAAAGCACTACCCCGTACAGATTCTCGGCGGTATCGTGCTGCACCAGGGCAGAATTGCAGAAATGAAAACAGGTGAAGGTAAAACCCTCACCACAACTCTGCCTGCATACCTCAACGCACTCAGCGGCAAGGGTGTACACATTGTTACCGTCAATGATTATCTTGCACGCCGTGACTCTGAGTGGATGGGAAAGGTCTACCGCTTTATGGGTCTTACTGTCGGTCTTATCGTACACGATTGTGACCACAAACAGCGTCAGGAAGCATATAATTCAGATATTACCTACGGCACAAACAACGAAATGGGCTTTGACTATCTGCGTGACAACATGGTTCAGTATAAAGAACAGCGTGTACAGAGAGGCCACAATTTCGCCATCGTTGACGAGGTTGACTCAATCCTTATAGACGAAGCCAGAACACCCCTTATCATTTCGGGCAGAGGTGAAGCATCAACACAGCTTTACGACCTTGCCGACCGCTTTGCAAAATCGCTCAAAATGGTCAAGGTACGTGAAGTTGACTCCAAAAAAGAAACCGTCGAATCCGTCGGTGATGACGGCGACTACGTTGTTGACGAAAAGGCTCGCACTGCAACCCTCACAAAGAGCGGTGTTGAAAAGGCAGAGCGCTACTTCAACGTTGAAAACCTTATGGATGGCGGCAATCTCACAATTCAGCACCACATCAACCAGGCCATCAAGGCTAACGGCGTAATGCGCCGTGATATCGACTACGTTGTAAAAGACGGTAAGGTTCTTATTGTTGACGAATTCACAGGCCGTATCATGATAGGCAGACGCTATAACGAGGGTCTGCACCAGGCTATTGAAGCCAAGGAAGGCGTTAAAGTTGAACACGAGAGCAAAACCCTTGCAACAATCACCTTCCAGAACTATTTCCGTATGTTTGAAAAGCTTTCGGGTATGACAGGTACTGCAAAAACAGAAAGCGTAGAATTCCAGGAAATTTACAACCTTGATGTTGTTGAGGTTCCCACAAACAAGCCTGTTGCACGTGTTGACGCAAACGACGTAATATATAAGACGGAGAAGGTTAAATTCTTTGCTATTCTTGACAGGATTGAAGAATGCAACAAAAAGGGTCAGCCTGTGCTTGTCGGTACAATTTCGATTGAAAAATCTGAAATTCTCAGCGCACTGCTCAAAAAGCGCGGCATAAAGCACCAGGTTCTCAACGCAAAGTTCCACGACAAGGAAGCTGAAATTATCGCTCAGGCAGGTAAATTCGGCGCAGTTACAATTGCTACAAACATGGCAGGCCGTGGTACCGATATCAAGCTCGGCGGTAACGCAGAATACCTTGCAAAAAGCGAAATGCGCCGCATGGGCTTCAGCGAAGAGCTTATTGCCGAGGCTACAGGCTTTGCTGAAACAGAAAACGAGGAAATCCTTGAGGCACGCCAGACATTCACAGACCTTGAAGCAAAATACAAAGCAGAAATCGCACCCGAGGCAGAAAGAGTCAGAGAAGCAGGCGGTTTATATATTATCGGTACAGAGCGTCACGAATCACGCCGTATCGACAACCAGCTGCGTGGCCGTTCCGGCCGTCAGGGTGACCCCGGCGAAAGTCAGTTCTTCCTTAGCTTTGACGATGATGTAACACGTCTTTTCGGTGGCGAAAGAGCACAGATGATGCTTGAAAGACTCAATGCCCCCGAGGATATGCCGCTTGATACAAAGGTATTCTCAAATATCGTTGAAAACGCACAGAAGAAGGTTGAAAGCCAGCATTTTGCAGTGCGTAAAAACGTGCTTCAGTATGACGATGTTATGAACCAGCAGCGTGAAATCATCTACAAGCAGCGCAATCAGGTGCTTGACGGTGACGAACTCAAGAGCAAGATGATCAAAATGCTTGAAGAAAACGTAAGCGATGCAATAGATATGTACCTGCCCGATTCCGTTTCGAAGGATGAGTGGAACATTGAGGGACTCCGTGCAGCATTCATGGGCTGGCTGACAGCTCCCGAAGATTTCGCAAACGGTATTGATGACCGTGATGAAACAAGATTGCTCCTCATTGAGCGCGGTGAGGCACTCTATGCAAAGCGTGAAGAAGAGCTTGGCGAGCTCATGCCGTTGCTTGAAAGAAAAGTTCTTCTTGATAACGTTGATGCTAAGTGGATGGATCACCTTGACGCTATGGAAGAATTAAAGCGAGGTATAGGCTTGCGTGCCTACGGTCAGAAAGACCCGATTGTTGCTTTCCGCTTTGAAAGCTACGATATGTTTGACGATATGAGCCGCCAGATAAGGCAGGATACTATCCGCATGCTCCTGACTGTCAGGGTAAAGACCGAGGAAGACACCAAGCGTGAGCAGAAGGTCAAGGAAGTTGCAACAAACGCCGGCGGTGACAACAGCGACAAAAAGCGCCCCGTCCGCAAAGCAGCAAGCGCAAAGGTCGGTCCGAATGATCCCTGTCCCTGCGGCAGCGGCAAAAAATACAAAAAGTGCTGCGGTGCACCGACAGCACAGGCACAGAACAAATAATGCAAGGGCGGATAATATCCGCCCGTATTTTAAGGATAACTTTTATGTATCAGAAACTTATTGATTTTTTCAATGATAAATCCGTGCTCATTCTCGGCCTTGGCAGAGAAGGCAGGGCTACTTATCATTTTTTAAGGAAACACTATCCCGACAAAAAAATATATATCGCCGACAAAAACCAGGTAAAACTTGACGATGAAAACGTCGAGCTTATCTGCGGCGACAGCTACCTTGACCGCATCAACGATTTTGATATCGTTATGCAGAGTCCGGGTATATCCCTGCGTGATGTTGAGATTAAAGAAGGCACAACGGTTACGGGCGAAATGGATTTATTTTTGCGCTTTGTGCCGTGCAAAAAAATCGGTATAACAGGCACAAAGGGCAAGACAACCACAACAACCCTCATTTACCGCATGCTTCAGGCAGGCAATGTGCCCAGCCTTATTATGGGCAACATCGGCACACCCGTTTTTGAATGCCTTGATGAGGTTGAGGGCAAGGTTGCCGTTATTGAAATGAGCTGCCATCAGCTTGAATTTTCGCATGCTTCGCCCGATATTGCTGTTTTCACAAACGCATATCCCGAGCATCTTGACCACTACAACGGCTTTGAGGGCTACATCGGCGCAAAGCTGAATATAGTCCGTTACCAGAATGAAGATGATTTGTTTATTTCAAGCGCCGACCAGCCGCTTGAATCGGTTGTCGGCAGTCTGGATTTTGTGAAATCACGCAGAAAAGAAATCAGCTGCAAGGCATACGAAACAGACGAGTTTTTCAAAAAGCTCACTACACTTACAGAAGCTCTGCCCGGAGAAAATCAGTGGCAGGATATTTTCTTTGCTGCAACCGCCGTACGTGAATTCGGCGTCAGCGATGAGGCGATAGAAAAGGCTGTTTCGGAATTCGGCGGAATTGCACACCGCCTTGAAAAGTTTAACACAAAAAACGGCATCAGCTTTTATGACGATGCCATTGCAACCATACCCCATGCCGTTCTCAGCAATGTAAAGGCACTCGGCAACGTCGGCACACTGATTATCGGCGGACTTGACAGAGGACTTGACTATTCCGAATTTATCGACGGACTGATGACAGCCCCGATTGATAACCTGCTCTGCATGCCCGAAACGGGATACAGCATTGCCGATGCGCTTACCGCAAAGGGTTGCAAGCTCAATATAGTCAGGTGCGAAACACTTGAGGATGCGGTTGCAAAAAGCTTTGAGCTGACAAACAGCGGCAAGGCATGCCTGCTTTCACCCGCTGCAGCAAGCTACAACCGATACAAGAATTTTGAAGAAAAAGGCAACGCATTCAAAAAGTTGGTGGCTGATTATGACGGCTGATTTTTTGCTGGATAATGAAAAACAACTGGGTATTGAAATTGATTCGCTGACTGCGGAAAACCCGCAGGCGGCGGTTGATTTTGTTGTAAATTTTCTGAAAGAAAACGAGGAGCTTTTTTCGCATTCCCGTGCAGTGAGTTCCTGCCTTGCCAGGCTCACAAGCCGCTGCCTCATGCACCGCAAAAACAAGGACGGCATGATCAAAGCACTCAGCGAAAACGCATATCTGCGCCGGGTTTATTTCGGTAAATTAAACACATATAAATATTCAATTATTTTCACCGCAAAGCGTGTAATGCGCAGAGGTGATGTAAACTTAAGCCGTGAAATAATTGAGCTGATAAAAAACAATCCCTACCGTGACGATACGGCAGAGGATTACAGCGAGCGTTTTTCCTGGAAATTCATAGCCGGAAAAATCCTTGATTCGCAGGAAGAATATTTAAAATTAAGCGATGAAATTATTGCACTTCTGAAAGAGTAAAACATATGCAGAAAATGATGAGCCATATGCGCTCGGCAATGGAAAAATACAATATGATTCAGGACGGTGACAGGGTTGCTGTCGGCTTATCAGGCGGCAAAGACAGTACGGCTATGCTTGTCGCTTTAGCCAATATACGCCGCTTTTATCCGCACAGTTTCGAGCTTGTGGCGATTTCGCTTGACCCGTGCTTCGGCGGCGAAGAAACCGATTTTTCACCGCTTGAAAAGCTGTGCAGGGAGCTTGATATTGAATACATAATCAAGCGTACCGAGCTTGGAAAAATTATTTTCGATATACGCAAGGAAAAGAATCCGTGCAGCCTTTGCGCCAAAATGCGCAGAGGTGCGCTGCACGATGCAGCTAAGACTGCAGGCTGCAACAAGGTAGCCCTCGGACACCATATGGACGATGCCGCCGAAACATTTCTGATGAATCTTCTCAACGGCGGGTACATCGGCTGCTTTTCGCCTGTGACCTATATGTCACGCAAGGATATACACGTTATCCGCCCGATGATATTCTGCCGTGAAAGTGAGCCGGCAAGAATTGTGCGCCGTATGGAGCTGCCCGTTGTCAAAAGCCGCTGCCCTGCCGACGGTGTAACTGAAAGAGAAAGCATGAAAGCGCAGTTAACGGAATTTGAAAAGAAATACGGCGATATACGCTCAAAAATTATAACAGCAATGCAGCATAAAGGCATTGACGGATGGGGAATAGAAAATGAAAGAGATTAAAGCTATACTTTTTGATATGGACGGTGTTCTTGTCGATTCGGAAACACCGCTCATGAAATGCGCTATAGACCACCTGAAAAGCAAATACGGCATCAGCGTAAAGTTTGAGGATTTTGCAGACTTTGTCGGCAAAGGTGAGGATGCGGCAATCCGCGGCGTTGTAGAAAAAAACGGCGGCACTTACCTGCCGCAGATGAAAGACGAATGCTATGAAATCTACATTCAGCTTGCCAAGTCCATTGTTGAGGCTGCCCCCGGCATGGCTGAGCTTCTGCCCAGACTCAGAGAAAACTACAAGCTTGCCGTTGCCTCCTCTGCGGACAGACGCAAGGTTGATGTGAATATCAGCGTACTCGGCGTTGAGGAAAGCGTATTTGATGCAGTTATCACAGGCAGCGATATCACCAACAAGAAGCCCGACCCTGAAATTTACATCAAAGCAGCTGCAACTGTAGGCGTTGCACCCCAAAACTGCCTTGTGGTTGAGGATGCGGTTGCAGGTATTCAGGCAGGCAAGGCTGCCGGCTGTACGGTAGTCGGCGTTGCAGGCAGCTTTGACAGGGAAACGCTGCTTGGTTCCGGTGCGGACTTTTTTGTTGAAACTACGGCTGATATATCTGCTATATTATAATAATAAATATTTATAGTCAATTTTACCTATATATATCCGATTTTTATGCTTTAATTTGTTAAAGCAAACGAAGTTTGTAAAATAGCTGAAAATAGCGGCTTTTGTAAGCAGCAAATGCTTGACAAGTAAGGTAAAAAGCGTTAAAATACAAAAAACTACTAAAAGCGTTGATGGGGAAAAAAGTCCTGCACGTTGTTTTTTCAGAGAGCTGCCGTTTGGTGTAAGGCAGCAACAAGGCAGAGATATAGCTCCTCCCCGTAGCTGTCGGCTGAAAGATGTTCTTTAACATTGCATAGGTTGGGCCGGGTTCTCCCGTTACAGAGAAGCGTGTTGTCTGACATGCGCAGAGCGGGTGAATTATCGCCAAAAAGAGTGGTACCGCGGAGAATATTTTTGTCTTCGTCTCTTTTGCACAAACAAATTATTAACGTTGGTTGTGCATTAGGGCTTTTTTTATTTTGAAAGGAGCTTCTGACAGCTCCTGAACTCAAAGCCCCTTGTACCTAAAACAAGAAAGGATAAAAGTTATGAACGGTTATACCAAATACGAAAAACAGTTTTTCCCGGCTCCCGAAGCTACGGCTGATTGGGTAAACAAAACATATATTGACAAGCCGCCCGTCTGGTGCAGCGTTGACCTGCGTGACGGCAACCAGGCTCTGATTATTCCCATGAGCCTTGAAGAAAAGCTCGATTTCTTCAAGCTCCTTGTAAAGGTCGGTTTCAAGGAAATCGAAATCGGCTTCCCCGCAGCGAGCGAAACAGAATACGAATTCTGCCGCACGCTTATCGAAAACGATATGATTCCCGACGATGTTACAATTCAGGTTCTCACACAGTCCCGTGAACACATCATCGCAAAAACATTTGAGGCACTCCGCGGTGCGAAGCACGCAGTAGTTCACCTCTACAACTCCACTTCCGTTGCTCAGCGTGAGCAGGTTTTCCGCAAGAGCAAGGAAGAGATTATCGAAATTGCCGAATTCGGCGCAAAGCTGTGTAAGGAATACCGTGAGAAAACTCCGGGTCACTTCACCTTCGAGTATTCTCCCGAAAGCTTTACAGGTACTGAGCCTGAATATGCAGCAGAAATCTGCAACAAGGTACTCGATATCTGGCAGCCCACAGCAGAAGATAAGGTTATCATCAATCTGCCCGTAACCGTGTCGCACTCAATGCCGCACGTTTATGCAAACCAGGTTGAATATATGCACAAAAACCTCAAGTACAGAGAGAACGTCATTATCTCCCTCCATCCGCATAACGACCGCGGCTGTGCAGTTGCAGACAGCGAAATGGGTCTGCTTGCAGGTGGTGACAGAATTGAGGGCACTCTCTTCGGCAACGGCGAACGCACAGGCAATGTCGATATCATCACCCTTGCAATGAACATGTATTCACAGGGTGTTGACCCGGGACTTGATTTCAGCAACATGCCCGAAATCTGCGAGCTTTACGAGCGTGTAACACGCATGCACGTTTATGAGCGTCAGCCCTACAGCGGCGCACTTGTGTTTGCAGCTTTCAGCGGCAGCCATCAGGATGCTATTGCAAAGGGCATGCACTACAGAGAGGAGAAGGGCACAAACATCTGGAATGTCCCCTACCTCCCCATCGACCCCAAGGATATCGGCAGAGAGTACGAGGCAGACGTTATCCGTATCAACTCCCAGTCCGGCAAGGGCGGTATCGGCTACCTTATGGAAACAGCCTATTCGCTCATTCTGCCGCCTAAGATGCGTGAGGTATTCGGCTACCACGTCAAGAGCGTTTCCGACCACGCACACAAGGAGCTTCAGCCCGACGAGGTTTACAACATCTTTATGGAAAACTATGTCAATATTGAAGATGTTCTCGCTGCTCACGATGTCCACTTCATCAAGGGCGACGGCATGAAGGCTGCAGTTACATTCAACTATAAGGGTGAAGAAAAGCAGGTCATCTCAAAAGGTAACGGTTCACTTGACGCCGTTTCAAACGCTATCAAGTCAGTTATCGGTGACACCTACCTGCTTGAAACCTACACAGAGCATGCACTTGACGACGATACAACATCACACGCAGCTTCATACGTCGGCATCAGAAATATGGACAGCGGCAAAACCTACTGGGGCGCAGGTATTGACAGCGATATTATTATCTCCTCAGTCAAGGCCCTTGTCAGCGCAATAAATATAATGTTAAAAGATTAAAAGGATAGATATTCTATGAAAAAAACCGGCTCACAGATCATCATAGAAACCCTTGTTGAGCAGGGTGTAGATACCGTTTTCGGCTACCCCGGCGGACAGGTTCTCAACATTTATGATGAGCTTTACAATAACAGCGACCGTATCCGCCATGTGCTGACTGCACATGAGCAAGGCGCATCACACGCTGCGGACGGCTATTTCCGTGCAACGGGCAAGGTCGGCGTAGTTATCGCAACCTCGGGTCCCGGCGCAACAAACCTTGTAACCGGTATTGCTACAGCAATGCTCGATTCAGTCCCTATGGTTGCAATCACGGGTAACGTGCCCTGCGACCTTATCGGCCGTGACAGCTTCCAGGAAATCGACATCACCGGCGTTACACTTCCCATTACAAAGCACAATTTCTTTGTAAACGACATAACAAAGCTTGCCGATACAATACGTGAAGCTTTCCAGATTGCACGCTCCGGCAGACCCGGTCCCGTGCTTATAGATGTACCCAAGGATGTTCAGATTGCTCTTTGCGAATATGAAAAGCAGGAGCCGTGGACTCTTGCCGAAAACGATATTGCAGCTGAGGATGAGATTGTCAAAGCAGCAGAGCTGCTCAACAACTGCAAGCGTCCTTACATATATATCGGCGGCGGTGCAATCGGCTCAGAAATCACGGAAGAGATCCTCGCCTTTGCTGACAAGATTGATGCGGTTATCGGCTGCTCACTCATGGGTATTTCTGCAATACCGACTGAAAACCCCCGTTTTCTCGGCATGCAGGGTATGCACGGTCACTACGCATCCTCAATGGCTCAGAATAATGCAGATGTTATTCTTGCCATAGGTGTCCGTTTCAGCGACAGATCCACGGGCAACAAGAAAAAGTTTGCCGTAAATTCAAACATCATTCAGCTTGATATTGACTTTGCGGAAATCAATAAGAACATTCCGGTTGAGGTGGGCATCTACGGCGATATCGCTGATGCTTTCCGCAGAATCGTCAAAAAGACCGAGGCACAGACTCACCCCGAATGGATTACTTTCGTAAACAAGCTCCGCAAAAAGGAAGCAGAATACGATATGCCGACAGATACGCTCACTCCCAAGCGTGCTGTTGAAATTATAAACTCTGTCACAACTCCCGATACGGTTATCGCAACCGACGTCGGTCAGCATCAGATGTGGGCTGCACAGTACTGCAGGTTCGCCAAAAACCGCAAATTTGTTTCAAGCGGCGGCCTTGGCACAATGGGCTTCGGTCTGGGTGCGGCAATCGGTGCAGCAGTCGGCAGCAAGGAACGCACAGTGCTTATCACGGGCGACGGCAGCTTCGGCATGAACCTCAACGAGCTTGCTACCGCTGTTTCAACTAACGTTCCCGTAACGGTTGTTATTTTCAACAACGGAGTTCTCGGCATGGTTCGCCAGTGGCAGACGCTGTTCTTCAATCAGCACTATTCAAATACGGTTCTTGAACGTAAGACCGATTTTGTCAAGCTTGCCGAAGCATTCGGCGCAAAGGGCTTGAGGGCTGACACACCGGAAGGCTTTGAAGCAGCAATGAAAGAGGCTTTTGCAACAGACGGTCCCGTAGTTATCGACTGTAAGATAGACAAGGACGAATTTGTCCTGCCCATGATTCCGCCCGGAGGCAGCATGGATGACCTCATTGCTCAGAAAGGAGCAACAAAATGAACAAATTCGTAATTGCTGTTTATGTTGAAAACAAGTTCGGTGTTCTGACCCGTGTAACAAGCATGTTCACACGAAGAGGTTTTAATATCGATGCCCTCACCGTCGGCGAAACCGAAAGCCCCGAATATTCTCGTATTACCCTCACAATGAGCGGCGACGGCTATGCAAAAAGGCAGATGATCAATCAGCTGCGCAAACTTCACAACGTCAAAAAGGTTGAAGAGCTTGAATCCGAAAACTCAATCAACCGTGAGCTCATGCTCATAAAGGTACGCAACAACCCCGAAACCAGGCAGGATATTATGGCTGCCGTCAGCGTTTTCCGCTGCAAGATTATTGACTATTCGCCCGAGGCGCTTTCAATCGAAATCACGGGCGAACCGAGCAAAATCACCGCATTTATCGAAATAATGAAGCCGTTTGACATTATTGAGATGTGCCGTACAGGTATCGTCGCACTTGAACGCGGCAGCGGCAGTATGTTAACCAAATAAGGCAACTTATTATAAATTGATTATTTGAAATTATTTAAAAGGAGAAAATAAAAATGGCAAGAATTTTCTATCAGCAGGATTGTGATCTCAACAGACTCAGCGGCAAAAAGGTCGCTATCATCGGTTACGGCTCTCAGGGTCATGCACACGCTCTCAACCTTAAGGATTCAGGCGTTGAAGTTATCGTTGGTCTTTACAAGGGCTCCAAGAGCTGGGCAAAGGCTGAGGCAGCAGGCCTTCAGGTTATGACAGCAGCAGACGCAGCAGCTGCAGCTGATGTTATCATGATTCTTATCAACGACGAAAAGCAGGCAAAGCTTTATAAGGAAAGCATTGAGCCCAACCTCACAGAGGGCAAGACTCTTGCATTCGCACACGGCTTCAATATTCACTTCGGCTGCATCAAACCCCCGAAGAATGTCAACGTAATCATGGTTGCTCCCAAAGGCCCCGGCCACACAGTACGCAGCGAGTATCAGGTCGGCAAGGGTGTTCCCTGCCTTATCGCTGTTGAGCAGGACGCTACAGGCGATGCACTTGATATCGGTCTTGCATACGCACTCGGTATCGGCGGCGCACGTGCAGGCGTTCTTGAAACAAACTTCCGTACAGAAACAGAAACAGACCTCTTCGGCGAGCAGGCTGTTCTCTGCGGCGGTGTCTGTGCACTTATGCAGGCAGGCTTTGAAACACTTGTTGAAGCAGGCTACGACCCCAGAAATGCTTACTTCGAGTGTATCCACGAAATGAAGCTCATCGTTGACCTCATCTACCAGTCAGGCTTCGAGGGCATGAGATACTCAATCTCCAACACAGCTGAATACGGCGATTACATCACAGGTCCGAAGATCATCACAGAAGAAACAAAGAAGGCTATGAAGAAGGTTCTTTCCGATATTCAGGACGGCACATTTGCTAAGGACTTCCTTCTTGATATGTCTGATGCAGGCTCACAGGTACACTTCAACGCTATGAGAAAGATTGCTGCTGAGCATCCGTCAGAGGTTGTCGGTAAGGATATCCGTAAGCTCTACAGCTGGAGTGACGAAGACAAGCTCATCAACAACTAAAATCAGCGGCAACAAATCCGCGAGAACACGCACAAACCAAATGTGTAAAGGGATGGCGTCCCCGACAACCCGGAATTTATTTCAGGCAACATATTTAATATAAATATACTTTATGTATTATTATTTTTGTGCGTTTGCTGCGTTTTTGCCCTCTCAAAGTGCTTTTGTACTCATTCGGGGCAAAGAACGCAGCATCTCATCGGATTTCCCAGGCTGATTTTCCCGTTTATCAATACTTAAACAACATCGAAATACCCCACAGTTTATTCTACACGGAGGAAAAGGCAAAATGATTAAAGATACAGTTGTAGACGGCTTTGGCAATGCGCCGCACCGTTCACTTTATCACGCTCTCGGTTTAACAAAAGAGGAGATGGAAAGACCGCTTATCGGTATTGTCAGCTCTTATAATGAAATTGTTCCCGGACACATGAACCTCGATAAAATTACCGAGGCTGTCAAGCTCGGCGTTGCAATGGCAGGCGGTACGCCTATCGTGTTCCCCGCAATTGCAGTCTGCGACGGTATAGCTATGGGACACACAGGCATGAAATACTCTCTTGTCACCAGAGATCTTATTGCCGATTCCACCGAAGCCATGGTTATGGCACACGGCTTTGACGGCCTTGTAATGGTACCCAACTGCGACAAGAACGTTCCCGGTCTTCTCATGGCTGCAGCAAGACTCAACATCCCCACCGTATTTGTCAGCGGCGGTCCGATGCTTGCAGGCCGTGTTGACGGCAAAAAAACCAGCCTTTCAAGCATGTTTGAGGCTGTCGGTGCTTACTCAGCCGGCAAAATCGGTGACGACAAGCTCTACGAATACGAGCTTAAGACCTGCCCGACCTGCGGTTCATGCTCCGGTATGTACACCGCAAACTCCATGAACTGTCTGACAGAGGTTCTCGGCATGGGTTTAAAGGGCAACGGCACAATTCCCGCTGTTTATTCTGCACGTATTGAGCTTGCAAAGCACGCAGGTATGCAGGTTATGGACCTTGTCCGCAAGAATATCCGTCCGCTCGACATCATGACAGCTGACGCTTTCCACAACGCACTCACAGCCGATATGGCTCTTGGCTGTTCAACAAACAGCATGCTCCATCTGCCCGCAATCGCTAACGAATGCGGCGTAGAATTCAACCTCGACATGGCAAACGCCATCAGCGAGGTTACACCCAACCTCTGCCACCTTGCTCCCGCAGGCAGAACCTATATGGAAGACCTCAATGAGGCAGGCGGCGTATATGCCGTACTTAAAGAACTTACAAAGAAGGGTCTTATAAAGACTGATGCAATGACCTGCACAGGAAAGACTGTAGGCGAAAACATTGCAGATGCAGTCAACCTTGACCCCGAAACAATCCGTCCTATCGACAATCCCTACACAGCCACAGGCGGCATTGCCGTACTGCGTGGCAACCTTGCACCCGACGGCTGCGTTGTAAAGCGTGCTGCCGTTGCACCTGAAATGCTCGTACATGAGGGTCCTGCAAGGGTATTCAATTCAGAGGAAGAAACAATCAAGGTTATCTACGAAGGCGGCATCAAGCCCGGCGATGTAGTTGTTATCCGCTATGAGGGTCCCGCAGGCGGTCCCGGCATGAGAGAGATGCTCTCTCCCACATCCGCTATTGCAGGTATGGGCCTTGACAAGGAAGTTGCCCTCATTACTGACGGCCGTTTCTCCGGCGCTACAAGAGGCGCATCAATCGGTCACGTTTCTCCCGAAGCCGCTAACGGCGGTACTATCGCCTACGTTAAGGATGGCGATATAATTTCAATCAATATTCCCGAATATAAGATTGAGCTCAAGGTTTCCGACGAGGAGCTTGCAAAGCGTAAGGCTGAAACTCAGCTTATGACCAAGGAAGTTTCAGGCTACCTCAAGAGATATGCCTCAATGGTATCCTCTGCGGACAAGGGCGCAATTATAAATAAAAAATAATCACCTTAAACAAAAAGGAGATGTAAGCCAATGGCAATGACAATGACGCAAAAAATTCTTGCGGCTCATGCAGGGCTGGAAAGTGTTGAGGCAGGCGAGCTTATTCTCGTCAACCTTGACCGTGTGCTCGGAAACGACATCACTTCCCCCGTTGCAATCCGTGAGTTCAATAAACTCGGCTTTGATAATGTTTACGATATTGACCGTGTTACAATGGTTATGGACCATTTCGCACCCAATAAGGATATCAAGGCTGCTATCCAGTGCAAAATGTGCAGAGATTTCTGCGGAGAAAAGAACATTACACACTTTTACGATGTCGGCAAGATGGGCGTTGAACACGCACTTCTTCCCGAAAAAGGTCTTGTAGTTTCCGGCGATGTCGTTATCGGCGCTGACTCCCACACCTGTACATATGGCGCACTCGGCGCATTTTCAACCGGTGTCGGCTCAACAGATATGGCTTGCGGCATGGCTATAGGCAAGGCATGGTTCAAGGTGCCTTCCGCTATCAAGTTTGTACTTAAAGGCAAGCTCAACAAGTACGTAACCGGTAAGGACGTTATTCTTCACATCATCGGCAAAATCGGTGTTGACGGCGCACTCTACCGCTCAATGGAATTTACCGGCGAAGGTGTAGCAGAGCTTAGCGTTACAGACCGTCTTACAATCTGCAACATGGCTATTGAAGCCGGTGCAAAGAACGGCATATTTGAAGTTGACGAACAGACTGTTGCTTACGTTAAAGAACATTCCGACCGTGAGCCCGTTATTTACAAGGCTGACGAGGATGCACCTTACGATGAGGTTATCGAAATTGACCTTGGCTTAATCCGCTCAACAGTTGCTTTCCCGCACCTTCCCGAAAACGCAAGGGTAGTTGCTGAGCTTGAAGAGGAGGTCAGGATTGACCAGGTTGTAATCGGCTCATGCACAAACGGTTTCTATGAGAATATCAAGGAAGCTGCTGAGATTATCAAAGGCAGAAAGGTTGCCGACGGTGTACGTGCAATCATCATTCCCGCAACGCAGGAAATTTACATGCGTGCAATGAAAGAAGGTCTGCTTGCGGACTTTATTGAGGCAGGCTGTGCAGTTTCCACACCTACATGCGGTCCCTGCCTTGGCGGTCACATGGGTATACTTGCTCCCGGAGAGAGAGCAGTTGCCACAACAAACCGTAACTTTGTAGGCAGAATGGGCGACCCCACTTCCGAGGTTTACCTCGCTTCTCCGGCTGTTGCCGCAGCAAGCGCAATCCTCGGCAGAATTGCTTCACCGGAGGAACTTGACTAATGAAATTTGACGGCAAAGTAATCAGATACCAGGACAACGTCGATACAGACGTTATCATTCCTGCACGTTATCTTAACACTATAGATAAAAAAGAACTTGCTTCACATTGTATGGAGGACCTTGACCTTACTTTCCAGGAGAGAGTAAAGTCCTGCCCCATTATCGTTGCAGGCAACAATTTCGGCTGCGGCTCATCACGTGAACATGCACCCCTTGCAATCAAAGAAAGCGGTGTAAGCCTCGTTATTGCAAAGAGCTTTGCACGTATTTTCTACCGCAACGCTATCAACATCGGTCTTGCTATTTTCGAGTGCCCTGAGGCAGCAGAAGGCATTTCCGACGGCGACGAAATCGCAGCAGATTCCGATACGGGTGTAATAAAGAATCTCACAACAGGTGCTGAGTTCAGAACAAAACCCTTTCCGGAATTCATCGGCAAGATTATTGCCGATGGCGGTCTTATCGAATCAATCAAGAAGGGAAGCGTGAAATAAAATGGTTATGAACATTGCTCTTCTCAAGGGCGACGGCATCGGTCCCGAAATAGTCGATTCCGCCGTTGAGGTGCTCAAGGCTACCGGCGAAAAATACGGCCACACCTTTAATTTCACACCCTACCTTATAGGCGGCTGCGCTATTGACGAAACAGGCGAACCCCTCCCGCAGGAAACAGTTGACGGCTGCCTTGCAGCTGACAGCGTGCTCCTTGGTGCTGTAGGCGGTCCGAAGTGGGATAACCTGCCCGGTAATATGCGCCCCGAAAAAGCGCTGCTCGGTATCAGAGCAGCTATGGAGCTTTACACAAACTTGCGCCCTGCAAAGCTTTACCCCGCACTTAAGGACGATTGTCCGCTGCGCCCCGACATTGCTGCAAACGGCTTTGATATCCTCATTGTCCGTGAGCTTACAGGCGGCATCTATTTCGGTGACAGAGGCTACCGTCAGGGCAAATACGGCGAGGAAGCTTACGATACAGAGTGCTACTCACGCATGGAAATTGAGCGTATTGCAAGAGCCGCTTTTGAGGCAGCCATGGTACGCCGCAAGAACGTAATCAGCATCGACAAGGCAAACGTGCTTGAAAGCTCACGCCTCTGGAGAAAGGTTGTTCACGAGGTTGCCGAGGAATATCCCGAGGTTACCTGCACGGACATGCTTGTTGACAATGCAGCAATGCAGCTTGTCAAGAACCCCTCACAGTTTGACGTTATCGTAACCTCAAACATGTTCGGCGATATCCTCTCTGACGAGGCTTCGCAGATTACAGGCTCAATCGGCATGCTCGCATCCGCATCTTTAGGTGCAACAAAGCGTGGACTTTATGAGCCTATTCACGGCTCAGCTCCCGATATTGCAGGTCAGAACAAGGCTAACCCCATTGCAACCGTTCTTTCCGCTGCAATGATGCTGCGCTACGCATTCAGCCTTGAAGAAGAGGCACGCAACATCGAGCGTGCAGTTGACGAGGTGCTTGAAGCAGGCATCCGTACAGCAGATATTGCACACGGTGTTGATGCAATCGGCTGCAAGGAAATGACTGCAGAAATTCTCAAAAGACTTTAATAAAATTGCCCGACCTTACGGTCGGGCTTTCAGCCTTTTATTCATTCCTTTGAAAGGAACAGTTTTCATATGATTCAGTCGCTTTCTCCTGAGCTTTCCTCTGTTGTGCTGTACCGCAATGTGGCACACGGCGAGGTACTCAGCCTGCTCAGCAATTTTTTGCAAAGCATAGATTCACCCGACAAAAACGAAAAGACCCGGAAATACTGTGCCTTCGTTGCTGCACTTTATGAAAATGGCTGCAACCTTGGCGAATATATAGAAGATGCGCTGCGCTGTGACGACAATGTTTATGTCCGCCTTTTTGCTTCGGACAAAAATATTCCCGCCGTTATGCAAGCTTGTTTTGACAGAGAAATGAAAATTTTCTCCGAGCTTACAAGAGTCAGCTCGTCAGAGCTGCTTTCACGTGCATCGCTCAATACGGATTTGCCTGCGTTTGAAAACACGGCAAAGGATTTTTCTGCTGTAATTCCGCAGAGCCTTGCAAATGCCGACAAATTCGGTTACGGCATATACGCACGTTACGGTATGTTCAGAGTCGGCTCAAAGGGTGAGCTGCTGCCCGTTTTATCGCCCGACCCGATAAAGCTTTCAAGCCTTGTCGGCTACGATATTGAGCGCAAAAAGGTGCTTGACAATACACATGCTTTGCTTGAGGGCAAGCCTGCGGCAAACACGCTGCTTTGCGGCGATGCAGGCACGGGCAAATCCTCAACAGTCAAGGCTGTTGCAAACGAGCTGAGAAAGGACGGCATACGCCTGATTGAGCTGCGCAAGGACCAGCTTGCTCTGCTCCCCGAAATCATGGGCGAAATTGCGCACAATCCGCTGAAATTCATTCTGTTTATTGATGACCTTTCATTCTCAACCGATGATGACGGCTTTGCCGCACTCAAGGCTGTGCTTGAAGGCTCTGCAGCGGCAAAAACACCCAACGCAGTTATCTACGCCACCAGCAACCGCCGCCACATGGTAAAGGAAACCTTCTCCTCACGCGACGGCGATGAAATACACGTACGTGACAGCATTGAAGAACAGATTTCGCTCTCAGCCCGTTTTGGCTTGACGGTGCTGTTTGCAAAACCGAACAAGGATTTGTATATAAAAATCGTAAAATCGCTCGCAGCGGAAAAAGGCATTGAACTGAGCGAAACCGAGCTTATCACAAAGGCGGAAGCTTTTGCGCTGGGTAAGGGCGGCAGATCCGCACGCACGGCAGGGCAGTTTATAGACAGCTTGCTTACTCTTGAATAAAGTTTTTATATAACAATATAAAATACATGAAAGGAAAGATACCGGGCACACAAGTTACTTTTATATGAAAGTTTTGTGCGAATCTTGTATCGCATTGCGATTATGTTAACACTCGATAAAGTTTACCATGCAGGTTACGTTCTCAAAAACGTAATCCGCAAAACCGACGTTATCAAAGCACCGAAAATCAATCCCGAGGCAGATGTTTATCTGAAAACAGAAAACCTGCAGATTACGGGTTCGTTCAAGGTCAGAGGTGCTTACTACAAAATTTCACAGCTTTCCGAAGAAGAAAAGAGCCACGGCGTTGTCGCCTGTTCTGCAGGTAACCACGCACAGGGAGTCGCACTTGCTGCAACAAAAGCAGGCATCAAATCCGTTATCTGCCTGCCCGACGGCGCACCGATTTCTAAAGTAGAGGCTACAAAGAGCTACGGCGCAGAGGTCTGCCTTGTAGAGGGCGTTTATGACGATGCTTACAATAAGGCGCTCTCCCTTCGTGATGAAAAAAATTACACCTTCATTCATCCGTTCAATGATGAAAGTGTTATTGCAGGTCAGGGCACAATAGCCCTCGAGCTTTTTGATCAGCTGCCCGAGGTTGATGCAGTTGTTGTTCCCATTGGCGGCGGCGGACTTATTTCAGGTGTTGCTTTCACCATTAAGAATATGAATCCCAACGTCAAGGTCTACGGCGTTCAGGCTGCCGGTGCACCGAGCATGTATAAATCCGTCAGGGACGGCGAAATTGAGCGTCTTGACAGCGTTTCAACCATCGCTGACGGTATCGCGGTTAAAGAACCGGGTGACCTTACATATGAGCTTTGCCAGAAGTATGTTGACGAAATAGTCACCGTAACCGACGACGAAATTTCCGCAGCTATTCTTGCGCTCATCGAGCAACAGAAGCTGATTGCAGAGGGTGCAGGCGCAGTAGCCGTAGCCGCTGTAATGTTCAACAAAATCCCTGTAAAAGGCAAGAAGGTTGCATGCCTTGTTTCAGGCGGCAATATCGACGTTACAATTCTTTCCCGTGTTATCAAACGCGGTCTTATCATGTCCGGCAGAAGCTGCCAGCTGCTGCTTGAGCTTGTTGACAAGCCCGGTCAGCTTATGAACGTTTCCAGAATTATTGCAGAACACGGCGGCAACGTAACCTCCGTACACCACGAGCGTGCAAACGAGGGCTCCGACGTCAACGGCTGCTATCTTAGAATTAACCTTGAAGTACGAAACTGGGAGCATATGGATGAAATCCGCAAGGCTCTGACAGACTTCGGTTTTAAAATTTTATAAAGGAGTAAACTAAAATGAAAGTTATTTCCACACCCAATGCACCCGCAGCTATCGGCCCGTATTCACAGGCTATGGTTACCGGCAACCTGCTTTTTACATCCGGTCAGATTGCTATTGACCCCGCAACAGGCAACGTAGTAGAGGGCGGCATTGTTGAGCAGACAGAGCAGATTATGAAGAATCTCGGTGAGGTTTTAAAGGCTGCAGGAGCAAGCTTTGACAACGCAGTAAAAACCACATGTTTCCTGGCTGAAATCGCTGATTTTGCCGCATTTAACGAGGTTTACGGCAAATTCTTCACCTCAAAGCCTGCACGCAGCTGCGTAGCAGTCAAAGACCTGCCCAAGGGCGTACTTGCAGAAGTTGAAGTTATTGCAGAGCTGTAATTATAAAAGCTGAAAAAAACGAATAAAAAAACCAAGAGCTGTTTCACTAAAAATGAACAGGTCCGTTAAAAACGGACAATGAAAAAAAGAGCCCCCTATGGTAGAATTAAAGAAACTACCATAGGGGGAATTTTCAGGCCAAGAGAGTATAGACACATAAAGCAATATGAAACAGAGATATTAGGTTTGAAAAA
>JAZSND010000034.1:0-20302 GCA_045536235.1 Acutalibacteraceae bacterium | reverse complement strand
CGGTAAAGAGGAAAGAGGTTTCGCCCTCACCAAGCACGGTTGTTTGGATTTCGGGTGCTTCGACGGATAATTTTTCTTCCGTCGGGGGTGTAGTGTTGTTGCATCCGCTTGCCAAAAGTGCTATCGCCGCAATAAGCACCGTGCAAACCAACAACGACATTTTTCTTGTAAAACGTGTCTTTTGCATAGTATGCATCTCCTTGAAAATATTGGATTTTTTCCCTTTCAAAAGGCACTCGCAATTGTTTTTCAGGGCAATCCTGCTCCGGGTATTTCGACACGGCGCATTTTCCTCACCTTCTCGGAAAAAATCCAATGGTTTGTCCCTGAATTGCGGCTTCAGGTAAGAGAAAAACTTTTATGTGCGCCTCACGGCGACGGGCTCGTACAGGAATTTCACCTGTTTCCCCGTTGGCGGCGTATAAATTATATCACATACAGATTGATGTTTCAATATGACAGAAATTAAAGAAAAAAAGTAAAAAAATCGTTCAATAGATAGTGACAAATCGCTCAATAAGTATTATTATATATAATATATATTTATTATAAGGGGGATTGTGCGTTGATTACGAAAATAATATCTTTCTTTACAGCGGTTGTTATGAGTCTTGTCGGTTTAGGACAGCAGGTAACAGTTGCGGGGATTAAAGAGGTTTTTTCAGATGCATTTTCCCTTGTGTCAGTCCGCTCCGGTTTCCTTGATGAAATAGGCGAAGAGGATGTTTCACGCTTTACGGATAACGGCGGCTATGTCAAAAATATGATGTTGGTTTTCTTTGAAGAGGATGCATCATTTTTTTCAAAGCTCAATGCACTCAGTAAAATCAACGGTACGGTTATCGGCAGTCTGCCTGATGCACAGCTTTGCGTAGTTGCAACACCGCCGCTCAACTATGAGCAGCTGACTGCGGAATGTGAAAAGGCAAATGAGCTTGATGCGGTTGCGCTTGCAGGCATATGTCCCGCCAGAAAATACGAACCGCAATATACACCGGATGACCCGTTTGGTGAATATTACTGGGAAATTGATGAATGGGACGAAACAGTGCCGTACGGCAACAAATGGTGGGCTGAGGCAGTTGAAGCCAGAGCAGCATGGGGTTACAGCAGCTACTTTGAACATATCAACATAGGTATCATTGACAGCGGCTTCGATATTTACCATGAGGATTTAAGGAATAAGATAACTTTCACATCTCAGAGTGAAGCAAACAAGAACGAGATAAACAGCCACGGCACACATGTTGCAGGTGTTATTGCCGCAACGGCAGATAACGGCACAGGTATCAGCGGTCTTTGCCAGAACTCAACACTCATCTGTATAAACTGGGATACTGGCTGGTTGACCGATGTCAATATCTTTTTCGGCTTCGGTAAGGTTGTAAAAGCCGGTGCAAAGGTGATTAACCTTTCAATCGGTTCGGCAGGTTCTCTCGGTGAGGATGAAATGCAGTGGTTCAGCCTGATTAATATGATTGAAGGTGCTGCTTATTCATTCTACATGGGCTCGCTGCTGAGCAAAGGCTATGATTTCGTGGTTGTTCAGTCTGCAGGCAACGGTAACGACGGCAGCCATCCTGTTGATGCAGTTCAGAACGGACTTTTCTGCACGGTAACCGAAAGCACGCTTTTTGTTCCGTTTGCAAAGGTCAGCGCAAGCGATGTGTTGGACAGAATAATTGTTGTCAGCGCAATGCAGCCGTGTGATGGCGGATATGAGCAGACAGATTTTTCAAACGTAGGATATAATGTTGATATATCTGCACCGGGAGAAAGTGTCTACAGCTGTGTTGAGGGTGGCTATGCTAACTATGGCGGCACGTCTATGGCGGCTCCTGTTGTAACCGGTGTTGCTTCACTTGTCTGGTCGGTTGACCCGGGGCTTACCGGCAGCGAGGTTGCAAAAATTGTCTGCACAAGCACTGAAGATGTTGCAAAGCCAAATGCTTATTATAAATTTGCAGATAAGCTTGATTTGATGGATTATCCGACGGTCAATGCAAAGCTTTCGGTTGAAGCTGCACTTAAAAACAGATACGAAATGAACAGCATTTCTGTTTCGGCTCAGCCCGATACTGAAATTTGCTTTGTTGCAGCAAGCGGAAACGAATTTGTTTTTGAAACCGATATGTTCGGAGATTTAAACTGTCTGCTTGAAAACGGTGAATACACCGTCATGGTTGGCGGTGTACAGGAAGAAACGGTATATACCGTTGACGGTGATGAAGTATTTGATTTTATTACGGTTGAAGAACCGGAAATTCCTGAAGAGGAAGTAACGGAGGAGTAAAATGGAAACGGGGCTTTTAGCTTCAAAGCTTTTAGCGTATGCGGCTGACGGTGCTGAGTTTGAAAACGGGCTGCCTGAAATTATTGATTATGAGCGGCTCTACAGATTTGCAAAAAACCACAGCGTCGTAAACATCATCTGCTACGCACTTATGAAACTGAATAAGCTCCCGCAGGAATATGCCGCTGCATTTCAGAAAGAGCTGAAAATAGGCAGAGCACGTGAAGCCACGCAGGAAATTGAAACGCAGGAAATTGTGCAGGAGCTTGAACAAAGAGGTATACGCTATATGCTGCTCAAGGGCAGTGTGCTGAAAAACCTTTATCCAAGACCTGATTTGCGTTCAATGTGCGATGTGGATATTCAGTATGATACGGCACACAAATGCGAGCTTGACAGCTTTATGCTTGAACGCGGCTACGAAAAAGCGGAGGTTTCCGGCACAGACGGTGTGAATATTTCCTATCTGCGAAAGCCGTATATGAATATTGAGTTTCACGGTGTGCTGATGGATACTGATATACCGCTTTACAACAGCTATTTTGGCAATAATTTTGAGCGCACCGTACCTGCACGGGGCTGCGAAGTGAAATACACGGATGAGGATTTTTTTGTGTTTATGGCAGCGCATCTTGCAAAGCACTATTTCCTCGGCGGTTCGGGGGTCAGGTCGCTGCTTGACATATGGCTTTATATGCGGAAAAAGCCGCAGCTTGATGTTGAGTATATTTTTGAAGAGCTGAAAAAAATAAAGCTTGATGAGTTTATCAGAATAATGCTCGGCATCAACTCTGTTTTGTTTGATTCGGCAAAACCGACACCGCAGCAGGAAAGCGTTATTGAATATATTTTCAACAGCGGTACCTACGGTACACAAAAAAACCGGGCTTCTGAATCTGTAAAAGAAAAAAGCAAGTTAAGTTACGCTTTGAAACGCTTTTTCCCGGACAGGGAGTTCATGGCGATAAATTATCCGATTGTTAAAAAGTGCGTTTTGTTGCTGCCGCTTATGTGGATAATAAGGCTTGTAACTGTCTTTTTCAAAAGCGGCTACAAGGGCAGCGATGTTGATACGGTTATGAACGTAACGGATGCACAGACCGATGCAAGAAAAATTCCGGGTAACCCGAAAGGATGAATAAATATGATTAAAAGAGCAAACGAAATGAACAGCGAAGTCAAGGTCAATATGCGTGACGGCGACGGACAGGTAGTAATTACCAAAATGCTTGATGCAGGCGAATATGCCGGCAAGTCAAGACTTATCGCAACGCTTACTCTCGAGCCGGGCTGCTCTATCGGTGAGCATGTACACGAAAACGAAGAAGAGGTTTTCTACATCGTTGAGGGCGAAGCTCAGTACTATGACAACGGTGAATGGGTAACAATGTATAAGGGTGACAGCTGCATCTGCCTTGGCGGTCAGAAGCACTCAATCGCAAACCGCAGCGACAAAACACTTGTTGTTGCAGCAGTAATATTAACTTATTAAGTAAATTAACCGAAAGGATTTATAAATACAATGGAATGGACAGGTCTTAACGAATTAAGAGAAAAATATCTCGCATTTTTTGAGTCAAAGGGACATCTGAGAATGCCCAGCTTTTCGCTCGTACCTCAGGGCGATAAGAGTATACTGCTCATCAACGCAGGTATGACTCCCATGAAAAAATATTTCACAGGTGAAGTAACTCCTCCCCGTGAGAGAGTTACAACCTGCCAGAAGTGCATACGTACCCCTGATATTGAAAACGTCGGCAAAACCGCACGTCACGGCACATATTTTGAAATGCTCGGTAACTTCTCCTTTGGCGATTATTTCAAGCGTGAGGCAACGGCATGGGCATGGGAATTCTTCACGAAGGTTCTTGAAATCCCCGCAGAGCTTCTTTACGTCAGCGTATATCTTGAGGATGATGAAGCTTACGATATATGGACTAAAGAGGTCGGCGTTGACCCGACGCATATGGTTCGCTTCGGCAAGGAGGACAATTTCTGGGAGCACGGTGCAGGCCCCTGCGGTCCCTGCTCGGAAATTTATTTTGACAGAGGTCCCTCCAAGGGCTGCGGCAGCCCCGACTGTAAGGTAGGCTGCGAGTGTGACAGATTTATTGAAGTCTGGAACCTTGTTTTCACTCAGTTTGAAAACGACGGCAAGAACAATTACACACGCCTTGCAAAACCCAATATTGATACAGGTATGGGTCTTGAAAGACTTGCGTGCATAATGCAGGATGTTGACAATCTCTTCGAGGTAGATACAGTCCAGAATATTATGAAGCACATTATCAGCATTGCAGGCATTGAATATCATCAGGATGAGAAAAAGGATATTTCACTGCGTGTTATCACTGACCATATCCGTTCTACAACGTTCATGGTTGGTGACGGTGTTCAGCCCTCAAACAGCGGTAGAGGCTATGTTCTGCGCAGACTTCTCCGCCGTGCTGCAAGACACGGCAGACTCATCGGCATTGACAGACCCTTCCTTGCAGAAGTCTGCGATACAGTTATTGCCGAAAATGCAAACGCGTACCCCAACCTTGTTGAAAAGCAGGATTACATCAAAAAAGTTATTTCAATGGAAGAAGAAAGCTTCTATAAGACTATTGATTCGGGTCTTGGACTTCTCAACGAAATGATGGGAAAATCCGAAGGCGGTGTTCTTTCGGGCGAAGATGCATTCAAGCTTCAGGATACCTACGGTTTCCCGATTGACCTTACAAAGGAAATCGTAAACGAAAAAAATATGACGGTTGATGAAGAAAAATTCCGTCAGCTTGTTGAAGAGGCAAGACTTAAGGCAAAGAACGCAAAGAGAAATGCAGCTGATTCTGACTGGAGAAACAACGGCGTTTCATTTAAGGATATTGCAAAGACAGAATTCACAGGTTACACCGAAAATAATACAGCAGCAGCAGTGCTTGCCCTTGTTTCCGACGGTGAAAGAAAAGACTTTATCAACGACGGTGACAGTGCAGTTGTTGTTCTTGACAGAACCTCTTTCTATGCAGAAAGCGGCGGCCAGGTTGGTGACAGCGGTGTAATCAGAATCGGCGAAAGTGTTTTTGAAGTTACAAAAACAACCAAAGATCCCGACGGCACATATCTTCACCACGGTACTCTTTCAGGCGACGGTATTAAGGTAGGTGATAAGGCTGTTACCGTTTACAATGAAGATGCAAGAAATGCCACAATGCGTAACCACACAGCGGCTCACCTTCTTCAGGCGGCACTTCGTGAAACTCTCGGCAGCCACGTTGAACAGGCAGGTCAGCTTGTAAACGATACCGCAATGAGATTTGACTTTACTCACTTCTCCGCACTTACTTCCGAAGAACTTGCAAAGGTTGAAAATAAAGTCAACGAAATAATTCTTTCCGCAGTTTCTGTTTCCTCAACCGAAATGGGTATTGAAGAAGCCAAGGCTATGGGTGCTATGGCTCTGTTCGGAGAAAAGTACGGCGATGTTGTCCGTGTTGTAAAGGCCGGCGATTATTCGCTTGAACTCTGCGGCGGTACACATGTAAATAACACAGGCAAGCTCGGTCTGTTTAAGATTGTTTCCGAGTCCTCGGTTGCATCCGGTGTGCGCAGAATCGAGGCCGTTACAGGTAACGGCGTGCTCGAATATATTGCTTCACTCAACACTCTTATTGCAAATACTGCAAGAGCAATGAAGCTCGGCAACGTCAATGAGCTTGACCGTAAGGCATCCGCTATGGCAGCAGAAATCAAGGATAAGGAAAAGGAAATTGCAGCCCTTTCCGCACAGCTTACAGAGCTTAAATCAGCCGATATTTTTGCAGCTGCCGAAGCAGTAGGCGCAGTAAAGCTTATCAAGGCAAGGGTTGAAGATATGTCTGCCGATGAAATCCGTAAGCTCGGCGATAAGGCAAAGGAGCAGGGCGACGATATGGTTGCTGTTATCGCCTGCATTAATAACGAAAAGGGCAGTGCAAATATTGCTGTTGCCTGCGGTAAAGCAGCAGTTGCAGCCGGCGCAAACGCAGGCTCAATCGTCCGTGCGGTTGCTCAGCTTGCAGGCGGCAACGGCGGCGGTAAGCCCGACTTTGCTATGGCAGGTGCCAAGGACCTTTCAAAGCTTGACGAGGCTGTTGCAGCAGCAAACGGCATCGTAGCCGGCATGCTCAAATAAAGGAGGATTTAATATGTCTGATTGTATTTTCTGTAAAATTGCAGCAGGCGAAATACCCAGTAATAAAGCCTATGAGGATGACAAGGTCTTAGCTTTCTATGATCTTGACCCTCAGGCTCCCACCCATATACTCGTTATCCCGAAGGAACACATCAAGTCAGCCGCTGAAATTGACGAAAGCAATTCTGTTCTTGTTGCCCATATTTTTGAGGTTGCGGCAAAGCTTGCAAAGCAGCTCGGACTTGACAACGGTTTCCGTGTGGTTACAAACTGCGGTGAAAGCGCAGGACAGAGTGTTCATCACATCCATTTCCACCTTCTCGGCGGAAGAGATTTCACCTGGCCTCCCGGTTAAAAGTGAAGTTTTGCTCAAACAAAGTGAAGTTTGCCTATGGCAAGTGAAAGGAAGATTAACGTGTCTGAATTTTATACAATGAAAATAGCAGGGCTTGAAAGGCAGCTGCCGGTTTGTCCGCTTAACGAAAATATCGACATTGCCGGCTTTATTATTTTCGGCGATGTCGAGCTGACGATTAAAGCTTGCGAAGAGCTTCTCAAAAAATTGCCTGAATTTGACTACATAGTCACTCCGGAGGCAAAGAGTATTCCGCTTGCATATGAAATGTCCAGACAGAGCGGCAAAAAATATTTCGTCGCAAGAAAGCGTGCAAAGCTCTATATGCGAGACCCCGTTGAGGTAAATGTACGTTCTATTACAACCGATGCTGTCCAGACACTTATTCTTGACGGTGCAGACGGTGAACAGATAAAAGGCAAGAGAGTGGTAGTGCTTGATGATGTTATCAGCACAGGCGAATCTCTCAAGGCTATGGACGCTCTTATGGAGAAGTTCGATGTTCAGGTTGTTGCAAAGGCAGCTGTACTTGCAGAAGGTGATGCAGCAGACAGAGATGATATAATATTCCTCGAAAAGCTGCCGCTTCTCTTTAAATGATTCTTCGCCCCTTTGCGCTGATTGGTTTCAGCTTTGCAGCGGTGCTGCTGGCACTGATTCTTGCAGGTGATGCTGTATGGATTTTTGCTGCAACGGCAGGCTGCATCCTGCTGCTGTGCGCTTTTCTCAGACCGCTTGAAAAGCGAGGAGCTTATGCGGCAGTTATGCTCTGTGTTTTGCTTGCATGTGCGTTTTTTACCGTGTATGAAAATTACAGTTATCAACCTGCCTGTAACCTTGCAAAAAGCTCCGCTGTTGTTCGTGCACAGCTTGTTTCAAATCCTGTTTGCAGTAATTCGCATTGGTCGGCTACGCTGAAAGTTATAAGTGTTGACGGTAAAGAAGCCGACTGTAATATGGCGCTTTACAGCGATAAGGAGATTGAAGCGCAGCCGTATGACATACTGGAATTTTCAGCCGAAACTGTCAGCATTGAAGAAATAAATCCCGAAATAAAAAACTACTATAAATCTCAGAAGATTTTTCTTGTCTGTTACGGCTTTGATAATATGCGCATTGAGCCGTGTGAAAAAAGACCGCCGGGCTATTATCTTTTATCCGTTAATTCATTCCTTACAAAAAGGCTTGAAGCAGTGCTTGACGGTGAAACGGCATCGCTTGCGGAGGGAATGCTGATGGGCGACAAAACAGGTATCTCCGCCTATACTCAGAAGCAGTTTTCAAAGTCAGGTCTTTCGCATGTGCTTGCGGTATCGGGACTTCACATGAGCATACTTGTAATGTCGCTGTATAAGCTGCTGCGTGTGATTTTTAAAGGTCATCGCCGTATAGTGGCAGCGGTGTGTATTCTGACGGCAGTGCTGTATGCAGGTGTTACGGGTTTTTCTCCGTCAGCGATACGCTCAAGTATAATGCTTTCTGTAATGTTTTTGGGTAAAATTACAGGCAGACGTGCAGATGCACTCAATTCGATGGGCTTAGCAGCATTGTTGATTGCACTTTCAAATCCGTATTCTGTTGCAGACTGGTCGTTTATGCTTTCGTTTTCTGCAACGCTCGGTATTGTGCTGCTGAACCGTTATATAACTTCTGCCTCAAAGGCAATCAGTGCAAAAATCAGACAGCCGTACATTTCGTATCCGGTGTTCTGCCTGGTCAGTGCAGCAGGCATATCTCTTGCGGCAACGGTGTTTTGCCTGCCGGTTATGGTTTTCTTTGTCGGCTCGGTGTCAACGGTATTTATTGCAGCAAATTTACTTACACTTTATGCTGTGCCTGCAGTACTTGTAACGGCGCTGATGTGTGCCGTTTTACCCGCTGCGGTGACACTGCCGTTTGCGTTTGTGTGCAATATATTCTGTACATATATTTTAAAGGTTGTCGGACTGCTTTCGTCCTTTAAATATGCGCAGATCAATACCGATACACTTACGGTAAAATATTCTCTGCTTGCTGTTTCGGTTGTGTTGCTGCTTGCGGTACTGTTTCTCAAAAGCCGTAAAAGACTGCTTAAGTTTTCTTTAGCGGTAATCGGTGCAGCAGTTGCGGTGAATGTGGCTTTTGGTCTGATCACAGGATATAAGCAGGTGAACATAGCCGTTACACAAGACAGCGTAGTGATTTATAAGGATTCAACAGCCGCTGTATTTGTGCTTGATTATTACGGCTGCTATCAGGCGGATTTCTTGCTTGACAGCCACTGTATAGACGAGGTTTATCTTATCTTGCCGTATATAAAAGAGGATAAAAGCATTTTTAAAATAGAAAGTATCTTTGAAAATTACAGGGTTGAGCGGTTGCTGCTCAACCAGGATCACGATTATAAGTTCTGCGCAGAGAATTATGAAATTGCTCAGAGCAGCAGCTTTGAATTCGGCGGCATGAAGATAGATTATTCGGGCAATCACTGCGTAGTGAATTCTCCGTCAGGCAGCACGCTTGTAGCGCTTTCTTCCGATGTGCCTGCGGCAGCCACGGATTTTCTTGTATCGTGTGATGAGCTGCCTGAATGGGCAGACACAAATGATTATATTGCCGTAATCGGCGGCAAAGACAGCAACAATTATTCGCTGCTTAAGTATAACGGCTTTGGCAGATATGAAATAAAGTGAGGGATGAAGGTTTGGCACAGGTAACTGAACAGGATTTTAAAAGAATACTTTCCTCAGGTGAGTTACCGAATCTTTGTCTTGTTTTCGGTGATGAGGATTACCTGAAAAAGCACTATGTTTCGCAGCTTGAAAAAAAGAGCGTTGACGAAGCTATGGCGCAGTTCAATCTTCACCGCATCAACGGCGAAAATTTTACAGTTGATGAATTTTATCAGGTGGCTGAATCAATGCCGTTTATGAGTGATTACAGCTGTGTTGTTGTAAAAGACCTCAATATTGAAAAGATGAAGAGCGACGATCTGGAAGCTCTGCTCGATTTGTTCGGTGATCCGCCCGAAACCTGCGTTATGGTTTTCTGGATGGACAGCGTGGCACTCGATGAAAAAAAGGATAAGTGCAAAAAATTTATCGAAGCCATAGATGCGGTCGGTACTGTGCTGAGGCTTGATAAAATGAGCGGCACACAGCTTTATAAGCTGCTTGAAAACGGCGCCAAAAAACGCGGTGTTGAAATGAACCGCGACGTATCGTCTTACCTTGTAAAGCGTGTGGGTGATGACCTGAATCTGCTGCTCAATGAGCTTGATAAGCTCTGCTTCTACAAAGGCGAGGGTGAGCTGACCAGGCGTGATGTCGATGCGGTATGCACAAGGTCGCTTGATGCAAGCGTGTTTGATTTGTCAAAAGCTCTTGTCAGCGGTACGGCGCAGCAGGCTTTCGGAATTCTCAATGACCTGCTTGCTCAAAAGGAAAAACCCGTTGTGATTTTAGGCACGCTGATTTCTGCGTATGTTGATATGTACCGTGCTCAGGTTGCGCTTAATTCAGGAGAATCAGCGGATGCCGCAGCAAAGGTGTTTAACTACCGCCGACGTGAATTCAGACTGAAAAATGCTGCACGCAGCAGCGCACAAATGAGTATGGAGCAGCTTCGCACCTGCCTTGACATTCTTGCCGATGCCGATATGAGAATTAAAAGCACGGCACTTGATGAACGCAGAATTCTTGAAGAAACAATGCTGAAGCTGATTTTGATATGATGATTAAGTTAAAACAGGCTGTTATAGTTGAAGGTAAATACGATAAAATACGCCTTGAATCGCTGCTTGATGCCACAATCATCTGTACGGACGGCTTTGCGATATTTAAGGATAAGGAAAAGCAGAAGCTGATTCGCCGTCTTGCCGAAAAAAACGGCATACTTGTACTCACTGACAGCGATTCAGCCGGCTTTAAAATCCGCTCGTTTTTAGGCGGAAGTATTCCGAAAGGAAACGTAAAGCACGCTTATATTCCCGATGTGCTCGGTAAGGAAAAACGCAAGGCCGAGCCGTCAAAAGAGGGCAAGCTCGGCGTAGAGGGAATGAAAACAAAGGCGCTGCTTGATGCGCTTGAAAAAGCGGGCGTGTTCTGCGAAGAAACACCCGAAAAACAAAAACGGGTTGAAACCGCAGATTTGTTTGAAGACGGTATCAGCGGCGGTGACAACAGCAAAGCAAAAAGAGAAAAGCTTTTAAAGCTGCTTGATTTGCCGCAGCGGCTTTCAACCTCTGCCTTGATTGATATGATAAATACTTTCATGAGCTATGAGGAATACAAGGCGGCAGTAAAAAGGATTGATGAAAATGAGTGAAAAAGGCTTTGTTTCGGCTGTAATAGTTGCAGCGGGCAGCTCAAGAAGAATGGGCGGAATAAATAAGCTCCTGCTTGACCTTGGCGGTAAAACCGTGCTTGAGCGTACGGTTGAAGCCTTTGATAACAGTGTGTGTATTGATGAAATCGTTCTTGCTGCAAGAGCGGAAGATGTTGAAGAATATAAAACCCTTTTATCAAAATATAAAAAGGTTAAAAATATAGTTGAGGGCGGCGAAACCCGGCAAAAAAGCGTAGCCGCCGCAATAGCAGCCTGTGATGAAAAATCTGCACTTCTGGCTATTCATGACGGTGCACGTCCGCTGGTGTCGCAGGATATAATCGGCACAACTGTTGCGGCAGCTTTTGAATACGGTGCAGCAGCCTGCTCGGTACCTGTAAAAGATACGGTAAAAATTATTGATGAAAATTCATTTATTACCGATACGCCCGACAGGTCAACGCTCAGGGCAGTACATACTCCGCAATGCTTTAAAAAGCAGCTTTACTGCTCGTGTGTTGAAACTCTCGCTGAAACAGCAAAGGATATGACGGATGATTGCCGCCTTGCAGAGCTTTGCGGTGTTAAGGTTAAAATGGTAGACAGTTCATATTCAAATATAAAAATAACCACGGCGGAAGATATTCCGTTTGCATTGAGCATACTCAAGGAGGTGCGCTGATGTTTCGCATAGGTCACGGTTACGATGTTCACCGCCTTGTCGAAGGCAGAAAGCTCATCTTAGGCGGTGTTGAAATTGAACACTCGCTCGGACTTCTCGGCCATTCCGATGCGGATGTGCTGCTGCACGCTGTATCTGATGCGCTGCTCGGTGCGGCGGCTCTGGGCGATATCGGCGGAATGTTCCCCGATACTGACCCCGCTTTTAAAGATGCGGACAGCCTTGAACTGCTTAAAGCTGTTGTGAAAAGAGTAAATGAAAACGGCTACAGCGTGGGCAATATTGATGCAACTGTCATTGCCCAGAAGCCGAAGCTTAAACCTTTTATTGAAAAAATGCGTGAGAATATAGCCTGTGCCTGCGGTGTTGAAATCCCGCAGGTCAATGTCAAGGCAACGACTGAGGAAAAGCTCGGCTTCAGCGGCAGAGAAGAAGGTATTGCAGCCCACGCAGTGTGCATCATAACAGGGGTAAAGTAATGTTCGGCTACGTTAAAATATACAAGCCTGAATTGAAGGTGAAGCACTACGAAGCGTATAAAGGTATCTATTGCTCGCTTTGTAAAACGCTGAAAAAAGAATACGGTATGCTGGCGTCGCTTACACTCAATTACGATTTTACTTTGCTGGCACTTATACGCATGGCTTTTGCAAATGAATGCTGTGGCTTTAAGGACAGCCGCTGCGCATTCAATCCTATGAAAAAATGTCAGCAATGCATTAACGGTGAAAATGAGTTATCGTATGCGGCAGCCGCAGCGATGATAATGTGCTACCACAAGGTTAATGATGATATTGCCGATTCATCTTTTGTCAAAGGTCTTGTAAAGCGGATAATAAAACCTTATTTTGCTCTCAAACGCAGAAAGGCGATGAAAAAATACGCACAGCTTGATAAGATGATTTTTGCTGCAATGTCTGCACAGGGCGAAATCGAAAAGAAGAGCGATTCGGGTATAGATGCATCGGCTCACCCGAGTGCAAAGGCAATGGGAGAAATTTTAAGCTACGGCTTTGAGGGAGAAATAAAAGAAAAGTTAGAGCGTTTCGGTTATCTTGCAGGACGCTGGGTTTATCTGATGGATGCGCTTGACGATATGGACAGCGACAGAAAAACACATTCATATAATGTTTTTAATAATATAAATAATAAAAATGAAGCAAAGGACAAAGCCGTCGGTGTTCTCAATCTGACTGCAGCGCAGCTTGCAAAGCAGCTTGAAGAAATGAAACCTGCAAGGTTTTCAGAAATTCTGGAGAACATAGTATTTGACGGAACATTCAATTCAATGCAGCAGGTGTTGCAAAAGGAGGAGAATAATGAAAAGAGATCCGTTTGAAGTTCTCGGTATTCCTCAGGGAGCCGATGACAACACAGTCAAAAACGCATACCGTGAATTAGCACGCCGCTACAGCGTAAACGGTGAAACACCCGACGGCGCAAAAATGCGTGAAATTGACGATGCGTACGATGCGATTATTTTAAGCCGCACAGGTAACGGCAGCTCAGCAAATCAGCAGACTTATACAAATTATTCCGCACCCGGCTTCGGCGATATCCGTGCAAAGCTCGGTGCCGGCAGAATTGACGAGGCAGATGCCATGCTTGACAACATTCCCGTAGGTCAGCGCACGGCAGAGTGGTACTACCTCAAAGGCACTGCATCACACCGCAGAGGCTGGCTTGAGGATGCAGCTTCAAATTTTGAGCGTGCATACCGTCAGGAACCCTCCAATTCTGAATACCGCAGAGCCTATGAAAACGTAACAGCTGACCGTTCAGGCGGATACCGTACGGAGCGCAGAACAGAAAAAAGCTCCGGCTGTTCAACCTGCGATATATGTTCAGGTCTGCTGTGCGCAGATTGCTGCTGCGAATGTATGGGCGGCGACTGTATACCGTGTTGTTAAGGTGGTTTGAATGAAACAATCTTCTAAAACGGCACTGGGCGGCATAGTCAGTGCACTGAGCGTTGTGCTCATGCTTATGACTGCGGTAATTCCGTTCATGTCCTATGCATTGCCCCTGATTGCGGGAGCATTGCTTATACTTATGGTTATAGAAATCAACAAAAGCTGGGCTTTTATTGTCTATGTTGCGGTCAGCCTGCTTGCAATTTTTGTTGTGCCCGATAAGGAAGCTGCCGTGTTTTATGTTGCCTTTTTCGGCTACTACCCGATAATAAAATCCTCGCTTGAAAAGCATCTGCCAAGGGTGATTGAATGGATAGTCAAGTTCGCTGTCTTCAATGCAGCGGTTGTTGCAGGCTATATGTTTACGGTTTATGTATTGGGTATTCCGTTTGACGATATGCAGACATACGGCAAATACGGTATACCGATACTGCTGGCAGTTGCAAATTTCACCTTTTTGGTGTATGATATTATGCTGACAAAGCTTGTTACCCTGTATTTGTATAAATTCAGAAAAAGCTTTAAAAAAATATTTAAATAAAATTGACATCGGAGGAACCAGTAAAATGTCAGAGAAAATAAAGTTTGCCGTTATCGGTGTAAGCGGCAGAGGCTCAGGTATGGCACTTGAGCTTCAGCACGTTGAAGGTGTAGAAATCGTGGCTGTCTGCGACAAGTACGAGGACAGAGTGCAGGATATGATTGAGCGTTTCGACAAAGAACACGGCTTTAGACCTGACGGTTACACCGACTATAAGGAAATGATAAAGCGTGAGGATATTGGCGCTGTTATGATTTCCACAACATGGATCACACACTCAAGAATTGCTGTTGACTGCATGAAGGCAGGCAAGCACGTCGGTATGGAAGTCGGTGGCGCAGCAAGCCTTGAAGAATGCTGGCAGCTTGTACGTACAAGCGAGGAAACAGGCAAGTTCTGTATGCTGCTTGAAAATTGCTGCTATGACCGTTTCGAATTGGCACTGTATAATATGAACAAGCAGGGTTTGTTCGGCGAAATTGTACATACACAGGGTGCATATCAGCACGACCTGCGTGACGAAATTGTTCTCGGCAGAGAAAATCGCCACGGCAGACTTTATAACTTCATGAACCGTGACGGTGAGGTTTATCCGACCCACCAGTTAGGTCCCATCTGTAAGCTTCTCGGTGTAAACAGAGGTAACCGTATGGTTTCTCTTGTTTCAATGTCCAGCAAGGCAAGAGGTCTCAACCAGTGGATTAAGGACAACAAGGGCGAGGACTACGATCTTGCAGGCTATGATTTCACACTTGGTGACGTTGTAACAACAATGATTAAATGTGCACACGGCGAAACGATCCTTCTTACACACGAGTGTTCACTTCCCAGACCCTATTCAAGAGGCTACCGTATTGACGGCACAAAGGGTATGTACACAGAGGATGACAACCAGATTTATATCGAAGGCCGTTCACCTCAGCACGAGTTTGAAAAGGTAGAGCCGTATATTGAGGAATATGAGCATCCGCTGTGGAAGGAATATTTCCAGCGCGGTGTTCACGAGGCAGGCCACGGCGGTATGGACTTCCTTGTTCTTTCCGCATTTGCAGAGGCTGCACTCAACGATACAAAGCCCCCCATTGATGTATACGATACCGCAGCATGGATGGCAGTAACCTGCCTTTCAGAGCAGTCTGTAGCAATGGGAAGCCACCCCGTAGCATTTCCCGATTTTACTGACGGTATGTGGATTGACAGAGAGCCTTATCTCAGAGGCAGATACTGTCTTGACGATGTCTGTACAGAATATTACGATATAAAAGACTAAAGAAAGGATCAGAGATATGTATTACATAGGCGTTGACGGCGGTGGTACAAAAACCGTCTATACACTTTTTGACGAAAACAAGAACATTCTTGACGAGGTCAAGACACCCGGCAGTAACCACGAAAACATGGAAGGCTCATTTGATGAAGCTTCCGAAATCATCTGGGGCGGTCTTACAGCTCTCGTTGAAAAGCACGGAATTACACTTGACGATGTCAGCTTTACCCTCATGGGTCTTGCAGGTATCGACCATCCTTATCAGCATGATATTATGTGCGAAAAGCTCAATGCAAAGGGCTTCAGAAACTATGCTATATACAATGACGGCTTCCTTGGTGTAAAGGCAGGCAGCGAAACAGGCGCAGCCATCGGCTACAATATGGGTACAGGCATGTGCTGCAACGCTATTGACCGCAAGGGTGAAATGCGTCAGCTTGCAGGTCTTGGCGAATTTTCGGGTGATATCGGCGGCGGTCATCAGATTGCCATTACAGCATACAGAATTATTTACGATGATGTTATGCTCAACATTGAAAAGACAGCAATGACCGAAATGTTCTTTGAAGAGTTTGAAATAAAGACCAAGGAAGAATTCCTTGGTACAGTTGCAATGTATGAAGATGAAGCACAGTTTGATCGCTTTGTAATGCGTCTTATCGACTTCTTCTTTGCAGCTGCAAACATGGGTGACAAGCCTGTTATGAAGGCTGTTGAAGCTCTTGCAGACAGAGGTGCATATCTTATCGCTGCTCACGCAAATCAGCTTGATTTTGACGATGAGGTTGAGGTTGTCCTTGCAGGTTCAATCCACACTAAGCTCCCCAGCGAAAAGTATGTTGACCTGATGATTGAAAAGGCAGGCAAACTCACCGCAAAGAAGCTCAACTTCAAAAAGCTCACGGCTGCTCCTGTTTTCGGTTGTATCAACTGGATACTCCAGCAGTACGCATGATTACATGGAGGTAATATAAAATGAAAGAAATTAATGTTTGCGTTATCGGTTCAGGCAGTACATATTGTCCCGAGCTTGTGGACGGTTTTCTTCAGGCAAGAGATTCACTCAAGCTCAAGAAAATTTCCTTTATGGATATTGATGACCGCAAGAGAAACATCGTCGGTAACCTTTGCATCCGCATGCTCAAGGCAGCAGGTATCGACTGTGAAACAGTCCTGACAGACGACCTTGATGTTGCTCTTCAGGGTGCTGATTTCGTTGTTACACAGATTCGTGTAGGCAAGCTTCCCTGCAGACATCTTGACGAAACAATTCCGCTTAAATACGGCCTTATCGGTCAGGAAACAACAGGTATCGGCGGCTTCTTCAAGGCGCTGCGTACAATCCCTGTAATTAAGAATATCTGTAACAAGATTGAGGAAATCTGCCCCGATGCCTGGCTTATCAACTTCACAAATCCCTCAGGCATTGTAACAGAATATATCCTTAACAACACAAATGTAAAGTGTATCGGTCTTTGCAATGTTCCGATTGATATGCTTGACGATACAAAGGAAATTGTCGGTGAAGATGCTGAAATCAAGTATGTCGGTCTTAACCACCTGAGCTGGATGACTTCTGTCAAGGTTGACGGCAAGGAAATGATTGACGAGCTTATCGAAAACGGCTTCTCACCCAAGGTTATGGCAAACATCAAGGATGACGGTTTCTCTCTTGAAACTCTTGCCGCTATCCATGCTCTGCCCTCGTCATACCTTCAGTATTACTACTGCCGCAATGCAAAGCTTGAATACCTTCTTAAGGGCGAAAAGAGCCGTGCACAGAAGTGCATGGAAATTGAAGAAGAGCTGCTTGAAATGTATTCAGACGAGGGCCTGTACGTAAAGCCTGCTCTGCTTGACCAGCGTGGCGGTCACAAGTATTCACTTGTTGCGGTTTCCCTTATCAACGCTATTGCAAACGATGTAGGCGATATTCAGGTTGTAAACATCAAGAACGGCAACACTCTGCCTTTCCTCAAGCCCGATGATGTTATCGAGGTTCCTGCAAGAATCGGCAAGAACGGCGCAGAACCGATTGATCTTGGCGAAATCACAAACCGCCATATTATCGGTCTTATGAGCGTTGTCAAGGAGTATGAGCGTTACACAGTCGAGGCTGCAAAGACAGGCTCAAACGAGGCTGCACTCAACGCTCTCCTTATCCATCCGCTTGTTGGCGACTGGGAAAAGGCTCTCAACTGCTTCAACGAAATGAAGGAAGCACATAAGGACTATCTTCCTCAGTTCTTTAACAACTGATTAAATCTGCATTAAATAACCGCCATAGATTCATCTGCGAATCCATGGCGGTTAATAATTTATTGTCATATATTAAACAGTTTGTTTCCTTCTTCTTGTGCGTTTTCAAGCTGTTGATTGTTCAACTCCTGCGTATCTGTCGAATCAACAAATATAACCGTTTCAAGCGTAGTGTTAAGCACGGTAAACTGCCGCCGGAACATATCCTCAATATTTTCTCTGCCTTCGCCTTCGCTGCCTGCGGCGATAATGAGCGCAGCTTTTTTTGACTTTGCTACGGGCGGCTTAATGCCGTGTGCAAAGCGTAGCGCATAGTAGCGCTGAAAACGGTCAACCACAGCCTTTAAAGGGGCGGGGACTGAGCTGTTATAAACGGGGGTCGAAACAATAAAATAATCAGCATCTTCAAAATCGGCCATGAACTCATCAAGGTCTTTGTGAACACAAGCCCTGTTCTTGTCGCAGTAGCCACAGCCGTAGCAGGGCTTTGCATTCATTTTGTATGCGTTGTAGGTTTTGGTGTTAAAATTCTCTGCCATTTCAAGCAAAGCGCTGCAAAGTGCAGTCGATACGGAGTTTTTCCTCGGAGAACCGTTGAGGACGAGGATATTTTGCATTTAATCACCCTAAGTACAAGTGTAGAAATAAAAAAGAGCATCGCTTTTGCGATGCTCTTTTTTGGTGCCGGTGGTGGGACTCGAACCCACACGGTATCGCTACCAACGGATTTTGAGTCCGTCACGTCTGCCAATTCCATCACACCGGCAAAACAGTATTCATATTGTATAACAAATTTTCAGAAAAAGCAATAGTTAAAATATATTTTTAAATAGTCAAATTATAATTTATCGCTCTGTTAATTTGTTTGCCAATGGGCTCCCTTGTATAAAGGGAAGATTCCCTCCACAGTGTGGGGAATTTTAAAGTAAAGATATTGTTACTTTTGTCATGCGTTACAAAAGTAACCAAAAAAACTTTTGGAGTTATAAGCACTACACTACGGCTGACGAGAGTAAATCCGCTCGGCAGACAGAACAAAAAGTGTTTTGTTCTGCTGCCATAACGGCTATAAAAGCAAATCTGACTTTTAAGTCTACTATACCGCCTATGGTTCCCTCGCTCGGATAAATGCGTTAAGTTTTATGCTCGTCAGCCTGTTCCGTTCAAAATCACAGCATATTTCATTTTTATATTGATATTTCTTTTACGATTTTTAATATCCGCCGTTGATGCATTTTATTTTTTAATAAAACTTTTCAATAGGCGGCACTGTCTGCGGCGACTCGCCGCTGAATTGTAATTTGCAATATGGAATTAACAGTTACAATACTGTAACCATTTGTAACCGCTTTGTAGTTTTTTCGGGTTTTGTAATCTGCTATAATAAAAATGCAGTAATAATACAGCATAAATTGAAAGGAGATGTAATAGATGAAAAAATTTTTATCAGTTTTATTGAGTGCTGTACTTTTGTTTACAATGTGCTTTGCAGCAAATGCGCAGGATACCGATGTTCCGTCCGAGGGAACAACAGAAAACAAGCCGGTGATTGGAGAAAATGTAATACTGTATAGAGATATTTTTTATATTACAATTAAAAACAAGGAGTTTGTAATAGTTGCTGTTAATTTAGATTTTTCAACCGCAGCCGGTATTGGCTTGATTAAAAACTTTGGTACTTACACGCTTGGAGAAATAGGTGATTACGCTTTTGTTGGTGCTGATATGTATCCTGACCTTCAGATTCCAGAAACCGTACATACAATAGGCAAGGGTGCATTTGAAAATACGGATATAAAAACGGTTGAATTATACGCAAATGTTAAAAGCATAGGGGAAAATGCGTTTGCGGGCTGTGAAATTGAAAAGGTAATGTTTCTGGGTACTGAAAAGCAGTTTGAAAATATTCAGATTGCTCAAGGAAACGAGGCGCTATTTGAGAATATTGAATTTGCAAGTAAAGTTTGGGTTATGGACAGAATGTTTGCAGAGTATGGACCAAGGGTTCTTGAAGGTATCGCTCTTTTAATTGTCTCTCCCATTGCGATTCTGGCAGCTCCGATCGCTACTGCTGTTTTTGCACCTGCAGGAATTGTTGCGTTGGGTGCTCCGTTTATTGCTGCATATAATTTAATCAGACTTTTTGTCGAGTTTTTTGAAATATTATTTACCTGTATGTTTGAAATATAAGAGAAAGTGATATAAAACAAAAAGAAATCGGCTTGCTGTTTGGCAAGTCGGTTTCACTTTTTATAATATTGCGTTTCGGGATTTAATTTTGCGCACTTCACTTGCGGCTTTAAGATAGCAAATCCGCTCGGCAGACAGAACAAAAAATGTTTTGTTCTGCTGCCATAACGGCTATTAAAGTAAATCTGACTTTTAAGTTTGCTCTACCGCCTATGGTTCCCTCGCTCGGATAAATGCGTTAAGTTTTATGCTCGTCAGCCTGTTCCGTTCAAAATCACAGCATATTTCATTTTTATATTGATATTTCTTTTACGATTTTTAATATCCGCCGTTGATGC
>JAZSND010000037.1:0-33716 GCA_045536235.1 Acutalibacteraceae bacterium | reverse complement strand
ATTGCCTTTGTGTGCCGATTCGTCTTTTTTATCACCGCAAGCACATTCATGCCAATGGTTAACGTCGTCGCCTGACCATTTATCGCTGTAATTGTGAGTATGTGTTGCGGGGATTGTTTCACCGTTTTTGAGAAGCTCGCCGCAGTCTGCACAGTGTGTGTCGCCTGTGTATCCGTCTTCAAACTCAGTTGCAGGCTTTGCGTTTCTGATTTCAGTATCACCTGTGTGGTTTTCTGAATCTGCATCCGCAAGCTTTTTGTCACATTCATCACATACAGAATCAGTTACACAGTCAGCCTTATTGCCTTCGTGTGCCGATTCATCTTTTTTATCACCGCAAGAACATTCATGCCAATGGTTAACTTCATCGTCTGACCATTTATCGCTGTAATTGTGAGTATGTGTTGCGGGGATTGTTTCACCGTTTTTGAGAAGCTCGCCGCAGTCTGCACAATGTGTGTCGCCCGTGTATCCGTCTTCAAACTCGGTTGCAGGCTTTGCATTTCTGATTTCAGTATCACCTGTGTGGTTTTCTGAATCTGCATCCGCAAGCTTTTTGTCACATTCATCACATACAGAATCAGTTACGCAGTCAGCCGTATTGCCTTTGTGTGCCGATTCATCTTTTCTATCTCCGCAAGCACATTCATGCCAATGGTTAACGTCGTCGCCTGACCATTTATCGCTGTAATTGTGAGTATGCGTAGGTTCCTGAGCCATCTCAATTTTATAAGCAAAGAAAGACTGCTGATCTTCATTCTGAGGCTCTGCAACCATAAAATAAAAGATTATGCTGTCGCCGTTATCAAGTTGACGAACATATCCGCTATCCGGAATTTCCGGACCGTCATAAGCTTTGACCTTCTCTGTAAAAGTCTTACTTTCGCCCCAGACAAATCTATCGTCTGTGAAATGCCATATGGCAGCCTGAACCGATGAATCTGCCTTGAAGCTGTCTATAACATATCCGCCGTTACCGTCTGATACAAATATATCCTCAAAGCATTGTGTAAATAAAATTTTCAGCTGCTGTGAAACATCGCTTTTGACAACATTGTTATTGTCAGCTGCTGATGTGTTCGGGGCAGATGTAAAGCTGTCTCCCGAATAAGCACCTTTCAATTCGGCATCAATGCAAAATCCGTAATATCCGTTTGAAAATGATATATTACTGAAACCCGTACCTGTTGATGTAACCTGTTCTGCAGACGCAAAAACAACTGTAGACCAGACAAGCACTACAATAAGTGAAAAAACAGAAATAAACTTTTTCATATTTTCACCTCCTCGGGATTCAAAATTTACAAAAGAATGTGTTGAAGCACAGTTCTTTGATTAAAAAATATTATAAGTAGTATTACAATGTTTGTCAATATTTGTCAAGTAAACAGGTAAGCATGTAACTTTAAATTTACCCATCGCTGTGACATATTACAAAGAGATACCGGAAAGCTGCTGAGCAACCTTTGGATATAAAAAAGCACCCTGCATTAAGCAAAGTGCCTTTAACAAACAACTAAATAAACATCAAATTTAAATAAGGCTGTATTCAAGCCTTGTGTAATCACCGGTAAGGTTTTCGCCGGTTATGAATTTACGTGCCTTAAACACAATTCTGTCGGAATAAACCTCCATACAGTAACCTACTCCGCAATCGGTTATACCGAAATTATTCGGTTTTCTGTAGCCGGGTATGCTGATTGAATAAACGCCGTTTTCTGCATTAAGTGTTTCCTGAATGTTTTTATAGATTCCTCCATGCAGATGTCCGTTTATGAAAAATACATTTTTATGTTTTTCCATTACTGCCCTGACTTTGTCGTTCTGTTCACCCATATCGCCTGTTTCCCAAACATCGGGCAGACCGTGAGTATTGGCAAACGGCTGATGGCACATTACGAAAGCAGGCTTGCCGTCTTTTGTGCCTCTGGCAAGCTCGCTGTCAAGGAAAGCAATCTGAGCATCGGATATATATGCTTTTTCGAGCACAGCCTTTTCCGTGCAGAGCGTAATAAATGTATATCCGTTAATATCGTATGAATAGTAGCTTTTGCCGTTAGTTTTGATACCGAGATATTCTTCAACCTTTTTCATTACGATTTTCGAGTTCTGATTGTAGAAAAAGCGTGCATCGTGGTTACCCATGGTAACCAGAATATTTGAAACTGATTTCTGATTATCCAGAGGTCTGAAAAATCTTTCGTATTCGTTTTTTGTGCCGTAATCCACAATATCGCCCGCCATAAGAAAAGCGTCAAACTTTTCGGGAGAATTGGCAAGGTCCTCAAAAACATTGCTGAGATTTATTTCTGCCTTTTCACGGTTTGGCAGATGAGTATCGGCAATTATAGCAGCGGAAAGTAAAACATTCGCACTGTCCTCAAAAACAATGGGACTGTCTTTTTTTACGGTATAGACAACATCATATTTGGGTGATACAGCCTTGAACTGGGCACCGTGCTTTGAATACCAGTCTGCATATCTCTCTTTTAACGTCATACTTTATCTCCGTTCAAAGTAATATTAACGGGATTTATATTACCATAAAAGCACAAAACTTGCAACACACAAAACTATAATTCGATATAAAAATTAAATAACAATTAACAAAATATATATCTTATTGACAAAGTTTGCGGGCTCATGTTAATATTTGCACATATGAAAAAATCCAACAGTCAGGAGAATATTTATGAACATTTTATTCTGTGTTCTTTTTCTCGCATTTCCGGCATTGATCATTTTTGCCGCTACCAAGCTGAAATTTGTAGAAAAAATCGGCATAGTTCTGCTGTGCTACATTTTCGGCATGATAGTTGGCAACATCGGCGTACTTCCCGAATCATTCACGGCAACTCCGCCCGGTGGCGGCGACAGCACACTCAGCCTGCTGCAAAGCGTTACTATCTGCCTTGCACTGCCGCTTGTACTGTTTTCGCTCGACCTTCGCAAATGGCTCAAGATCGCCAAAAAAGGTATGTTCTGCATGCTGCTTGCCTGTATTTCCATTATCGTGGTTACACTTGTGCTCAACCTTGCACTTTCAGGCTCATTTGACGATGTTTCAAAGTATTCTGCCGCAGCAGTCAGCGTTTACACAGGCGGTACTGTCAACCTCGCATCAATCAAGCTCGCAATAGGCATGAGCGAAAACGACTATATCGCTTTCAACACTTACGATGCTGTACTCTCACTTATCTACATATTCTTCCTTTCAACTTTCGGACAGCGTTTCTTTACAAAGGTATTTAAGCTCAAGACCTACTCCCCGCTCGGTTCCGGCAACACAAATATGGGCGATGAGGTTGACGAATCTGCAAAATCCTACAAAAACCTCGTAAAGCCTGCCAACATGAAGGGGCTTGCAGTTGCACTGCTTCTTTCTGCGGTTATCTTCGGTGTATCCTATGCACTCAACATGCTTGTATCAAAGTTCAACCCGAGCCTCGGTATGACGGTAATGATGCTTTCCATCACCTCTCTTTCAATTGCGCTTTCATTTGTTGAAAAAATCCGCAACATAAAATACACATTCCAGCTTGGCATGTATATCATCTTTGTATTCTGCTTCTCCGTTGCGGCAAGTGCTGACCTCAACGCTCTTATGCACCCGAATCTTGCCGTTCTGCTTTATGTTCTTATCGGCATTTTCGCAAGCATGCTTATCCACGCAATTCTTTGCAAAATCACAAAGATTGATACAGATACATTTATCATCACCTCTGTTTCCGCCGTTTGTTCACCGCCCTTTGTTCCCGCAGTTGCTGCTTCTCTCAAGAACAAGGAAATCATGGTAAGCGGTCTTGCAACAGGTGTTGTAGGCTACGCAATCGGCAATTACTTAGGTATAGCAATTCATTATTTATATAATCTGATATAAGGAGCGTGTACTGTTATGAATTCATCAGCACCCATTAAAGGCAGACCCTTTGAAGAAATTCTTAAAGAACTTGATTCCTTCGGCGTAAATGACCCTGACTACAAAAATGCCAAAACCTGGAGCCTTGTTTATTATCTGAGCGAGGAATACACAAACTTTCTCCAGGAAGCTTACGGCAAATATTTCTCAGCCAACGGTCTTAACCCCACTGCCTTCAAGAGCCTTAAGCGCCTTGAAAAAGAGGTTCTCCGTTTTACGGCAGACCTTTTCCATGTAAACTACGAAGCCTGTGGCGTAATGACCTCATGCGGTACAGAAAGCTGCATGCTCGCAGTTAAGACCTACCGTGACCTCGGCCGCTCCAAGGGTATCAAAAAGCCCGAAATGATTATCCCCGAAACAGCACATGTTGCATGGGACAAGGGTGCAGAATATTTCGGCGTAAAGGTTCGCCGTGCACCTCTTGACAGCAACTGGCAGGTAGATATCAACGCTGTTGAGAAGATGATAAACAAAAATACAGTTATGCTCCTCGGTGCTGCACCTGAATATCCGCACGGTATAATTGACCCCATCGAAAAGCTCGGCAAGCTTGCCGTACAGCACAAAATACCGCTTCATGTTGATGCCTGTGTCGGCGGTTATCTCCTGCCCTTCATTGCTATGGCAGGCTACGACCTTCCCCTCTGGGATTTCAGAGTTGAAGGTGTTACATCAATCTCAGCAGATATTCACAAGTACGGCTTTGCTGCAAAGGGTGCATCCTGCATACTTTACAGAAACATTGATTACTTCAAGCACCAGGTTTTCGTAAACGAAAGCTGGCCGGGCGGAATGTTCGCTTCGCCTGCTTTCCTTGGCACAAGACCCGGCGGCGGTTATGCAGCAGCATGGGCAGCAATTCAGGCTAACGGCATCGAGGGCTACACAGCACTTGCCAAAAAGACTATTGAAGTTGCAGACAGACTCAAGAAAGAAATTTCTGCCGTTCCCGAGCTTGAGCTTATAGGCGACCCCAAAGCAAGCCTTATCTCCTACCGCTCCGTTGATCCCGCTGTAAATATTTTTGCAGTCGGTGACGTTATGGAAAGCAAAGGCTGGCACATCGACCGCTTGCAGCGCCCCGATGCACTTCACGCTATGGTAACCGCACCGCACGAAAAGGTTGTTGAACAGTATATGGCAGACCTTATAGATTCTGTTGCCTATGCAAAGGCTCATCCTGAGCTTGCTGACAGCGGTCAGGCTGCTACATACGGCATGGTTTCACACATTCCGCTGCGCGGTATGGTACGCAAGCAGGTGCTTGATATTTTCGCTAACTCTTACAGACTTGATGCACAGGAAATCGACCTTTCCGATTCTGATGCAATTGCGCCCGGCGGCGGCGGCTCAGAAGAGGGTAAGAAGAGCATAGTCGACAAAATCATTTCCTGGTACGTCAAAAAGCAATCCGCAAAGCAGTAACAGACAATATAAAGGAACAGCCTTTTTGAGCTGTTCCTTTTGTTTTTTAAAGTAAAAATTGCTTTAATATCTTGATTTTTTCACCCGGATGTGCAACAATATATTAAATTCTTTTATATATGAGGTTTTGTGTATGGCACAGCTTAAAATGTACTGGGTTAAGGGCACACCCATTAAAGAAATGACACTGCCCGAAGGTTACACATTCTCCGTGAACAAATGCGACGACGCTGACAAGCTTGCATGGATTGAATGCTGCAAAAACGGACTTGTTGGTGACGATGCAGACTTTGAAACATACGATGACCGTATAAAGTATCGCAGGGACTGCAAAGAAGCCGAAGACGTATTTTTCCTTGATTATGAAGGCAAACACATTGCTACGGTTGCTGCAATTTATCACCCTGAAGAAAACTGCGGCGAAGTACACATGGTCGGCATGATCCCCGAATTCAGAGGCAAAGGCTTAGGCAAATACCTCAACAACAAAGCTATTGAAAAGCTCAACGAACAAAACGTTAAATACATATTCCTCACAACTGACGAATGGCGCAAGGGTGCAGTAAAGAGCTACCTTTCATCAGGTTTCAAGCCCGTAGAATATGACGAGGGTATGACAGAGCGCTGGCAGGCAGTAATTACAGAATACGGCATTGACAGCGTTGACATGGTTGACGAAGATGCACTTTATGTAAAGAGCATTTACCGTGAAGGTGTTACACCGCCCCGTAAGATGAAAATCGGTGTTCTCGGTGCAGGCAGAGGCAAGACGATGATGGACTACTGCGTAGCTCAGGATAACGCTGAGCTTGTCGCAATCTGCGACAGCTTTGAGCCCTCACTTGACTATGCAAAGAAAACCTACGGCACAGATTCTATTACTTTCTACAGCAATTTTGATGAATTCTTAAAGCACGATATGGATGCTGTTGTTCTTGCAAACTTTGCAAACGAACACGCTCCTTTTGCAATCCGCTGCATGGAGGCAGGACTTAACGTTATCAGCGAGGTTCTCCCCGTTCAGACTATGAAGCAGGCTGTTGAACTTATCGAATGTGTTGAAAGAACAGGTAAAGTTTATGCCTATGCAGAAAACTACTGCTACATGGCAGCACCCAGAAAGATGCGTCAGCTCTACAAAGAAGGCGTACTCGGCGAATTTGAATACGGCGAGGGCGAATACATGCACAACTGCGAGCCCGGCTGGCATGTATATTCACGTGCAAACCCCGAGCATTGGCGCAACACGATGCACGCATGCTACTACTGCACACACTCAATCGGTCCGCTGATTCACATTGCAGGCATGCGCCCCGTTAAGGTCACCGGCTTTGAAGGTCCGTTCAATGCACGTATGAACCGTATGGGTGCAAAAGCAGGCAACATGGGCATAGAAATCATCACCCTTGAAAACGGTGCAATACTCAAGAGCATACACGGCGTAGGTCCGTCAAAGAATTCAATCTGGTACTCCATTTACGGCTCAAAGGGTAGAATGGAAAGCGCAAGAGAGGACGATTTTGACAAAGAGCATGTACACAACCTCTATGTCAACTGCGACAAAAACGAGGGCGACAACGATTCAAAGAGCGTTCTTGCTTCAACAGCAGACGAGCTTTTCTATAAGTCTGAAGCCTACGGTCACGGCGGTTCTGATTTCTATACAATGTACAACTTCATCGAATACATCAAGGGCGACAAAAATGCCGATATAATTGATGTTTACGAGGCTATGGATATGTTCCTGCCCGGTATGTTTGCTTACCGTTCGGTACTCGCAGGCGGCATCCCGATGGATATTCCCAACCTCAGAAATAAGGAAGAACGCGAAATCTGGCGCAACGATACACAGTGCACAGACCCTGCCGTAGCCGGCGATATGCTCATCCCCAGCTATTCAAAGGGCAATCCCGATATTCCGCAGGAAAACTACGACATACTTGCAAAGAAGCTTGCGGAAGAAGAAAGCAAGAAAAAAGAGGATAAATAAAACCGCAACGGAGCTGCTCTTTATCGGAGCTGCTCCGTTTTTTATAGACAAGATTAAGTTTTTATGATAAAATTTGAAATAAGTTTAACAGGAGGATAAAGAATATGGATTTTACTCTTCTCAAAAACTTTATGGACGGTTTGACCTCTTGGCGTATACCCGGAAACAGTATCAGCGTATGCCTTGGTGGCAGAGAGGTGCTTAACTACCAGTCAGGCTTTGCAGATATTGAACATAAAACACGTATGCTGCCAGACAGGCTTTTATATATTTACTCCTGCTCAAAGGTAGCTACCGTTACAGCTGCTTTGCAGCTTTATGAGCAGGGCAAATTCCTGCTTGATGACCCGCTTTATGATTTTATTCCCGAATATAAGGATATGTACATAAAGGATGCTGACGGCAATTTAAACAAAGCCGGAAACCCGATTACGCTCCGCCACCTTTTCACCATGACCTCGGGACTGACTTACGATACCGATACGCCTGCATTTGAAAAAGCACGCAATCTGACCGACGGCAAGATGGACACGCTGACGGTTATCAAATGCCTGGCAGAAGACCCGATTAGTTTTGAACCGGGTACACAGTGGCAATACAGCCTCAGCCACGATGTGCTTGCAGGTGTTATTGAAGTAATTTCCGGCAAAAAATTCGGCGAATATATGCGCACAAATATTTTTGAACCACTTGGTATGCGCAACACTTTCTATCATATTGACGATTTTCTTAAAGACCGTATGATGGCTCAGCAGTACCGTTTCAGGAATTCCGATGAAGCAAGCCTTGCAAAGCTGCAATCTGCCGGTAGCGAAACAAACCGAGCCGGCGGCATAATTGAAATTGCGGGCAAAAACAATCACGATATTTTCGGAAGCGAATATGACAGCGGCGGTGCAGGAATCATCACAACCGTCGGCGATTATTCGCGCCTTTGCAATGCACTTGCAAACGGCGGCAAGCTTATGAACACTGAACGTATTCTCTCCCCCGGTACTGTTGAACTGCTGCGTACAAATCAGCTTGTAACGCCCGAACTGATCAGAAACTTCAACTGGGAACAGCTCAGGGGTTACGGCTACGGACTTGGCGTACGCACACTTATTGACAAAGCTGCAAGCGGCACAACAGGCAATACCGGAGAATTCGGTTGGGGCGGTGCAGCTGGCGCAACGGTACTTGTTGACCCGGATATAAACCTTTCCGTATTCTATGCCCACCATATGCTCAATCCTCAGGAAAGCTACTACCAGCCAAGGCTGCGAAACGTGATTTACGCATGCCTTGACAGATAAAACTATTTTGTTCCCGTAAAATCGAGGTATTGACGCTTGATTTCCTTGAGGTTTTTCTGCCGTATCAGAACGGTTTCACCGTTTACCATTTCAAAGCTTTTATCTGCATGAACAATATGATTCATATTGACAAGATAGCTCTGGTGACAGCGTAAGAATCGGCTGTCGTCAAGCTCTTGCTCAATATCGCCCAAATGCTTATATATGCTTATTTTTTCGCCTGCTTCGTTATGGAGCAGGCATTTTGAATTACAGCTTTCTATAAAAATTATATCGTTATAATGCAGACCTATTATTTCGCTGCGGCGCTTGATGTGGTAAACCTCATTATCAAAATCCGGAAGAATTTCATTCATAAAGCCAACCATTCTTTCATAACTCAGCGGTTTGATCAGATAGCCTGCCGCCTTTACATCGTAGCTTTCAACAGCAAAGCCGGTTGTTGCGGTAAGAAAAACTATTTTCCCGCTGTAACCCATGGCACGCAGCTGCCTTGCAGCATCAATGCCAAGCAGCTTATCCATGTAGATATCCATAAATATAATGTCAAAAACCTTACCGTCCTGTATTTCGTAAATCAGCTCAACAGCGTTTGTAAAGCATGTTATTCCGCCACCCACACCGCTTTCAGAAAGGCAGCTTCTCAACTGAGCGGCGGTTAAGGTTCTGTCAAGATTGTCATCATCACAAACTGCAATTTCCATATTGCATCACCCCGAAAAATAAAATTTCAGTCGGAATTTTAACATTTACGTGAGATTTTTTCAAGTTTACGTCTATAAATTTCACAAATTGTTTACAAGTATTTTCTTAATGTATAATAATTATATTAAATTCACTTGATTTGAAAGTGTTACTTTGATATCATGAAAGCAGAAATTTTTTACAAACAGAGGTTTATAATATGGGTAACAGATTCATTATGCCAAAGCAGGTTTTTTACGGTGAAAACGCACTTAAGGATGCCGCATACGAAATCTGCGCACTTGGCAAAAAAGCACTTATTGTCACCGACCCTATGATGGTAAAGCTCGGTAACATAAAGCCCGTTGAGGAAATGTTCAGGGCAAACGGCATTGAATATGCAGTTCTTGAAGATATCACAGGTGAACCGACCGACAGGATGATTGAAGCGGGACTTGCGGTATATAATAATGAAGGCTGCGATTTTCTTATTGCAGTAGGCGGCGGCAGCCCGATTGATGCAATGAAGGCCATTGCCGCTGTTGCTGCAAGCGGTGGCAGTATAAACGACTATATGGGTAAGGTTATAACCGTTCCGACCGCTCCTATGGTTGCAGTACCCACAACAAGCGGCACAGGCTCGGAGGCAACACAGTTCACAATCATAACCAACACGGAAAAAGACATAAAAATGCTACTCAAAGGCGCAGTACTTATGCCCGATATCGCCGTTGACGACCCTGCGTTTTCGCTTACTGCTCCGCAATCTGTCACGGCTGCAACGGGGCTTGATGCACTCTGCCACGCAGCAGAAGCATATACTTCACGCAAGGCTCAGCCGCTCACAGACGAATTTGCACTCGCTGCAATCAAAAAGATTTTCAGGTATCTTCCTGTTTGCTACAATGACGGCAAAAACGTTGAAGCAAGAGCACAGATGTCACTTGCAGCACTCGAGGCAGGTATCGCCTTCAACAACGCATCTGTCACCGTTATTCACGGCATGAGCCGACCGATCGGCGCAATGTTCCACGTACCGCACGGTATCAGCAACGCTATGCTGCTTTCTGCCTGCTTCAGCTATGTATATGACGGTGCATACAGCCGCTTTGCCGATATGGCAAGGGAAATCGGAGCAGCCGACAAAGCAGATGATGACAAAACAGCTGCAGAAAAATTTATTGCAGCCTGCCGTGAGCTTTGCAGTATCTGCAACATACCTACACTTGCAGAATACGGAATAAACAAGGACGATTTCTTTGCCGTGATGGATAAAATGGCCGGCGATGCCATGGCTTCCGGTTCACCGTCAAACACGATCAAGGAGCTTGACAAACAGGACCTTCTCAATATTTACAAAAACCTTTGGGAATAAAAATGCAGTTTAAATCAAAAGAATTTATGAACCATTTTAAAACCTGCGTACTGGCATTTTTAAAATGGCTGACTTTAGGAATAATATCAGGCACGCTTTGCGCAGTTGCAGGTGCAGGCTTTTCAAAAGCAATAGAAGCAGTAACAAATCTCAGAGATGCGCAGCCGTGGCTTATTTATCTGCTGCCTGTCGGCGGACTTGTATCCGTAGCGGTTTACAAGCTTTGCAAAGTATCCGGTTTGGGAATAACCGATGTTTTCAGCAGCGTCCGAACAGAAAAATCCGTTCCGTTTTTATTGGCACCCGCTGTATTCATCGGCTCTGTTATCACCCATCTTTTCGGCGGTTCGGCAGGTAAAGAAAGTGCCGCCTTACAGCTTGGAAGCAGTATTTCAACACTTATCGGAAAAATTTTCAGGCTTAATGAAAAAACAAGACACATATTGACTATGGCAGGTATGGGCGCTTTCTTTTCTGCTGTATTCGGTACACCGCTTGGTGCATGTGTATTTGCGCTTGAAGTAATCAGCGTAGGTCATATATGTTCAGCAGCAATATTCCCCTGCCTTGTTTCAAGCGTTACGGCCTTTGGGTTAAGCACGCAGTTAGGGGTTCATCCGGAAAGGTTTACTGTTACGGAAGTATCAGACTTGTCTTTGGGTACTATCTGGCGTGTAACGGTTATAGCAATTGCCGGTGCTATGGTTGCCAGACTCTTCTGCGCAACACTCCACCACACAGAACATCTGTTTAAAAAAGCATTCAGGAATGAGTTTTTACGAATAGCTGTCGGAGGCATAATTATAATTGTACTCACACTATCAGTCGGTACAAAAGATTATAACGGCAGCGGTATCAATATAATAAACCGTATATTTGAAAGCGGCTATGTAAAACCTGAAGCTTTTATTCTGAAAATTGTTTTCACCGCAATAACAGTTGCTGCAGGCTTAAAAGGCGGTGAAATTGTACCGGTCTTCTTTATCGGTGCTACCCTCGGAGCTACTGTTTCAACGCTTATCGGGCTTGACCCGGCATTGGGTGCAGCAATAGGTATGTCAGCACTTTTCTGCGGTGTTACAAATTGTCCGATAGCTTCCATTGTTTTATCAATAGAGTTATTCGGTACTGATTCTATGATTTTCTGTGCGCTTGCAGCTGTTACAAGCTTTCTGCTGTCAGGCAGCACCGGTCTTTATGCAACTCAAAGAATGATATTCTCAAAATATGAGGAATGACCGGTAACCGATAATTCACTCAGGGGGTGAGGAAAATTTTAAAAGTAATTTCACTTATTCTTGCGATTATCCAGTTTTGTTTATTACCGTTCAACGCATTATTCGGCAAACACGAAATACTGATTGACCGCTCCGCCGTATACCAGACATTTGAAGAATTCGGCACAAGCTCGTGCTGGTGGGCACAGACAATTGACGATGCAGCCATGGCAGACGAAATTGCCAAAAAGCTGTACAGCGATGAGGAAGGTTTAGGTCTTAAAATCTTCCGCTACAACATCGGCGGCGGTGAAGCAGATAATCCGAATTGCAGAATCTGGGATACAAGCCGCAGAACCGAAAGCTTTTATGTACTCAACAAAGAAACCGGTGAATATGAATACGATTTCACACGTGATGCCAACGCAAGACGGGTGCTTGACTGCGCAGTAAAATACGGTGCTGAAAAAATCATACTTTTCTGCAACAGCCCTCATTTTTCAATGACAAAGAGCGGACATGCATCCGGCGGACTTGTAGAGTATTCCTCTAACCTGCCAAAGGAAAATTATCAGGCATTTGTTGAATATGTGCTGACTGTTGCCGACTGGTTTGTTGAGCAAGGTTATCCGGTTTATGCCGTATCCCCCATTAATGAGCCTCAATGGGGCTGGGGCGGCGAATGGGTCGGTCAGGAAGGCTGCCACTATACGGTAGACGAAGCAATTGAACTGCTTGAACTTTTTGCAACCGAAATGCAAAAACGCAATACACCCTACAAGCTCAGCGGCCCGGAAAGCGGCGAAATGAGCTGGGGCTATTACGAATACGTTGAAAAATTCTTTGCAAGCGAAATCCTCAACGAATACTGTGAATACTTCAGCGGACACTCCTATTGGATGGATACAAAGTCCGACGAGAAAAAGCAGGTCGGCGACAAGATGAAAAAAGCTTATCCCGACAAAAAGTACGAAATGAGCGAATGGTGCGAGCTGCCGCTGACAATTGACAGCACCACCATTGACAGCGGCATTTACATGGCACAGATTATTGTTGACGATCTGACCAAAATGAATGCGGTTTCCTGGCAGAGCTGGACAGCAGTCAACGGTGACGGTCTGCTTGACAGAAATGCTGACGGCACGCTGAAAATGTACAGCAGGTACTATGCTTTCAAACAGTTCACATCATTCATCAAACCCGGTATGGTACGTATACGTACGTTTGATAACTTTATTAATACATCGCTTAAAACTGTTGCTTTTACAGACGGCAGCAATTACGTTACGGTTATCGTAAACCCCTCAGAAAGCGCAGAAGATATCAGACTCAGCGGCGTGCTCGGCAATACAACTATTCACCTGACCGATGCTGACCGTAACTGCGAAAAGATTTATGAGGGTGATTTCATAGAGAATATTACACTTCCGGCAAAAAGCATTACAACAATATGTGTTGAGATGTAAAAAAAGGCTGTCCCGTAATCAGGGCAGCCTTTTCTACATATTGGTAAAACGGTATATGTTCGGTTTTTAAGAACAATCAAAGTCCTAAAAGTGAGAAAATCCAACTAAAGAAATTAAGTACACTGTCGAAAACTTCCATCATAATATCGAATAAAAAGAAACCTGTGCTACTGTCACCCATTGCATCAGAGTCAGTGCCGGTTGCGAAATCTGTATCAGTACCGGTTGCGTAAACAGTGGCAGCGCCGGTTGCAGGGCAATCATTTTCTATAATGTCAGAATATACATGACCTGTTTCTCCGCCATCCTGAGCACTGGAAAGGAACAGACAGCCGAAACCTGATACAAGGATTAAAACAGCAAGAACAACTGCTATACTTTTCTTCAATGCTTTTTCCCCCTTTCTTATAAAATGTTCCGTTTTACCAATCTATGTATTACGGATTAAATATCATCCCTGACTTTGGATTGTGCCATTGCAATAAGCATAAAAAACAGCGGAGTAGTCATAGGCTGAGTGATGCAAACCATTGACTGAATAAAATATGAAACCAGACATATAAGAACTGATTTTTTAATTGCACTGTCAGTCCCGGCACAAGTTCTTACGGACGAAAAAAACACAACAAGGTAAGATATAACACCGAAAACACCTGATGTTATAAGGTACTGTAAAATCTCATTATGAGCATTATCAAATGCAAAGCCCAACGAAGAAAAGGCATCAGTTCCCAGATGCTCAACCACGGCAAAAGCCAATGTATCCGGACCGGTTCCCAAAACCTTATGATAAAAAGGCATTTCGATAAACGTATTTATAACTCTTATCCATATTCCTCCCCTGTCGCTTCCCCACGAATCACTGAACCTTAAATAATTCTCTAACCCCATAAGACCGGTCTGACGGTCAATAAAGCTAAACCAAAAAATCAGTAAACAAACAGCGACCGGTACCGCCACAATGCCGAAGATCATAAGCTTTTTTATTACAGCTAATGCAGAATTTTTCATTCTGCTGACAACAAACATGAATAAAAGCAAAACCGCAATACCGGCAAGCATTACAAATTTGTTTGTAACCGCCCTGCCGAGAAATGAGAGCGACCTTGCCTGACTGACAAAGACACCGTGCAGAGATATCACAATTCCTGCTGAAACAAAAAAGGAAACAGCAAGTCCTATGAGTTTTAAAAACTTAGTTTTGTCTGAAGCTGTCATCAGAACAAGCATAACGAATGCAACAGCAATACCAAAATATCCATTGTCACTGTTTGAAATAATCAAACCAATAAATCCGCAGATATTGACCGCTAACCAGCAAACAGCTTTTTTCAGCTCTTTTGCACAGCAGAACATGTACATTGACATGGGCAAAAACAGGCATATATAAGACGAAAAAACGTTTATATTACCTATAAATCCGAGGAATTTACATTTTTTCTCATACGAAACGTTAGCAAGCAAACCCAACGGGTCAAAGCCCAGAAACTGAACAAACGAAAAAATGCACATTATCGCAAATGCAACTGCAAAAATCAGCAAATCTTTTTTGCTCAGCACATAAAAACGTGAAACAAATATGTACGCAGCAAACAAAGCCAGAATCATAACAAGGCCCATGTGTCTGCCGCCGCTACCGCTAAAAGCTGCCAAAGGATAATCAGATGACAGTGTAGAAAAAACAGATATCAGCACAAACAGTATCATAAAAATATCCGTAACTGACAGCTTTTTAAAATCGGGCTTTTTAAATTCTACCGACCTGATACTTTTAATTTTTGCAAGAACGCATACCGCAAGAGAAAAAGAGGCAAGAAGGCAAAAGGAAAAATATTTGCTTACGGTAATATTATGATACGCATTTGTAATAAAAAAAGGAAACACGCACATTATTGCAATTACGCCATACCGCGCAAGTTTATTATGTAAAAATAATTTTTCAGACATTATTCTCAACCGCTTTCAATTCAACTGTTTTTCATTAAATCTACCAAAGCTTCTGCTCCGTCATTATAATAAGAATAAAATAAAGCCATAACAAACAAAAAAAGAACCGCAACAACTGCAATTGAAGCAATTATTTTTATAAGCAAAGTTATATGCAAATTGCCGGAGTAACCCGAGTTTTTCTTCTTCACTGTTTTCACTCCAAAAGATTTTTTTAAATTATAACACAAACGTCTGTAAAAATCGATATGCAGTTCAGATTTTTTTATTTTAATCAGTCTATATTGAATATAAAAAATCGCTCTGAATTACCTGCTGTATCGCAGGCAGTGTCAGAGCGACGTTTATCCGGGTTATCTGATGCCGTAGTTTTCGATGATATAGTCCATATCCTTATCACCTCTGCCGGAGAGATTGATGAGGACTGAACCGTGTTCCATAGTCTTTGCAAGCTTCATGCCGTATGCAACTGCATGGGAGCTTTCGATTGCGGGAATGATACCTTCAAGACGTGAGAGCTTATAGAACGCATCTATTGTTTCTTCATCGTCGATTACATCATACTTTACTCTGCCGATTTCCTGCAGGAATGCATGCTCGGGACCTGAGGACGGATAATCAAGACCGCTTGCAACGGAATAAACCGGAGCAGGCTCGCCGTTTTCATCCTTGAGCATGATGCTGTTAAAGCCGTGCATAACGCCCTCTGTACCGTATTTAAGGCTTGCTGCGTGGTCGCCGAGCTTCGGACCTCTGCCAAGGGGTTCAATACCGTAAATATCAACAGGGTCATTGAGGAAGCCCGCAAAAAGACCTGCTGCGTTTGAGCCACCGCCGACACAGGCAACGATTGCATTAGGCAGATGACCTGTCATTTCAATAAACTGATCTCTTGCTTCGATACCGACAACACTCTGGAAATCGCGGACCATCATCGGGAACGGGTGCGGACCGAGAACTGAACCGATGCAGTAAATAGCATCGTCATATTCCTTGCTGTAGGCATCAAAGGCTGCGTCAACAGCTTCTTTAAGGGTCTGCAAGCCGTGAGTAACCTCAACAACGTTTGCACCGAGGATTTTCATACGTGCAACGTTAGGCGCCTGCTTTCTGATATCAACTGCACCCATATAAATATCGCACTCAAGGCCGAAATATGCAGCCGCCGTTGCAAGGGCAACGCCATGCTGACCTGCGCCTGTTTCGGCAATAACCTTTTTCTTGCCCATGTATTTTGCAAGGAGTGCTTCGCCCATGCAGTGGTTGAGCTTGTGTGCGCCGGAATGGTTGAGATCCTCACGCTTTGCATAAAGCTGAACCTTACCGCCGAGTGCATCGGAAAGACGCTCAAGGTGAGTTACGGGAGTGGGTCTGCCCTGGAATTCCTTTCTGATTCTGCGAAGCTCTGCAATGAACTTGCGTGACTGGCAGATAGAATAATAAGCCTCGGTAATTTCAGCCATAGCTGCTTTGAGCTTATCGTCAATATAAACTCCGCCGTATTTGCCGAAGTAACCGTTTTCATCGGGATAGTTATTAAAATAGGTTTCAAAATCAACATTATTCAATTTCATATTTATTTCTCCTGTTTCAAGTTATATTTTATTAAGTAAGCAATACTGATTTTCAGTTTCTGCTGCGCCATCGCTTAGTTAACAGTTTCATAATTCATTCTCCTGAAAAATAAAAAGTCCCTGACAGAAATAAATGTTTCTGTCAAGGACGAATAAACATAATCCGCGGTGCCACCTTGATTCACGGTAAACCGTGCGCCTTTGCAGGATACAGACATATCCCCGGCAACTGACGTATGCCCACACGTTGCAGAATACTCTGTGCAGATAAGCACATTTGACTGCACCCTCCGCGGTCCATTTGACGAACTGTTTCTTACCCGAATTCCAGCTTACACGGGCTCTCTGTGAAGGCATTTTCCGCCGTTATCTCCGCATCAACGGTTTAGATAATTCAATTTACTGACATTATATGTCTTGTTTTTTCAATTGTCAATAGGAAATTTCTGTTTTTTCTTCTGTTAACCGACAAGTATATCGCCCATCAGGCTGTCAACTATTGCAAGGCATCTCGGCACATGGAACGGGCCTTTGAAGGTGCTGCCCTTACATGCGGGCTGTGTGGGCTTGCCGTCACGGCGCAGGTATCCGTACCATTCGCCGTAGGGTTCATCGGCAAAATATTTCTTGCAGTAGTCAAGGATTTGATAGAAAATATCGAGATATTTTTCTTCCCCGGTATCTCTGTAAATCATAAGTGAAGCAATAAGTGCCTCATTGTGCGGCCACCAGAGCTTCATATCGTGCTCATATGCTTCAGGCGGATAGCCAAGACAGTCCGTAAAATAAAGCAGACCCTCATACTCATTATCCCAGCCTGCATCAAAGGCAAAGTTGAAAATATCAACCGCTGTTTTGTGAAGCTGCTTATCCCCTGTTTCGTTTGCACGCTCAATCAAAAACCAGCTGCACTCAATATCGTGGCCGGGGTTAACCATACGGCCGTCGGTATAGTAAAGACGTGCCTCACCGTCGGGTGCAACGTTTTCAAGCGTACATTTAAGCTCGGGCTTATAATGATAAGTCAGTATATCGTGTACACACTCATTCGCTCTTTCATCGTAAAGCGCAGCATTTTCGGGATCAACACGCTTTAAAACGGAAGTGACATTGAGCAGTATCATGGGAATACCCAGTGCTCTGCCTGTACGTGTTTCAGGGTCAGTTTTGGGACCCATGCCTGTAGGGTCAGGCATACCGTGGTTTAAATTCCAATACATTTCATAGGCACGTTTTGCACGCTCAAGGTGCTCTTTTTCACCTGTAATGCCATAGTATTCGGCGTTTGCAATACAGTAAAAGGCTTCGGAAAAACAGTAGCGTCTTTGTCTTAAGGGTTTACCATCTGCAGTTACGGTAAAATACAGTCTGCCGCCGGCATTTTTATTTACGCAATGCTCTTCAAGGAAATCTATACAGCTTTTGCTTGCTTTCAGCCATTCATCTTTTACGCCGTAAACCTTGCAGAGGTATGCATAAATCCAGCCGCAGCGGCCCTGCATCCATACACTTTTATCGGTTGAGAAGATTTTACCCTCACGGTCAAGGCAGGTATAAACACCGCCGTTGACTTCGTCCATACCGTTTTTAAGCCAGAAATCGGCAACCTGCGAAAGCTGGTTTTTTATCCATTTACGTTCTTCAATAAGTCGTGTTTTATCCATAATAAATCACCTGTTAAAACAAATTTATGAATTGATTTTAACATAGTAAGCTTACTTTTTCAATAATAAAGAATAATTCTGTTTGCCAAAAAGTTAAAATATGGTATAATGACTGTATATTGTTTTGGAGGAATTTAAAAAATGAAAATATTAGTTGCCATACTTATTATAGCAGTTGTCCTTGTGCTGCTCGGCTTTACAGGCGGTTTGCTGATTTACAAAGCTGTATTCGGCAAGCGCTGCGACGGCGACAGACGCCTGCGCTACTTCACCCACGAAAACTTTGAAGGATTAGGCGCAGCACCGGTTGAATTTATGTCAAACTCAGGCAACAAGCTCAGAGGTGCGCTTTATATTAAAGCAGGTGTCAGACAGCCCAAGGCACTTGTCATTTTTTCTCACGGCTTTGGCGGCGGTCATCGCAGCTACATGACAGAAATCAACACCTTTGCCAAAAACGGCTATGCCGTACTCGCCTATGACAACACAGGCACTTTCACATCTGAGGGCAATGCACTTATCGGCTTTTCTCAAGGTCCTGCTGACTTAAAGTCAGCTATTGAATACGCAAAATCCAACCCAAAGCTCTCACAGCTCAATATAATACTCGCCGGTCATTCCTGGGGAGCTTACAGCGTTTGCCAGGCACTTAAAGAAAAAGAAAGCGATGTCAGCGGAGCAGTTTCAATATCCGCACCCGAAAGCGGATACCAGGCACTTTGCGGCTTTATGGGCAGCAACGGCAAATTCCTCGAACCGCTGTTCAAGCTTGTTTTTGCAGTAACCGACGGCAAGGAAGCACTCACAAAATGCTCGGATGTTCTGAAAAACGTATCCGTACCCGTACTTATGCTGCACGGTGACTGTGACCCGACGGTTGCTCCGGTAAATTCGCCGCTGCTCTCCCCTTTTGTTGAGGGCAAGCCGAATATAACAAAAATAATGTATGAAGGACGCATGCACAACGTCTACCAGACAAAAGAATCCGAAGAATACATGGCAGAGGTTTTTGAGTGTATCAACGCACTCAAGAAAATAAAGAAACCGACCAAGGAAGAAATTGACTTCTGCTACGATATTGACTACGAGCTTATCACACGCGAAGACCCGATAGTTATGCAGACTATTATCAACTTCATGCACAACTGTGCAGGAAACGAGGCATAAAAAGTATGAAATGGTTTATTGCATCCGACATTCACGGCTCTGCATACTGGTGTCAAAAAATGCTCGAAGCATATAAAAACGAAAATGCAGACCGTATACTGCTGCTCGGCGACATACTATACCACGGACCGAGAAACGATTTACCGCAGGAATACAATCCCAAAGCAGTAATTCAAATGCTCAACGGCATCAAAGCAGAAATAATCAGCGTACGTGGCAACTGCGACACAGAGGTTGACCAGATGGTGCTTGAATTCCCTGTTTTAGCCGATTATGCATATATTACAGACGAAAGTACAACAATATTTGCCACACACGGCCATATTTACAACACCGGTAAATTGCCGCCGCTCAAAAACGGCGATATTCTGCTGCACGGACACACACATGTACCTGTCTGCGAGCAGCACGATAACTACACATACATAAATCCCGGCTCGGTATCAATCCCGAAAGAAAACAGCCACCACGGATATATTATCCTTGAAAACCATACATTTACGTGGAAGGATTTTGAGGGTAACGTTATCAAGGATTATACTTTTTAAAGCTAAAAGCACAGCAGTTTTTTAACCGCTGTGCTTTTAATTTTAGCTTTCGATGTATTTAAGTCCCGTACCGACAAAGCCGATTTGCTTAAACGCTTCAAAATCGTGGCGTATTATATAGTCGATATATGAAACCATCATCTGCGCAGTAAAAAGATAGCCTGCAGCATTGAGATGACCGCCAAGATAAAAGCGCTTTTTGAATTCATCATCATACTCGGGCGCATATTTACGAAGGTCTATAACATAAGTATTTTCAAAATAATCTGCAAACTGATAAAGCAAATCCCTTACTGCATTTGCTCTATCCATATTGATTCCCGTATCTCTGCTGCTTCGCGGCATAGTGACAAGGAAGAATTTTGCATCAGGTTGAACAACCTTATACCGTCTGATAATTTCGGCATAGCGGCCTGCAAACGTATCCAGATTATCTCTGTCCTCAACAGTACCGATAACCGTTTCGTGGTTATTGAGCACATCGTTTACTCCGAGTGCGATTATATAAGCCTGTGCAGCCTTATCGGCATCCCAGAAGCCGTTAGCTTCTGCAAAGCTGTCGAGATATTCTCTTGCAGTCATGCCTCCGCGGGAGAAATTATAGACCTTGCTGCCCGCCATTCTCGCCATAAACTGACCCCATGAATAATCGTAATAATCGTGATAACCCTTGTTGCCGTTTTCATCGAGCGATTCAAATTCGCCCGAAGCCAGGCTGTCACCCACGCAAGCTATAGTACGCAGTATTCCGCAGAATCCGCCGTCCGAAACCATTCTTTCAAGCGGCTTTTCGTTTTCATTATTGAATATGTAATCAAAATTCATTTTATTTATACACTCCTTAATCTAAATAAAACACGCTGTAGGGAAACAGGAATATTGCTGCAGTATAGAAAAACATCAATATTTTATATTTCAGGTCGGATTTTCTGCCTGTTACAACGCAGTCGCCGAGTATTGCATCGGAAACGGTAAAGCATACCGCAGCAACCATCATTATTATTCTTGCAGTAGTCAGCTCAACCTCAATCATGCTCAAAGCCACAGCAACCATAAACGCAAGCACGCACGAATAAACACCGATTACCGGCATTATTTTATCGTTGCGATGAAAAATGAACTTGCGGTACATAACACCCGTACCGATAACGATAGCAAGGGCAATAAGCAGGTTCCAGCTGAGCTTACCGCCATTCAAAACAAGATATACAATCAGCAGAATATGCGCCAGCATAAAAACGAGTGTACCCGCAACAAAGGACTTTTCAAGCACATAATCCGCAACCGCACAAATCATTATTGCAGCTGCAACAAGCCACGCCATGCCGCCGTGCTGTGTTGCACCGATTACGGCAACGACGGAGCAAACAATTGCAGAAAAGGTTTTAACCACATCGTTACCCTGCTTTTTCCAAAGATGAAGCCAGAGGGTAAAGCCAATCACAGGAAGAAAAAGAAGTATGAAATATTTAATATTATCCGCCATTATCATTATCACCTTTCAGCAGATATTTTTATCTTCGCAACCGTTATTTTGTAGGTTGATTCAAAACACGGAGGGTTGTTCACGTAGTAGAGTGTTGAGCCGTCAGCAGAGAAAAACAGCGACGGACTGTATGAGCATCTTTCATACGGGTCTAATGTATAAGGTATCGGATTATCAATGGGAGCAAATGTTTTTCCGTAGTCAAAGCTTATAAACATATCGGTTCCCGTATCGCTCGGACCTTTAATCGGGTGCTTGCCGACCACAATAAGTGTTCCGCACTCTCCGCCGACAGGTGTCCACGCAACATACGGTGAAGAACCGAAGGTTTTTCCTGCAGCCGATACGATATTGCCGTAGTCCGACACATCTCCCCAATCGTCAAGTGAAGTGGTTTTTTTGCAGTAAACCGGATTTGCGTTTATACCTACCATTTCATATACCATGAAATATTCACCGTTGCCCATTTTTACAACAGATGCCATACCCGGTCTGAGCAAAGAATCCTCACAGGCAACACATTCTTTCTTTTCGCTCCAGTTCACAAGGTCGGTTGTGTATTTATAAACAAGCTTTTGTGAATGTTCAGGGTCAGAATCATCGGAATAGAAGCAGAAAAGTCTGCCGGTTTCTTCCTCATAAATGAGATAAGGCTCCCATACACCCCATTCAGTTCCGCCTGCCTTATCAACATTGCAGAAGGCGTTGAATGTTCTTCCGAGATCTGTGCTTGAATACAGAGTTATTGTGCTTTCGGTAACACCTTCGCCGTATACAGAGGTTGCGGCAAGTATCACCGTACCTTTTTCAAAATCGCCTATATCTGCAGGGAGCTCGTATAAAAACGGCATCCATTCATTCCAGAAGCCAACGTTAAGATTATCTTTTACGGTGCTTACATGTGTCCATGTTACGGCATCGTCGGTGCTTTCGTATACAGGGTATGTATCTCCCCATTTTTCAAAGGTTGCGAGCAGCTTGCCGTTATCCTCAGCATTCTTCTGGTGGCAAAGCTTGATAATGGTAGGATATTCGCTTACATTTGCGCTGTTATCGGCAGGCACATATATATCGCTTACACTTTCCACCTCAAATGAAACCGGTAACATATCATAACTTATGTTCCAGTCAACAGAAAAAAACGTGGTAATAATGCTCAGCAAAAAAAGCATTAAACGAAAAAGCATCATCTTCATTGTTGTTCCCTCACTTTATTGAGTACATATAATTATACAACAAAATTCAATCTACCCGGTTTTTTATCTCAAAAATACATTTCCGCATAAGCTTTAATGATATTTTTTGCCTGTAATGCGGTTTCGGGATCCTTATCAAGAGCATGTCCTGAATTTTCATAAATCAAAAAATCATTTTTAATTCCTGTTTCATCAAGTATTCTGATGAAATTATGTATATGCTCGAAAGGAATAAGATCATCAGATTTTCCGTGAAAAACAGCTGTCGGAATGCAATCATCTGAAATGTAAAATTCGGGAGAAATCTTTTTGAGCGCTTCCTGCTGAGGTTCATTCAGAAAATCTGATTTATTAACTTTAAAACCGCAGGCTTTTGAAATAAGCTCGTATTTCCAACTCTCAAACTCACCTGAGATTCCCAGCAGAAAATCAGGTTTTGAGCAGTTGACGGATGGGCAGTAAACACACGTTGCCACAGGAGTTACGGGGGCTTCTTCTTTTCTTGTGTAAGCATAAAGAAGGGAGAGGTGTCCTCCGGCAGAACCACCGGACAAAATTAATTTTTCTGTATTGAATCCGTATCCGGCACATTCATGCTTTATTGCTTTCAGTGCAGATGTTATATCGTCCAGTTCATCAAAAACATTCAGGCTTTCCGAAACATAACGATAGTTCATCGCAGCACTAATATAACCGAGCTTGCAGAAGAACTGTGCATCAGGGTGATGGATTGATTTGTCACCATCGCACCAACCGCCGCCGTGAATAAAAAGTATAATACCCGAATCGGATTTTGCATTTTCCGGAATGAAAATATCGACTTTCTGCCTTTCATGGGTTCCGTACGGTATATCGTTAAGAACAAAAAATTTGTTATCCATAATTAATCCTCGGTAAAAACATCTTTAATCGCTTCAAGATAACCGTAACCGTAAAGGTCATCGGGCTGAAGATAGCTGGTTTCCGTCCATTCATTCCAGCTGTTGACAGTAATAAACGGAGATTTCATAATGCCTTTTTCAGTTGAAGCATCTGCAAAAGCTTTGATTTTTTCGCAGGCGAGTTTAAAGTTTTCAGGCGTATTGTTTCCGACAACTCCCGGGACAAAACTGTTGAATCTTACATTATTATCCCAACCGACAGAAATATTCGGATAAAACGGAATACTGAGTTTTTTTGATTCTTCCTCTATTTCACCGATATATCTGTCTGTAATCTCGGTATAATCTCCGTCAAAATCGGTTGAACAGCCCCAATTATAGCTTGTCACCGAATCAGCACCGAGAAAAGCGTACATTTCGGCAGAAGAAATGCCTTTCTGAGAGTCATCATTCTCAAGCCAGTCAAACACACGGTTGCGCCAATGAACAAATTGCAGATGAAGTCCTTTGAATCCGGCAGCAATCGTCTTTCTGCGGAATTCTGCGATACCTTTTTTACATTCGTCACTTGTACCGAATGAACGGATAAAATTATCAATATCAAAAATCATATATACAGGACAACCGTCAATACAGTAATAGTTTTCCCTGGAAAAATATTTTTCTATTGTTCTGTCGCAAATATTATAAAAAATCCCGGGCGTAACGGTACCTTTCCATATAGCAGTCGAAAGGTCACTGTCTGAATTACGCTTGTCCCAAAGATGCGTTGCATCATGATTTGCCCACATAAGACAGAATTTCATATCTGTGTTATTGGTGGCTTTCAGAAAGCCGTCATTAAGACAGTTTTCAAGAAACGGTCTGTTGTCATACCAGTACCAATCATAAATAAAAACGTTTACGCCATGAGAAACAGCACAATCTATCTGCATTTCCATAACCTTACTGTCTGCTTCATTTACATATCCCCATGAAGGTATGCGAGGCCAACGGCAGCCCTCATAGCCCTTATCGGTCATTGCTTTAACAGTTTGCCATTCACCGTTGCCGTCGGGCCAGAAAATACGTGTGCGAGGCTCATCGCCTGTGTATGCAGGCCATATAAATGCCGCAATATCATAATTTTTCATAATGCACTATACCCTCTTTACTGTTTTAATTCTGCTTATATTATATCAGTGCCTGTAATACACATAAACTATCCTGTTCACATTGTCTATCTGCAAACAGTAGCTGATAAACTTTCTGTAAGCATAATTGAGTTTATTTTTAATACCTTTGATTCTGAAATCAAATACCCTGGGCTTAACCGTGTCATAAAGTGCTGAAGCACACTTGCACTCAAAGTCACTCTTTACCTGAGTTGCCGCAAGGAGCATAAGTTTCTTATCCTTTGGCAATACAAGTGTTTCTGCACCGTTTGTATCAATTTCATGTTTATAGAAGAACAGCTGATGTGCATAGTTGTCGCCTTTAGCCGAGTGCGTATGAGTACACTCCCAGCCGAGAACATCAGTCTTTATCTTTGCTGTGCGCTTTAAGCTGTACATATCCCAGGCAAAGGGTCTTTCCTCAATGTCACTAACCCTGATTTTTACAGGAGTGTTATCAAGATTAAGGGTAAATTCTCTGTCACCGTCAAGACTTGCACAAAGAATTACGAGCTTGTTGTATCCGGGCTTGAGCGTAACCTTCTGTCCGTCTGCAAGCAGGCAATTCTGTTTGCTTTTATTTATGGCGAAATCTACTCCGCCGCTTGTTATTGTGTCGGGTACAAGCTCAGCAGGAACTGTATAATTCTTCCCGTAAATGCCACTTGACGACGGTGCATTGTTTGAAGAAAAGGCATTTGTGTTAAAGGGAAGAACAATCGGAGTCTGCCTAATATAACCGCCCTTATTCTTTGACGGAGCAAGTGTGAGAGCGAAACTTTTCACCTCATAGGGCTTCATATCAAAAACAAGGCAACCATCATTGACAACCGCATCGCAAATGTGCTCTTCAGAAGCGTAAATTTCACGTGCAGAGAAAATACCGTCACCGACGGTCAGCCTCACCTTACTGTGATGCTCATTATTGCCTTCGTTTACTCTGATAACTATTTCATCGCTGTTTTCAGCCTTTTTGATTGCACGGATAATAACGCCGTTATCGGATATGCTTACAAAGCTGTATGAGTTGCCGAGAATACCCTCGTGCTTATCGGCAACAAACGCTGTTAAAGGAGCGTTGAATTCACGTGCGGCAGTCTGCACTCGTGTCATATCTGTACCCTTATGGGCACAAATTGCATAGCCATATCTGTTAAGACCCAGATCCATCATACTCTGCATTGACTGCGGACGTGAGTTATTGAGAGGGGTATGAATAACGGTAAGGCGCAATGTGTTATCGCTGAATTTATCCCAGCCGTATTTGCTGTCGCTGATTACCGAAACTCCGTATTCACCATTTGTATCGGTAATATCAACCCATTTCTGTGCAGGAACCTCATAGATTTTTTCGTTGGCATTTTCTCGCCTGATTGCGCCAAGTCCGAGGTCAAAGGTCGCTTCTTTATTTGCACAGGTAAAGCTGAATACATTTTTGCATAAAGTTCTCTGACTTTTCCAGTAAAACTCGCATTGAACCTCAACAGTATCGGAGCCTGCGGACAGAGAAATATTGTTTGTGAAAACAGAATCGTCCGATTTCTGTACAACCTGAACGGTACATCTTGCAGGACCTTGTTCAATTACCGTTGAAGATACAATCCCGGCAATTCTGTCAGGTTTTCTTATTGCATCCTTGTACGTTATCTCCCAGGCAGGATATGTTAATCCACCCTTGTGATTATCAAAAACGCCGAGAGTAACGGGCGCTGAAAGAAGCTCTTTACCGATTTCTTTATCGTATATTGAGCCGATATCGCCGTTTGCATCAAGGGTAACCACATATCGTTCGTTTTCAAGAGAATTATCAGTTACCCTGAGTGATGTTTCAGCCTTGCAGGGCTGTGTGCTTTCGGTAACATCGTAAACCTCAAATGAACAAGGCGGAACATTTACTGTAAAAGCGATTACGGTTTTGCCATCGTTTGTGCTGACAATCTGTGACGGTATCTCCTCACCCTTTGCATTATGTACGGCAATATTTTTGAATTTTCCGTCAATTGTTGCCGTTACACAGCCGGTTCTTTCACACTCAACGGGATTATTCACAATTACGGGAATACCCTTGCAGAAAGAGGTATCAAGCATAGATGCAATTGCGCAAACGCTTTTTTCGTATTCGTGTGCCAACTGATTAAGTGAAAGTCCGTAATCGTTCCATGAACGAAGATATGCCTGATGTATTGATGTACCGGGTAAATCATCGTGGAACTGATGGTTGATTATTCTTTTCCACGAGGTGTTGAGCTGTTTTTGCGGATATTCAGCCGTGCCGAGCCACACCGCCGTTACAGCAGCTCTTTCAGCCATATCAGCAAGCTCTTCACCACGCCTGTTCCAACGCTTGCTGAGGGCTCTTGAAGTGTAACCGCCCGTACTGTGAGTAGTCAGAAGCAGTTCATTATTCCAGGAAGGTAATTTATCTCTTTCCTCCTCGGTCATTTCCGTCATAATCTGTCTGAAAACCTTATCGGCGGTTGAAGAATGTACTTTTATATCGGAGCTGCCGTTTTTCTTCATATTTCTGCAAAGGCTTCTGACTGACGGAGGGATTGGACCTCCGCCTCTGTCACCGACGCCGTGGAAAAGTTCAGTAACATTCAGGCCGTGAGCTTCATTTTCCTGAAGCTTTTCTTTAATCGCCTTACTCTTTCGTAAATTCCCGAGAACAGCAACATAGTTGTGCATTTTTATGCTGGCAATAATATAATTGCCGTCCACACCGTACCATTTTCCTATATCGAACGGCTGACCGTATGCGCTGCCCCAGGCAAGTTTCTGGGTTGTAAAGCCGTAAAGATTTGAATGCCTTGCAATCGAAGGCAGAGCATAGCCGAAGCCGAAGCAATCGGGAAGAAATACATCCTTGCTTCTCATTCCGAATTTTTCCTCAAAATAACTGTTGCCTAAAAGGAAATTTCTGAAAAGAGCCTCGGGTGATGGCACGTTGACATCGCCGTTTTCCCATGCCGAGCCGCAGGGATACCAATTACCCTTTGCAACATATTCCTTCAGCTTTTCAAATTGCTCAGGATAATACTCCTCCATAAGCTCGTATCTGTATGCACCTTCAAAATTAAAAACATACTGAGGATATTTTTTAAACAGCTGAAAATTCCAGTTGAGCGTATGAGGAATGTAATTGCTAACCGTAGTTTCAAAATCCCAGTTCCACACGGTATCAAGGTGTCCGGTCGCAATCGTATGAACGTGCTTTGTGTTACTCATAGCAATAATCCTGCTTCAGATGCCGCAGCATCGGAACTCTATCCTTTCTGTGCTTAATTCTGATTTTATATTTTATCACAAATGCTGCAAGTTTTCATCATGTTTTGCATAAAAACATTCTTTAATTGAATAAATTTGTTGAAAATCTCCATATAATGTGATAATATTTTTACAAGAAAACAGCAGGAGGTCACTTTTTATGTTAAATGGGTTAAAAGAACTCTTATGCAAATCCTATCCCGACGCCACAAAAGACATCGGTGATTACTCGAACAAAGAGCGTAATTTCTACCTTGCGGGAATGTTCGGTCAGAACCTTATTTATGCTATTATCGGCTCGGTACTTCAGGTATTCTACACGGATATCCTGCTTATTCCTACCATTGCGGTAAGTGTGATAATGGGTGTTTCACGAGTATGGGACGGTATTAACGACATCATCATGGGTACCGTAGTCGACAAAACGCACACCCGTTGGGGTAAGTGCAGGCCCTACCTTAAATTTGTACCTATTCCCATTGCAGTTACAACAATCCTGATGTTCCTGCCAATTACAAACCTTCCCAACAGCATGAAAATTTCCTTTGTTATATTCAGTTTCCTTTTGTGGGAAACTCTGTACACCCTCGGCGATATTCCGCTTTGGGGTGTAACTTCGCTCATGACACCTGACACAGAAAAGCGTTCAAAGCTTATTTCCTCCGCAAGAATAATTTCCAACTTCGGCAGTATTATTGTTGTCGGTTTCTATCCTATCAAGGATGCCTTTGGCGCAATTGACCTCGGTTTGTTTGAAAACACAGGCAAAGCCAACTCAGACCTTGCATATTTCTCCGAGCCTCAGGGCTATCTTCTTGCTGTTATTGCCATCGCTCTTGTAGGCGGAATACTCTTCAGGCTTCCCTTTGCATTTATCCGTGAAAGAATTGCTCAGGCTCCCAAGGAAAAGGATACGGGTCTCAAAGAAAACCTCAGACTTATGTGGGAAAACAAGTTGTTCCTGCGTGCCCTTTCCTCAAACATTCTCGGCTGTACAAAAACAATTCTGCTTTCGGCAGGTATTTATTTCTGCAAATGGGTACTCGGCAACGGCGGCAGCGAAACCGAGTGGCTTATAAAGCTCGGCGGTCCCTTCCTCGTCGGTATGATAATTGCCATGAACAGGAGCACAGCCTTTGCAAAAAAATTCGGCAAGAAAAGAGTTTATCTCATTTCCTCATATCTTAATGCAATACCGTACATACTTATTTTCTTCGTCGGTTATCAGGGCACGGCAAAACTTGTATTTATGGGAATTATGCTCTTCATCGGTGGCTTCCTTACAGGTCTTACAACTGTTTACAACACCACAATGATTGCTGACAGCGTTGACTATATGGAACACAGGGTCGGCAAAAGAAACGACGGTGTATTCTTCTCCGGACTTAATTTCACATCCAAACTCACGGCAGCGATTACTGCGATTGTCACAAACCTTGTTTTCTCTGCAGTAAATTACACAGACACCATCAACACACTTACAGAAAACATTGCTGCAGCATCTGCCAAGGGACAGGATTATGCGCTTGATTTTGCATCAGCATATCCCGAAATCACATCTGCAATGCTTATTCTTATCACCATTATCCCCGCAGCAGGATGCGTTCTTCAGGCATTACCCATTCACAAGTATTCACTTGATGAAAAGCAGCATGCAAAAATCCTTGAAGAACTTGAAGACATAAGAGCAAATCATAACAAATAAGACAAACTGACATAAAACTCCGAGGTTACAAGCCCCGGAGTTTTATAAACAATTAAATGCTTTTCTAATAAATATGAAAATGAAAAAAACCACTTCCGAAGAAGTGGTTTTTTTCATGGTGGAGATAAGCGGGATCGAACCGCTGACCTCTTGAATGCCATTCAAGCGCTCTCCCGATACACCCAAAAACGCACCCTACTATAAATCAATTCCCATAGCAACATATATCATTGTTTTAACAGTTTATAGCTGGTTTGTTTTTGCAAACATTATTTATACAATCCTTGAATGTTCCAAGGAATAAGAATCCACTCACCATTGTTTTTCCAAGGATATCCCACGCTTCCGTTTTCTTGTTGATATGAGCAACCAAATTCAAAGTGTTCAGCATGAACGATGCCATTACTTTTCCATTTCACCAACACAACAATTTTGGTTAAAGCAAGAGCTCGTTCTTCTATTTCTTCCAATTCAAAAGAAATCAAATTTTTATGTTCGAAAAGTTTTCTGCATTCTCCGGCACGTTTTTTGTTAGATTGTTCATATGAAAAAATATTTTTGAAATAAACAGATAATGCTCCATAATTATTAGTACTCCACGCATTAAAAGCATTAATTAGAGGTAATAAGTACGGAAAATCCTTACATTCCTCAATTGTTGGAGTAGCGGGAAAAGTTTCTCCGATTATAATATCTCGCTTTACCCATTTTTGTATTTCCTGCCTATCGATAGCGTTTTGCTGCATCTTTTTCAATGACTCTGAAAAAGGTGGTGGATTACACTCTTTTTCGAATTTTTGCTTTCGAATGTCCTCGCTATCTTTCATATTTATCCAATCAGCCAAAGCAAACATTAAAGAGATACATTTACAGGAAACGTATTTGTTCGCATAATTTAAATCCCGGCCATGCAAAATTCCATTTCTATATGGCAAACGAATTTCGTCATGGTTTGTTTTATTTCGACCTTTGTTAAATATTTCCTTTAGTTTTGTTAAACCATCACTGCAACCAACTAAGCAATCCCACGCTGAAACATCAGTTCCTTCTGCAAAAAAACCTTTGCTTTTAGTATAATCATTAACTGCACCATCAATAATTATAAGAAATAGCGGGATACTTGCATGATAACGTTCAGCGAAATGATCGTCAAATGCACATTTAATCAATTCATATCGTTCGTTAAAAGGTTTTGCTTTGTTTTTCAACCAATGCATAATATCTTTTACATCGTTTTGATAGTATTGAATTAGTATTTGTTCACCGGCATCAAGTCCGTCTGATTCATACGCTTTAACTGCGTTTTCCATAAGATTCATATTCATTGAATCGTATGCACACCATCCAGCATCAGAAAAATATTTATTGAAAGATTCAATCAAGTGAATCATTTTTGATAAATTCGCATCTAACTCTTTTATTTGCTTACGCTGTTCCTTTGATAAAAACAGAGATAACCATTTTGATGCTTTTATATCGTTTTGCAATTTAATAATGCTATGTAAATTGTCATCAGCCATTTAATAATCCCCTTTCAAAAGAACTCAAGTAAAAATGGTGAGGCACCGAGGATTCGAACCTCGATCTTCCCCTTCATAAATACACCACGAGGGAAGCGATGTACTTATGAAGGGGGATGCTTTACCGTTAAGCGAATGCCTCATTTTTACTAATCACCCGAACATCTTAGCCACCTCGTGATCCCAGTCCACGTTCGCGAATTCAGGATATGATAATCCAATAAAATACTTTACTTTTTTTGCGGCTCTTAAATTAGAACCCGGCTCTTGAAAAGGCTTAATTAAATCAATCAAACTTTCTTTATAGTTTTCAATAATCGCATTTATGTCATACTGGCTATTATTAAAAATATATTTGGCAACCCTGCACGCGGCTCTTGAAAATAGAACTTGATCATCAAAACTGAGAGAATCCAATCCATTGGGTGCATTCAACCTTGGGTTGTCTGTAGTTTTTATCAAAGCAAATTTATTTTTTAATGCAGCAGAAGGTTCTCCGTTATGAACTATACAGTTTCGAATTAAACGATAGTATTCACAAATAACGATGTCATTTTTTATGTCGTTATCAATACTTGAAAAGGCTATTTTCAGTGTCCAATCCAGCCAATCATCATCTTTGCTTTTTTTGCTTGTTGTAATATTAGTAGGAGAACCGGGTAGAAGATTAAATGATTTAAGAAATTTCTCAAAACAAGAGTGTATGTTAACAATATAACTTTTGCTGATTCTACACATATAATCTTCGGTAAGAGTAGATACATTCAAATTGACATCTCTTGCTAAGCCACACAAATTATTTTTCAACTCTATCCCGTAATCTCGTTCGGTTATTCTGACAGATAATTCTACATACTGATTTGTAGCATTAACATATCCTAATTCATTCTTAAATAATGACAAAATGTTCTCATTCATTACTACTCATCCCTCTTATGTAAAACAATCTAAGTTAATTATAGCATATAATTACAAACAAAGTATACACCAAATATCAAAATAATTTAAATGCTTATATACATCCACTTAATCAATTGATACAGCTTTTTTATTATCATAATTAGCATAAAATTACAAGTTCTTTCAATCCCACACATTCGACTAACCTCCTGTTATACGGTAGAATATAGCTATCAAATAACAGGAGGTCATTTTTTATGAGCAGGAAAGTAAAAATTAAATTTACGGATTTTGAGTGTAATTTACTTATCAACGGTATGAATGAGTTTCGTAATATGCTCTTGGCAGAGGATTTGCCCACAGAGGATGTTGATGAACTGTTATTGAATATCATTGAAAAGAGTGAAAAATAAGGAGGTCGTTATAATGTTAAACAGAAATTCTATCGGTTACCGCCGGGTTGGAGATTACAACATCCCTAATATCAAACTCCCACCCGAAGAAGCAAGTGTCACCCTCGGTAAGTGGGGAATGATGCATAAAAACTATCTTCTCAAACATAAGAAAGTGGTTTTTACAACCCTTCTTGCTGAAGGCAAACTATACCAACACTGTTCCGAAGTTGAGAGTCAGGCACAGCAAATGTTTGATATACTTGTCGAGCAGATGAAAGAGGCAGATGGTGTTACCGAAAAACTGAAAGAAAAAAATCAGATGGAGTGGGTGCAGAGAATGGGTAATATTCAAGCACGAGCAAAAGAGATTGTGTGTGAAGAATTAATTTTTAACTAAAAATGACAAACAGGTGGTACAAAAAACCACCTGTTTTCTTGCATATAAATCATCTTACACAAAAAACTTAATCTATCAAGATGTTGTCCTTTCGCTTATATAGTATTACCAAACTTGGAATAAACGAAACAACCATAAGCACAAACACACTTAGGACAACAAACAGATAATCGCTTTGCGTAAAGTAATGCGTTATTGAGCCTAAAATATTGAAGCTCTTTTTAATTATCAACCATGTCATTGGCACGGATAATATAGCTCCGATGGAGAAAACCGCTACTAACTGTAGAAGCAAAGATGCAATCAGCTTTCGGAAACTCAAGCCGTTGATTCGATAAAGCGTATATGTAGAAAGGCTTAATCTTGTCTTGATAACAAACTGGATCAGAAGCATCGTGAAGGTTACAACCGTTAGTATGGTCATAAATGTTACGGCAAAAATAGCCACAAGCAGGTTGTAGATCTTATACGTCCTAACATCACTTGACCAATTCTCAAATGTCATATTGGGGTAATCAAGTCCCAATACTTGCAGTTCTTT
>JAZSND010000010.1:0-23549 GCA_045536235.1 Acutalibacteraceae bacterium | reverse complement strand
AACCCACGACCTCCAGGGCCACAACCTGGCACTCTAACCAACTGAGCTATGTCCACCATAAATGGCGCGCTGGAAGGGACTCGAACCCCTGGCCTACTGCTTAGAAGGCAGTTGCTCTATCCAGCTGAGCTACCAGCGCACGTTTGGAGCGGGTGATGGGAATCGAACCCACGCGACCAGCTTGGAAGGCTGGGATTCTACCATTGAACTACACCCGCAGGATTTGACAACCTTACAACACCCGTAAGTTGACAACGGGAACATTTTAACAAATAAAGCTCCCGTTGTCAAGACTCATTTTTAAAATTTTACAGAAAATTAGTTCTCAAAATCGACAACACATCTGTCTGTTATGACGGAATGGACAAATTCTTTGACTTTGAGATGCTCAGGATGTATCTGATAGCCGTCAAGCGCTTCTTTGCTTTCAAATGTGCTGTAAAGAGCAAGGTCATAACCCTTGGGATTGAAGTTGAAACCTACCTCAGCAGAGAGCAGTCCGTCAACCTTGCCCACAAGGGCAGTGAGTATCTCTTTCATGTGCTGCATGTTTTCCTGCTTTTTTTCGTCGTTTCTTACATTCCAGAATACTATATGCGTTACCATCGCTTTTATAACCTCCGTTTTTTTATGATTTATATTAAAACACATTTGGTGAAAATATACAAGATGCTGTTTGCAATTTCTACACGGAATCTTAATCTTTCTGCGTGACAAATGTTGCCGGTTGTTTTATAATATAAAATAAGTGATTTTATATTATTTTATGCTTTGTTATCGATCCTTGAAACGTTTTCGGAGGTACATATAAATGAAACGCAGAACGAAAGTTTTAATATCAGCACTGTGCGTAATGCTGTGCGCAGCTCTTGCTATTGCTTCAGCACCGGTATCGCGTGCTGCGGGTATGATGCGCCTTGATATTGATAATCATGTATACACAAAGGTTTATTCGGATATAGGTACACTTGCACTTGTCGGCTGGACTTACGATGCATCCGAGGATACGCTTCGCCTTAAAAATTTCGGTTCGTCAGATAAACCCCAGACAGCTATTTTTGCTTATCCGTATTCAGGAACAATGACTATTGAGCTTAACGGAAACAACTATATACAGGCTTCACGTGAAATGGCGCTGACAATTATCGGCCATGTCAAGTTTACGGGTACGGGCTCGCTTACCGTTATATGTAACGATACCTACGGTATAAATACCGATTATACAGTTACCGTCAGTGAATCTGCAAGCCTTAATGTTACGGGCCTTGCAGGTATTATGGCACTTAAAGGCATGACAATTGATACGGCAGGTAATGTTAATATTCATACAAGCAGAAAGTGTATCAACACTGACGGCGATGTCAAAATCAGAAAAGGTAAGGTTGATTTAAGCGGTACGGTTGGTATTTATACCACGCAAGGCAATATTTTTATGAGCGGCGGTGAAACCGAAGTTCTGATTAATTCTACAGAGAGGGCATTATATCTTGTCAATAGTGACGCTTATATTGAGTGGAGTGCAAACGCTGTTGTTACAGCCGGCAATTATGCACCCGGCAAATATGTTTCGGTCTACAATAACGAGCGTTATTTTCGTGCATCATTTTCGGGTATTCCCAAGCTCAATGCTCCGAGAAGTATATACTGGGACGATACCGTTATTGACGATGCGGGTACTACAAACCCCGTTGGCAGATGGTCCGCTGTTGAAAATGCCACAGGTTATCTTGTAAAGCTGTATTTCTACAATGATGTCGGCTTTGAGCTTAAGAAAACCTTTACCGTTACCGATGCGCTCAGCTGTAACTTCGGCGGACACTTTACAACCTACGGTAAATACTGCTTCTCCGTTACTGCTTTGGGTGACGGTGTTGACAGCGCTGACAGTGATGAATCTGAGCGCACAACAGAGTATTACCGTTTCAGCGGTGATATAGCAAGCCGTTTTTATGTCACTCTTCCCGAGTCGGATCATTTTAAAATTATTCCTGACAGCGGCAGCACGGTTGTTTATTACGGTGAAAGCTACTCCTTTACTGTTGAGGTTGACCCTGCTTATACACAGTCTGAAATTCTCGTATGGGCAAACGAACAGCGTGTTGCACTGCGCCACGGCAAATATACCATTGACAGCGTGACACAGAATATCACTATAAAAATCGGCGATCTTTCCGTAAATACTTATTCTGTTACTTTCCCGGAGCATGAGGCATATACAGTCTATCTGCTGCCTGAATACTCAACAGAGGTTGAGTACGGCGAAAACTGTGCGTTCTCAATAGAGCTTTCGGATATTTACATGCAGTCGCAGCTTGTTGTTAAAGCAAACGGTCAGACACTTGTACCGAAATACGGTATTATTTATACCATCAGTAACATAACAGAGGATTGTACAGTTGAAATTTCAGGTCTTATCAGAGACAGCTACGATATTACATATCAGCATCTTGACGGTACATATATCACAACGCAGACGGTTGACCACGGCTTTACAACAACTGCTCCGCAGGACGAACCGGTCCTTGCAGACGGACTGAACTTTGTCGGCTGGGCGGCTGCGGACGGTACAATGTTTGACTTTAATACGCCTATTAACGAAGCGATAACTCTTTATGCACGCTTTGAGGCTGAAAAGGCTGACGGCTATTATCTTATCAGTACCGTTGAGCAGTTTATGTGGTTCCGTGATGAAGTTAATTTCGGTAATAACGGTATCAGCGGTAAACTTTGCGCTGATCTTAAAATGAATGAAGGTCAGTATATTATGGTTGGCGGCAAACCTGTATTTACGGAAAATGCCGTAATCTGGGAGCCGATAGGCGGCTACGATTACGATGACCAGGATAATTACGTCAAGTTCTTTGAGGGCAAATTTGACGGTGATGGCCATACACTTTCCGGTTTCTATATCAAACACGATAAAATGGCTCCCGAAGCATCGGATATCGGTATTTTCGGTATCGTAAGTGCTGAGGGCAGCGTTAAAAACCTCAATGTGACTGATTCTGTCTTTGACGGTTACGGCAATGTCGGTTCTGTTGTCGGTTGGTCTTATGCACCGGTAACAGGCTGTACAAGTAATGCAATACTTATCGGTGCTGAAGATGTAGGCGGTATCGTCGGTGAAATGTCTGCCGATATTTCGGATTGTGTTTTTACCGGCTCTGTAACTGTTGAGCAGTATTCCGCATCAAGTACGGCTGCACCTATCGGCGGTGTAAATGCAGGCGGTATAGTCGGCAAAATTACTGAAAAATCAGCTGCGGTTTCAGATTGCAGTTCTGACGGAACGGTCAGTTCGTATAAAAATGCAGGCGGTATAGCCGGCTTGATTGAGGTCAGCGGTGTAAGCTTTGATAACTGCGTTAACGGTTCTGGTGTTTCGGCAACTGACAATGCCGGCGGTATTCTCGGTTCTTCCGATGCGATAGCCGTATTTTTCGACAGTGTTTCAAACCTGGGCAGCATTTCTTCTCAGACAAATGCGGGCGGTATTTTCGCTGTTTGTGATGCAGAAACAGAAAATGCAGTCAATACCGGTACGGTAAGCGGCGATAACTATGCAGGCGGTATCGGTGCGGTCGGTGATCTTGAAATAACCGATTCGTATAATGAAGCAAATATTACTTCTTCAAAAGGTACAGCTGCCGGCTTTATTGCATCAGGCGATATTGAGGCACAGTTCTGCTATAATGCCGGCGAAATCACCGCCACCAAATATGCAGCCGGTTTTGCAGGTGAATGCAGTACAGTTACTCTGGATCAGGTTCACAATTACGGAAAAATTACTGCTGCAACTGCCGGAGCCTTTGCGGCAAATTCGCAATCAGAAAATATTACGGATGCATATTACCGCAGTGAAGTAAGTTCATCTCCGGACGGATTTGCTGCCACAACAGAATGGTTCTATTGCGGCTATACATCTCTTTTGCTCAACAGAGGAAATGACAGCAATTTCTGGGCGCAGGGTAAGGCTTATCCCGTATTTTCATCAGACGAGCTTGCAGGCTATGTCTTACCGTTTGACGGTGACGGATCAGAGTTAAATCCGTATCTTATTATGGATGAATATGATATGCGTGTCTTGTCAGCGCTTATCAACAACGAAAGCGGCTGGTCATCGCTCAATTATAAACTTGGTGCTGATATTTTCTTTGTCAATCCTGATACTGTAAATAATTTTATTCCGTTTGGAAGTACGCAGAATAAATTTACAGGTACATTTGACGGTGAAGAGCATATTCTCAGCGGCATAAATTTCTCAATCAACGGAAACTCTGTAGGTCTTTTCAGAGAAATAGGCAAAACAGGTACGGTTAAAAACCTTGTTCTTGATAACTTTACGGTCAACGGCCAAACTAATGTTGCAGCCGTTACCGGATATAACGAGGGTACGGTTTATAACTGCGATATCAATAATTCAGAGATTACGGGATTTGAAAATGTCGCATCGGCTGTAGGCTATAATTTCGGCAATATCAGCTATGTAAATTCAGATTCAAAAGTTTACGGTACTGTTGTCGTCGGCGGTATAGTCGGTCTTCACGAATCCGGTTCATTTACAAGCTGCTTTAACAGCGGAGATGTTACGGGTATTGATTCCGGCAGCGTAAAATCAACTGAAATCGGCGGTGTTGCAGGTAAAAGCTTTGTGTTGATTTCGTATTCGGGTAACAGCGGCAGCGTCTTTGCTGATACTTATGCCGGCGGTGTAATCGGCGCAAACTACGGCGATATGTTCTCTCTTTACAACGGCGGCAATGTTACGGCTAACGAATATTCAGGCGCAATTACAGCGCTTCAGGAAAGCGAAACTGATGCTGTTTACTGCTATTATATCGGCGGTACGGCACCCGGCGGACTTACGATTGGTAATTCGCTTGCAGCAACAAATGCCTATAACGGACTTGCAGCATATTCACTTAATAACAGCGGTAAGGATAAGCATTGGGCACAGGGTGAAAATCATCCCAGGATAGCTGCTGAAGACGGAAACGACGCAGTTGTTTTCACGGTTATTTTCTATAGCTTTGACAGCATGCATTATCTTGCAGCAACTATGAACGGCGGATGTGCAGTAACTCCGCCCGAACCTGAAGTTGACGGTTATAACTTCCTTTATTGGGATACTCCGTATGACAATGTCACAAGAAATATGGTTACAAGAGCTGTGTTTGACAGAGATTATGATATCACTTTTATTCCTACAGCATCGGTTAAGACCTATTCAACGGAATACGATACCTTTATCTGCGGCTTCTCCACTTCCAGAAAATGGACTGTAGCCGACCTTGACAGGCAGATTTCCAACGAAAAAATCGCATACATGAATTTTGATATGTATGAAGAATATGACACAACTCAAAACTTGTTTACCGGTATGTCAGTTTCACTTTATGCCGAAGAGGGTGTCTACTATCAGACACTGTGGATAGTAATATTCGGTGATATTGACGGTGACGGTGACGTTGATGAAAATGACGTAGTGCTGCTTAACCTTATCTGTAACGAAGTAATATCTATTTATGAACTCAATTATGCACAGCAGGAAGCTTGTGACGTAAATCACGACGGAGTAGTTGATTTTGACGATGTAAGCTATCTGGAAGAATATATGCTGATGAATAAAAGTATCGTTCAGTCAGTAAGTAACTGAAAAGGAGAATAACAATGAACGCAATAAGAACATCATGGGCAGAAAACGTAAGCCAGAGCTGTCCGTTAAGCGAATATCCGCGCCCTCAGCTTGAAAGAGCAAGCTATCAGTGCCTTAACGGTAAGTATGAATATGCAATTACCGATATTAATGCAGCTGAAATGGGCGAAGCAAAAGGGGAGATTCTTGTTCCTTTTGCACTTGAAAGTGAGCTTTCCGGTGTGGAAGGTAAGCTTACCGAAAAAGAAGCCTTGTGGTATCACCGCAAGTTTACTGTAAATGAAGATTATACAGGTAAAAGGGTTATACTGCACTTTGGTGCAGTTGACTGGCAGTGTGAGGTTTTTGTTAACGGCAGCCTTGTCGGCGGTCATACCGGTGGCTACTGTCCTTTCAGTTTTGATGTTACAAAAAACCTTAACGGCGGAGAAAACGAGCTTGTTGTAAAAGTAACTGACCCGACCGATAAAGGTGATCAGCCCAGAGGTAAGCAGATATCAGAGCCCGTAGGCTTCTGGTACACTTCAACCTCGGGTATATGGCAGACGGTATGGCTTGAGGTAGTTCCCGAAATTTATGTTAAGAAAATCAAGCTGACACCTGATATTGATAATTCCTGCCTTGACATCGGAGTCGAGTTTGACGGTAACGCTTCTGTCAGGGTTACCGCATATGACGGTGAAAAAGCTGTTTCATCTGCTGAGTTTTATAAAAACGGTAAGCTGAATGTTCCTGATGCAAAGCTGTGGAGCCCTGAAAATCCGTTCCTTTATGATTTGAAGGTTGAGCTTATTGCAAACGGTGAGGTTGTTGATACAGTCAAGTCCTATTTCGGTATGCGTAAATACAGCATGAAAAAGGACGGCAAAGGCTTTGTACGCCTTTGCCTTAATAACAAGCCCTATTTCCAGAAGGGCTTGCTTGACCAGGGCTATTGGCCTGATGGTGGCTTGACAGCCCCGACTGATGAGGCTTTGATTTACGATATTCAAAAGATGCATGACCTTGGTTACAATATGCTCAGAAAGCATATTAAGGTCGAGCCTGCACGCTGGTATTACCACTGTGACCGTATCGGTATGCTCGTATGGCAGGATATGCCCAACGGTTGTAATATCAATCAGCTTGTTGTCGGCGTGCTGCCGAATATGGCTATTAAAACTCTGCCCGATAAGTACGAAAAGCTTTACCTGCGTACAGATAAAGCGGCTCAGAAGATTTTCAGAACAGAGCTTGATGAAATGATTGCAACTCTTTACAACTGCGTTTCCATTTGTACTTGGGTACCGTTTAATGAAGCGTGGGGCCAGTTTGATGCCGTGAATATCGCAAAGCATGTAAAAGAGCTTGACCCCTCCCGTTTTGTTGACCATGCAAGCGGTTGGCATGACCAGGGTGGCGGAGATTTCAAGAGTATACACAGGTATATTGTTCCTCTGCATCCGTATTTCCTTGATAACCGTGCATTTGTTGTCAGCGAATACGGCGGCTACAGCAATGTTATAGAGGGTCATGTGTGGAATATCAAAAAGTGCTTCGGTTACCTGATGTTCAAGAGCAGGAAATCGCTTACCAATGCTTACAGACGTCTGCATACTACTCAGGTTATTCCGCTTATCAAGCACGGTCTGTGTGCCCTTGTTTATACACAGGTCAGTGATGTTGAAAACGAAGTCAACGGTATTCTCACCTATGACCGTAAGATAGTCAAGCTTGACGAAGATATGTTAAAGGATATCAACTCAAAGCTTACTCTTTCTTAAATCGTCAATATAAAATTTCAGTGCCCGTTCAAGATTTCTTCTTTGAGCAAGCGGGATGTTTCTACCGCACAGCTCTTCTGCGATTTCTGCAATGCGTGTGCGTAAATACTGTTCTCTGTTCATTCAGTTATCACCATAATTATTTTTTTACCCGATTAACTGAATATCAGAAGTAAATGTTTGAAAGATATTTGACATTAAATTTTTAAAATATAAAGGAGAAGCTATGAAAACTTTTACCGAATATTTTTCAGAAGATAAAAAGGTAAGCTTAACGGGGTATATTCTTGACAATTCTCCCGAAATGAAAAACCTTGATACACGTCCTGCTGTGCTCGTCATTCCCGGCGGCGGCTACAGCTTTTGCTCTGACCGTGAGGCTGAGCCTATTGCCATGCTCTTTGCGCTTGAAGGTTACCATACCTTTGTGCTCCGCTACACAGTAGGGCAGAGGAATACCGGTTTCTGCTTTGAACAGCCGTTTGAGGACGCTAAAAAAGCGCTGAAATATATCCGTGACAATGCATCGGAATACGGTGTTGACCCGCAGAAAATTGCTGCTATCGGCTTTTCTGCAGGCGGTCACCTTTGCAGTGCACTCGGCACTTTAAGCGAAGAAAAGCCCAATGCATTAATTCTGGCTTATCCCTGTATTTTAGAACGTATCAGCAGAATTCTTGCCTGTGATGTTCCGTCAACAGACCTTGCAGTAACAAAGGATACACCGCCTACATTTATTTTTTCAGCGGCAGATGACGGCTGCGTGCCGATAGAAAACTCACTTGCCTTTGCGTCTGCCTGCGCAGCAAACGAGGTGCCGTTTGAAATGCATATCTACCAGAACGGCGGACACGGATTCTCTCTTGCAACGCCTAACGTCTGCAACGGCGGCGGTGATACCGATGCCGCAACATGGGCAGAGCATTGCAGAAAATGGCTGAGAAAAGTTTTTTAATTAAATGTTCTTACATAAAAAATCGCTCCCTGTTAAAGGAGCGATTTTTTTGTTTACTTAGTTTATTCTACAGTTTCTGCAACTATTATAGCTGTGGGTCCGTCTGCACCGCCTATAACTGCAATATCATTGTTAACGGCTGTGTAGTCTTCACCAATACCGATGATATATTCATAGTTCTTTACAAAATCGGGTGCATCCTGCTGCGAAATGTACTTTCTTACAGTTTCACCGCTTTTGTATTTGATGCGGCAGATATATCCGCTGTCACCGGTATAATATTTAAGGTGTGCTTTTTGCAGTATTTCAGCAATCTGTTGTTCATCCTTAACGGTATTCTGATTTGCAATTTCTTCATTCATTGCTGTATCTCCGTAGTTCCATACATGCTCGTTTGCAGCATAGAAATCAAGTGTATATGCTATACCCATTTCATAGAACGAACTGTTTTTGTCAATAACAGCCGGCAGGAAGGATATGCTTTCAACTTCATCGGCTGATATCGGTGCAAAGTAATCCATAAGTCCGCTTTGTTCAAGGAAACTGAGGGTTTCAGTCATATCGGGTGTTAAGAAAACCGTAGATTCGCTTGACATATTGTCTGTATTAAAAACGTAATTAATCAGATCGGTTTCTTCAATTACAACCTCTTTTTGCTCTGTTTCGCTATACGTGTAAAGGTTGTGAACGGGTCTGAATACGAGTGCACCTATTGCAGGTTTATCGGGTGTATAATACTGCTCGCTGCTCAAGGACTTAAGGTCGTTTACAACTGCCTTTTTAAGTGCATTGAACTGTGCTTCATCAAGGTCTAAATATTTAAAGGCTGATGTTTTAAGCGACGGGTTAACGGCGACTATCTTGGTATTCTCATACAGCATACCCATATTATAACTATAACCATAATCGAAATAGTCGTTTGAACCGCCATACTCATTAATGTAGGTGTCATCAAGCTTATCTTTTAAGAAATCAGTTTCGTAAAGCTCAAGATTCAGACGTAAGGCTTCAAGGTCAGCGTGCTCATAGTATCTGCAAAAATCGCTGCCGTCTTCAAGCTGATAGCGAATGATTATGCTCGTATTGTAAAGGGAATTCTTATCTGCCGAACCGAGCTGAATAAGCTTTGAATGAAGGGTGAGTATTTTCTGTACATCGTCGGGGCTTGTATACAGACCGATTGTAGTATCGCTGAGAGTTTCTGTAAATGCGGCATATTCATCGTGATAGTGAGAATATACATATACGTCGTCATCGGTCAATAACGTTTCGTAAGCAACCGTTGAAATCTCAACGGACTTTATCTGACTGAGTGTCGGAATTTTTGATGAATAGCCGAATCCGCCCGTAACAAATATCGTTAAAATAATGATTGCTGCTATATATTCTGCACCGAGCAGATATATGCTGCGGAATGTCTTTTTGAATGATCTTGTAAAAATAAGGTTAATTATAATGTAGCTGAGTGCCATGGTAACGATGCTGACAATAATCGAAAGAGCCTTTGTCTGCTCATAGAAGGCTGCTGTTGAAACCGTGAAAGCCAAAATGCCTGCAACAAAAGCAGCCATAAAATTGAGCGTCTTGCATGCACCGAAGAATCCGCAGATTTCAGCCTTTCTTCTGTTGTAAATTACTATTGCAAGCACAGTAACAGCTATAGCGACAATCATCCATGCTACACCTGTCAGCGGATGCATGTAGTTTGAAACGGTCAACTTTTCAGCTTCCTGAGAAACTTTCATACATCCAATTAAATCATCCTCAAACATTGAATCAATGAAAAGAATGGGATTGAATTTTGCGTATTCCATTGCAAGGCTTATGCTTTCATAATCCTTTGAATAATTGAAATAATAGCCAAGTTTGAACGGGTTTCCGTAAAGCACAACCTGAGCAAGAAGCTGAAGCATATAAAAGAATCCCGTGGGGATGAGCATGATAATTGCGGTAAAACCCGCACCCTCAATGCTTGTTCCTACTGCTGCCATCACAGCTGCCGTAACCGAAAAGGTGAGTACTGCAAGCGTAAATACCGCAAAAATCATGTATGCGGCACTTGTTAAAGCCTGTACCGTAAAACCGATGAAGCCAATACTTATAGCGCATGAAACCGCAACGGGTACTGCTATTGCTGCAAACAGCAGTACAATGCCTGCAAAGTAGCGTGCGAGGAAAAGGTTTGTGCGTGTTATGCCAAGACTGTAGTAGACATTAACAGATTTTTTTGATGTAATAAATTTAAAAATCGATATACCCATCAGTACGCCTGCAACAAGTGTTGCGATATTTATGCTTATCGAAACATCGGCAGCATCCTGAAGCACGGAATAAATATATTTCTGATTCAGATGGGTTATAGTTTCATTTGAACCAAACATATTGTTGCTGTTTATATACATCTTTTCATCATATAAACAGATGAAGTTAAGAATAGGAAAAATAAAGGTCATAAATGCGGTGTATGCAAGGAATGGGAGGACACCTGAACGCAGGGCATTACGCAAGGCAAAGGGAGAAACATTTTTATAATTTAAAGATTTCTGAGAAGTCATATTCCGTTCCCTCCATTTCTTCCATAAATACTTCCTCAAGCGATAAGGGGAATTCTTCAAGCAGCAAGGGTTTGAACTCATCAAGCTTTTGCTTTATCTGCTCAAACGGCTCTGTCGAAGAAAAAGTCATAATTCTGCCGTCTTTTTTGAAGTTCTTGTGCTGAATGTTCAGCAGCACATCCTCGCTTAAATCAAGCGGAAAAACAACTCTGATCCGGCTGCGGTTGCCGCTGATTTCGCCAGTTCCGCAGTCGAGTGCAAGCTTTTTGCCGTTAATCAGTCCGATTCTGTTGCTGATATCGCTGAGTTCATGCAGATTATGTGAGGAGATAATAACCGATGTGCCTGTTCCGTTGACATATTCGGTTACAAGGTCTTTGACAACGGCTCTTTTCTGTGGGTCAAGTCCGTCAAAGGATTCATCAAGCAGCAGTATTGACGGGTGAGAGGCTAATCCTAAAATCAGTTCTGCCTGCCTCTGCATGCCTTTTGAAAAGCCGTTTAATCTTTTCTTTGTGTCAAGTCCGAAAACCTTTGACAGGCTGCGGAATGTGTCAAAGCTGAAATTCGGATAGTAGCCTGAATAGAACTTTGCCATTTTTTCCATGTTTGAATACGGAATAAAATAAAGGTCGTCAGGCACATAAAAGATTTTCTGTTTTATCTTTGCGTTGTCTTTCGCATTTTCTCCGTCGATGAGTATTTCACCCTCTTCAGGTCTGTAGACATCAGCCACGGTTTTAAGCAGCGTTGTTTTGCCTGCACCGTTGTATCCGATAAGTCCGTAAATCATGCCGTTATCAACATGAAAGCTCAGGTCCTGGATTGCGGTGAAATCACCGAACTTTTTTGTTACATTTTTAATGTCAACCAAGTTTGAACACCTCCTGATTTCCTTTCCTTCTGAGTTTAAGCTATCATAAAAATTTCAAATAGTCAACGACTTGAATTCAATCGTTACAAATCTTAATAAACTTAAAATTATTTCTGAAAATATAATATCCCGTACCGGAAAGTACGGGATATATCCGACTTCAATCAGAATCTTCCCATGCTGTCAAACGGCAGATTTGAAAAGTCTATGCTGAGGGTGTTAAGCGTTGAATCAGGAATGGTGTATATGCCGTTTTCTGAGTCGGTAAATATTTCTGTTTTTGTCAGGAAAAGTACAAGGTTTACACCGATGTTGCTGTATTTTTCAGCTTCGGGTGAGATTTCGCCAAGCTCCTGCGAAGCACTGAGAACAATGTTGTTTTCAATCAGGCTGTTTGCAGGGTTTGCAGCAAACAGGGGATCGGCTTTGAGTGCAGAATCAGTTTTAAGCTTGGCACATTCGGGCAGTTTTTCGCTCCATTCCTTGCTCTGATATGCTGATTTTTCAAGCTCGTTCAATGTTGTGTTGCCGTCTGATTCATTAAATGCCGATGTGGGATAAGCGAGCGGTGTTTTGCAGTTTATAAGAATATTGTTTGTTATGTTAACATCTCTTTCACCGTTGAGGTTGACACCTGTACCGGGTATGTTGATTATCATGTTGCCGCGTACGGTTGTGCCGGAAGCAGGCATAATTGCTGTCGGGCTGTTTTCGCCGTTGCCGAGTGTGCTGATGCAGTTGTATCGTACGAAGTTACCGTAGTTTATCCAGCCCTGAGGTGCAGAAACGGCAGCCTGTGTATCGCTTTCAAGTAAAACATTATGAATGTAGTTGTATTCAATCTTATGGAGGTTGCCGCTATAGTAAACAGCAGCAGAGGGAGTGTTATATATTTCGTTGTTTGTGAAGCTGTTGCCTGCTCCGCCTAATATAACGGCGGGCTGTGCTTTGTCAAAACATGAGGTTGAATAAATAAGATTATTATTAATAACAATATTGCCTGCGGTCAGTTTTTTTGTATCTCCGCCGGCTGCTACTATGGCAGAAGAGCCTGTTTTTGTAAAGGTGCAGTTTATGACGGAAATGTTGCTGCCGCTGATTTCAATGCCGCTGACAGCAGTATTCTGAACGGTACAGCCTGAAAAGTCAACGTTTTTACCCTTGACCTTTATACCGCTGCCTGTTGATGAGTCAACGGTGATATGGCTGAAAGAGAGGTGCTCGGCACCGTCAATTTCAATAATTGCGCTGTTGGTGGGCGTGAAGTTTTCACCTGCGGGAGCATCGCCCTTTAATATAACGTCACCGTCACACGCTGCATAAATAATGCGGCAGCTTTCAGTGCCTGAATCCTGCTTTGAAAAATTAACCGTACCTGTTTCGTATGTACCTGCAAGCAGCGCAACAACAACATGGTTGCGGTATTCCTTATCAAGCTTGCGTACGGCTTCCTGCGCTTTTTCAATAGTGGCAAAAGGAAATTCCTGTGTGCCGCTGTTATTGTCGCTGCCGTTGGGGCTGACATAAAAATCTCCGTATACCGCATCGTCAGCAGTAACTGCTGATATGCTCAGATTGGTCGGGTTTGGTGCCATATAAAAGTTGCTGTAATAATACGGGCGGAAGACCAGGAAGGTGCCGGCAATTATCGCCGCTGTTAAAATCAGGCAGATTATTATTACGGCGATTCTGCCTTTGGATACGGTTTTGCTCATGGCTTATTTACCTTTCTTTATTTATTGTTTTGCAGCTTTTCAACATAGCCGCTTATTGACTTGAGCCTGTTGCGTAATTCTATGTAATCCGGGCAGTGTTTTTTGACTTCTGCCCAGAATAACGCCGAATGGTTGTGATGAAGTATGTGCACTAACTCATGAATAATTACATAATCAATTGTTTCTCTGTCTGCAAGCATCAGGTAGCAGGAAAAGTGCAGTCTGTCCCTTGTGCAGCTGCCCCAATGTGATTTTGCGTTGTTAATCATTACCGATGACGGTGTGATGCCGGTCTGCCGTGCAATATTTTCGACTCTGCCGGGAATATAGCACTTTGCCTGCTGCTTCAAAAATACATTCAATGCAGCGGTCATATCTGTGCTTTCGGGAACAAGAAGCATGTTTTTGCTGATTTCTGCGTTTTTTCCTTGGGACGGGCTGATGATATATTTATCTCCGAGAAAGGGGAAAGTGCCGTCGTAAGAAATATCATCTGTCTTTACGGTTCCGGCTATTGCTTTTTCTATCCATTTTTCTTTGGATTTTACAAAGCTTTCTATGTCAGCTGATTTCATTTTCAGAGGAGCACGCACTTCAACGCTTGCATCGTGGTGTACGGTTATACAAACTGTTTTTCGTTTGCTGCGTGTCAGTTTATATTCAAAATTCATTCGCAATCGCCCTGCACGGTTTCTATTTTCAGTATATTTGTGCTGCCCGGTGTATCAAGCGGAATACCTGCCGCAATTACAACAAGGTCGCCGCCTTTAACAATATCAATCTGCTTGGCGCAGTCAACAGCATGCTGCATCAGGTCTTCGTATGAATTCTGGTACAGTGCAAGTACGGGGTAAACACCCCATGAAAGTGCAAGCTGATTAAATGTTTTTTCGCTGGGTGTAGCGGCAACTATGGGTACTTCCGGGCGGAATTTGCTCATTCTTCGAGCAGTCTGACCAGATTTGGTAACGGCAATTATAGCTTTGGCTTTTATATCACGTGCTGTTGTGGATGCCGCATCACAAACAGCACTTGTTGTATCGGAATAGTCAATGTCATAGAGTATTTTTCTAAGGTCGCTGTATATGTCAAACTGGTCGGTTTCAGCCTGTTCGGCAATTTTTGCCATGGTTTTTATAGCTTCAAGCGGGTATTTGCCGGCTGCAGTTTCGCCGGAAAGCATGACCGCACTTGTGCCGTCGAATACAGCGTTTGCAACGTCGGTAATTTCTGCTCTCGTAGGAGTTGGACTTGAAATCATGGATTCAAGCATCTGTGTGGCGGTGATTACAATTTTGCCTGATTGATAGCAGCGGCGTATGAATCTTTTCTGTATACCGGGCAGTTTTTCGTAGTCAACCTCAACACCCATATCACCTCTGGCAACCATGATTCCGTCGGAATGCTGGATAATTGAATCGAAATTATTGACACCCTCAATATTTTCAATTTTTGATATGATTTTTATTCTGTGTCCGCCGTGGTAGTCAATAAATTTTCTCAGCCCGATTACGTCTTCTTTACGCCTTACAAATGAAGCGGCAATAAAATCAACATCATTTTCTATTCCGAAAATAATATCCTTCTCATCACTTTCACTCATGTACGGCATGTCAATTGAAACACCGGGCAGATTAATGCCCTTGTGGTTGCTTAGTGTGCCGCCTACGGTAACCTTGCAAACAATGTCGGTTCCGGTGCAGCTTTCAACTGTAAGGTGGATTCTGCCGTCATCCACCAATATGATGTCACCGGTTTTTACCTGAGAGGGCAGGCCTGCAAAATTAATATAGCATGAACGCTCGTTGCCTTCGTGTTCAACGGTTGAGAGAGTGAATTGTTCACCTTTTTTTATTTCAGCTTTGCCGTTTTTAAACAGCCCTAACCTTATTTCGGGCCCCTTCGTATCAAGCAAAATTGCAAGCGGCTGATAAAGCTCATTTCTTATTTGCTTTATATTTTTTATCATCTGTGTGTGGTATTCATGTGTGCCGTGCGAAAAATTAAGCCTTGCTACGTTCATGCCGCAAAGCGCCATGCTTTTTATTGTTTCTTTTGAACTGCACGCAGGTCCGAGAGTACATACTATTTTTGTTTTGCGCATAAATTTTAAGTCACCCTGATAATCATATTCATTATACATTATATACATTTTTACGTCAACTTTTCATCTGTTAAAATTTACTGTTCATATCGACAAAGCAGTTATATTATGCTAAAATCAATATTATAGAAAGGGGAGAATTACTATGAATGAAATCATAAAAAACATGATGCAGCGCAGAAGTGTAAGAAGCTTTAAAAATGAGCAGATAAGCCGTGAACAGCTCGATGAAATTCTGCTTGCAGGTACATGGGCGCCTACGGGCAGAAATATGCAGTCACCCAAAATTGTTGTTGTTCAGGATGAAGAAACAATAGCCCTTCTTTCAAAGCTCAACGGCGAAATAGCTGAAAGAGAGAACGATCAGTTTTATGGTGCGCCGACTGTTCTTGTCGTTTTTGCTGACAGCAGTGTTCACACCTATATTGAAGACGGAAGTCTGGTGCTCGGCAACCTTATGAATGCCGCATTTTCCGTCGGTGTTGATTCCTGCTGGATTCACAGAGCAAGACAGACCTTTGAAACCCCCGAAGGCAAGGCTCTTAAAGAAAAGTGGGGGATTGATGACAGTTTTGTCGGCATCGGAAATTGTATTTTAGGCTACCGTGACGGCGATTTGCCGCAACCCAGACCGAGAAAAGAAGATTACGTTATTTTCGATTAATCGAGTGAAAAATCAAACCCTCTGTTAAAAACAGCTTTATGTGCTGAATTTAACAGAGGGTTATTTCTTTTATAACAGTGTTCTGAATTCTTCCAATGCTTTCGGATTGGCGAAAACCACATCATTAGGCTTTGAAAAATCAATCTCATTGCCTTCAAAATTCTGTGCAATTCCGCCGGCTTCGGTCAATATTATTGTGCCTGCCGCAACGTCCCACGGCTGCAGCTCTTTTTCAAAAAATACCTCGCATCTGCCGCACGCAACCACGCATATATCGTACGCTGCCGAACCGCTGCGGCGTATATCTCTTGAAAAATCAAAAACTTTTCTTAAAAGTGCAAAGGTTTCGTCTGTGTTTTCAGGGTGATACGGGGATGTACCGAAAAGTGCAAGTCCGTCTGAAAGGGGACGGTCGCTAACCTTGATTCTGTTGCCGTTCAAGTATGCGCCCTTATTTTTTTCTGCGCTGAAAACCTCGTTTGTGTAGGGGTTGTACACAACACCCAGTATCGGTTCGTTTCCGTTGCAAAGTGCTACGGAAATACAGCTGCAGCGGTAATCCTGCATGAAGTTTGTGGTGCCGTCAATCGGGTCAATAATAAAGCGCAAAGCATTGCTTTCAATGTTTGTTTCGCCTTCTTCACCGACGAATTCAACATCCTCAAAAGCTTTACCGAGCTCGGTGAACAAGAATTCCTGTACCGCTACATCGTACTTTGTAACAAAATTTTTCTTGCCTTCCTTAGCGGTTACGGCATTTTCCCGGTTGTGTGCGGAAAGTATTATCTTTCCTGCTTCTTTCACTGTTTCAATTATTCTTTCAATCATTGCTTTAACCTTTAATCTTTTTGCCGTATTTTATGTGATTGTTTATAAATCCGAAAAGTAAAGCCAAAAGCAGCAGCGGTAAAAGCAGAATAACCGCAAGTACACCTGTAACTATTATTGCAGGGCCTTTTTTACTTTTCGGGATGTCGCTGAACGGGTCAGTTTCAGGCGGTGTTTCACGCTTGTCGTTTTCCTCAACAAAAGGTAATATTTCAAGCTCCGTGCTGTATGCATCGAATTCACCCTTGTGTGCAAGGGGAGCAAGCAGACCGACTGCGTCGGGTGCAACCTTTACCAGCTTACCCAGGTTGAGATTAACAGTAGATAATATACTGTCTACTATGCGCAGAAAGCCTATGTATATTCTGCACTTGGGGTCAGATAAATCCATATTGTTTTCGCCTGAAAACAGATTTGACACAAGCGAAATAATAAAATCTACGACCTTTTCATTTTTTATGTTTTCAATGTCGCTCTTTTTAAGTCCTGTTTCTTTTTTTGTCCATGATGCAAAGGTGGAAAACCTAACGCTGTTGAGCCATTTGAAAACAGGTCTGATTATCCAACCGAATTTATAAACAATCTTCGGTTTAATGCTGATACCCTGAGCCATATATGCGAATTTATCAATATCACTTCCGGCAGCCTTTATCATTTCGCTGATTACGCCGATAAGCTGTTTTTTCAGATATTCTCTGAGTGTTAAGCCATGTGTGTCGATGTCAGCCTCGTCAACAGTATCGGTGGAAATACTGACCTTGCTGTTTTCATTATCAATCACAAGGCTTCTTATCGGTGCAGGGTAGCCGCAAAGCGCAGCTGTACTGACTGCGTAGAATGCATTTCCTCTTTCAGAAAAAATTCTGCCGATATTGTGAGTATGTGTGTGTCCCGTGAGCATAAGCTGAATGCCCATATCGGCATATTCTTTGCGTCTGTCTTTATAGTGGCGGTGCATATCTCCGTTGCCTATAAGCTCATACATAGGCGATGGGGGAATAATGGGGTGGTGCGTCATTGCAACAATAAATTGTCCGTTTTTGCGCGCATCCTCTGCCTGTTCTTTAACCCATTCATACATACCGTCTTCAATGCCTCTATCATCATTGAGTGCAAAAAGACGCACATTGTCGGGCAATTGCACAACATAGCTCATATATTCAGGCTTGCAGCTGATTGCACTGTCAGGTCCGAATTCTCTGTAAAACTCAAAAAGTCCGTCACGCAGAAGTCCTGGCATTTCTTTTATTTCGTCACCGACATAGCGCCTGCACTTTTCTTTATAATCGTGCGTTGCGGTGATTACAAAAACCTTTTTGCCTTTCGCCTGAAGTTCCCTCAGCATTTCTCTGAATTCTTCATGTGCAGCTTTTTCTCCGTCGTTTGTTACATCGCCGGAAATCAGCAGATAGTCGCAGGATTCATCAGCAGCAATTTTATCAAAGGCAGCCTGCAGCATTTCGCGGCTGCCGTTTAAAAGCTTTTGGCTGCGCATAAGCGCAGCCTCATATGCTTTTCCTTGTGTACCTGTTTCGGGGGAATAATAGTGAGTGTCGGTTATAACTTTAATTCTGAGTGACATAATCAGTCATCTGCCTTAATTCTGAATACTTTTACGCTGTGGGGAGCAAGAGTAACCTCAATTTCATCCTCTGTATCAAACTTTTCGCCGCTCCAGAGATCTGTACATTCATATTCCTCTGCTTCGGGAAGGTTGCAGTATTCTTTGCCGAGCAGCTCTTTGATGCTGACAGATTCCTCGGCTTCTTCACCGAATTTGTTGAAGAAGCAAACAGCAGTTTCACCGCCGGAAAGAGGCTTGACAAGTACATCAACCTGAAGATTAGTCTTGTGTCTGCGGCACTGAACGCCAAGCTCATCCTGATCTATTGCGATGAGCTCTTTGTTTGTGAGAATTTTAAGAACCTCATTGTCAGTTCTGGCATTGCCGTTTTCATCAAGGAAGGTGCGGATATCGTTGCCGAGAATAAGGGGAGCAGCCATCATACACCATACTGTGAAGTGTGCTCTGTTTTCATCCATTGTAAGGTTGCCGTTGCCGACCTCAAGCATGTCGGGGTCATTCCAGCCGCCGGGACCTGCGTGCTTTGCAAGGCGTACATTCTGCTCGTAAATTGAAATAATTGATGCCCAGTTTGCAGCAATATCAAGTGTTGTTCTCCAGAGGTTACCTGCCTGTTTGCCCCAATGCCAGGGTCGGTTGAAGCCCCATTCGCAGATTGAGTAACAGATAGGCTTTTCATCAACCTTGTTCTTTTCTGCATATGCCTTTGTGGCTTTTTTGAGTTCTTCGCCCATTCTGATGTACTGGCTTGCAGCAGCATCCATACGGGATGAATAGGGATTGAAGAACTTGATTGTATTTTCGCCTTTTCGTAGCTTTACTTTAAGCTGAAGCTTGCCTTCGGAGGTGGCAGCTTTTGTCGATGCGGCATAAAGGTCGTATTCGTCTGTCTTGTTGACAACAATTCTTACATACTTTTCAAACATGCCGCGTTTTCTGATGATAACGCTAAGGGTATATTCTCCGTCCTCTTCAACTTCAATATCAGTAAAGGTTGCACAACCGATATTTGCGCTTAAGCCTGTGATATATGAAGCGGGGTGACGTGTATCGGACACAATTCTTGCGTGACCTTCAAGATGTGCTTCTGCAGCAAAGCAGGTGCGTATATCGGTTCCGTCAGCCTTGCTGATGATTATCCTTTCAATATTCGGTGCGGATGTCGGAATGGGCTTGCTGTGGCAGAAATCGTATTTGAAATATTCGATACCCCATTCAGCAAAGGTTGCTGCATCTACAGCCTCATGGCCGAGAGAAGCAGGGAGATCCTCACAGGTGTATGTGCCGTTGGATGAATAAATACCGACTTTAAGACCCATCTTGTTTACATCGTCAACAAGGGGTTTGATACCGCGAGGGAAGGTTGTACGGTCAGCTACAAATCTGCCGTTTTCATCTCTTGCGGAGGATTGCCAGCAGTCGTCAAGATTGACATACTGATAGCCGGCTTCTGCAAGACCGCTGTTTTTCATAGCGGTAGCAATCTGGAGAATAAGCTCTTCGCTGATATGGTTGCGGAAGGTGTTCCAGCTTGACCAGCCCATGGGAGGAGTGAGAGCAACGCCATTGTCGTAACCGACTTCGCTTTTGGTTGTAACTTTGAGTGCGTTTACTGCTCTTGCGGCTGCAGCGGGTGCAGATAATGTGTTGTTCTTCAGCGCAACGGCTATGCCTGTTGCTGCCGCTGCTGCAGCAGCGCTTTTAATAAAACCTTTAAGCATAAATTTTAACCTCCGATATTATGGTTTTGTGTATACATATTTATAATATCAAATAAGTAAAACAAAATCAACAGCTTTTATGATTTTAAAGAAAAAGACCGAATATAATGATTTTCTGACAGTCAGCATAGCCGATAGTTTCATTTCAGGTTTTCAGCTTGGCGCAAAATTCACACAAGATACATTTGTTACTTAAAGAAGAATATAGTTATGAACAAAATCCATTTGATAAAAGCGAATTTTGCACGGTTCAGACCGATAAGAATCAGCAAAAAACACATACACTAAATAAAACTCAAATTTTAGCAAGCAAGCCGTACGGATTTACGTCTGTGCGGCTTTGGCTGCTTATATGTGTACAGAACCTTTTTTGCTTGAATTCTTCGTCTGTAGACAGTATAATATAATTAATAAGAATTGGGAGTTGATACTATGGCAAAGATTACAACCGTAAAAACACACGCAAGCGGTATTGCTCTGGGCGGCATTGGTGCCGGCAGTGTCGAGCTTTTGCCCGACGGCGAGTTTCACTTCTGGCAGATAGCCAATCCGCCGAGGCTTACACGGGTGTGCTTTGAAGATAAGGTTGATGACGGCGAGGGCAGTACGGGTGCTCTTTCTTTTTACGTGCGTGAAAAGAAAGGCAACAACGCTCCTGTTGTGCGAAAACTCGGCATGAAAACCGACGCCGACGATTTTTCGTACAGAATGTTTGCTTGGAATAAGCCCGTAGAAAGAATTGATTTTGACGGCAGATTTCCGATGTGTGACCTTGACTATACCGACAGCGCTCTTTCCTGTAAGCTGAGCCTTCGAGCGGTTTCTCCCTTTGTCCCTTTTAACTCCGATATTTCATCGACTCCGGGCTTTTATATGGATTTCACTGCAGAAAACCCCACGGACAGCGATATTGAAATCAGCCTTTTAGGTACCCTTGTGCCTGACTTTGCAAATAAAGACGAGGGTAACGTAAATTCTCTTCACACCGCAGGTAACGGTTATGCCGTACATATTGAGCCTGCAAGCAAATCCGATTCTCCTTGCTGCGGAGACATATGCCTTTCCGTAAGCGGTGACGGTGATAAATCTTATATTACGGCAGATTACTACCGCTTCATGAAGGAATTTATAGCCGATTCAAAACTGGGTGTAACGCAGGAATCCGTTCTGTTCGGTTTCAGAGAAAAAGGCATTCTTCCCGATACCGACATCGGAACAAAACCCGAATCCTTGCCCGAGGATTTAAATTCATTAAGTGATGCTGAGCTTGATACCCTTTGCGAGAAATTAAAGAAGTATCCCTATGTTGCTTCCATTCTCAGCCGGATTTTATACTGTAAACCCGACTTTTTGGATTCAAGAGATAATAAAATCTTTTTCCTTGACTGCTGTTACAACAAAAATGAAAGAAAGGGCGAAAACTTCGGCGGCTGTGCTCTTTGCTCTCAGGCAACTCTTAAACCCGGCGAAAAGAAAAACATCCGCTTTGTTCTCACCTGGTATTTTCCGAACCTTACGGCAAAGGACGGCGAAATGCTCGGCCATTATTACGAAAATCTTTATAAAAACTCTCTGGACGCAAACAGATTTCTTGAAGAAGGCTATAACAGCATTTTTAAATCCGCCACCGCTTTCTCCGAACTTCTTTACTCAACCGATTTACCCTCAATCTATCCCGATGCGTGGTCGTCCAATCTTTCACCCCTGATAAAATGCTCCGTTTATCATAAAAACGGAAAATTCGGTCTGTGGGAGGGACTTGGCTACTGCGGACTTCATACTACTGATATAACCTACCACGCATCTTTTTCACTTATCAGCCTTTTTCCCGACTTGCAGAAAAAGCAGATGAAAATGGGGGCTCAGTACCAACGAGAGGACGGCAGAGTACATCACTCCTTCAAGCCCGATATGAAATGCTCGGACAACGGCTTTGCCCGTGTCGATATAAATATGCAGTTTGTTCTGATGGTGCTTCGTGACTACCTCTTTACGGGTGATAAGGATTATCTTTTGTCGCTTTGGGACAATGTGGAAAAAGCTATGGATTCCACGGGAGTGCTCGACACGGATAACGATGGTCTGCCCGATTACGATACCAAGCGTAACACCTATGATGCCTGGAATTTTTCGGGAACACCCGTATATATTTCTGTCCTTTGGCTGGCTGCTCTGAAAGCCGCTGTGTTCATAGCCGACAGAGTCGCTGATAAATCCCGCTATGACCAATGGAGCAATATACTCATTAACGGCAAAAAAGCTCTTGAAGAAAAGCTCTGGAACGGCGAGTATTATAACCTCTGGAGAAACAACGACGAAACTGACGAATCACTTATGACAGACCAGCTTGACGGCGAATGGTTCCTGCGAATGATCGGTCTTGACGGCAATCTGCCCGATGAGAGAGTACGTTCGGTAATTGAGTTTATTTTCAAAAATAATTTTGATAATGAGCAGGGACTTGTCAATGCTACCGTACCCGAAAACAGATGGACAAGCATCGATACGTACAACAACTGTCAGACTATTGCCGTGTGGACAGGTATAGGCTATGCTTTCTCTGCTCTAGCACTTGCTGTCGGAAAAATCGAAATTTCGGACACCGTAATTGATTCAATTCACAGCAATCAGTATCGGTTCGGCCATTTCTGGGACCATTGGGAATGCGGACATCACTATACAAGACCTATGTCGAGTTGGAGTACACTTTTAGCTGCATCGGGACTTAAAATCGACTATGAAAACAAAAAGCTGAGCTTCAATCCGATATGTAAAAATATTACTTTCCCCCTTGTCATACCCGATGTGCTTGCAAAAGTTACGTTTACCGACGGTAAACTCAGCATCGAAACTATTCAGGGTAATATCAGCGATTGGGAAGTAATTACAGAATAATCTTTATAATATAATTATTTCATAACAAAATCAGGTGCAACGGGATTTAACTCCTGCTGCACCTGATTTTATCTTTTTATACTATATTTTCTGTGGGGTGTCAGGGGTGAAATCCCCTTAATTGCGGATTTGAGGGGACAAATCCATTGCTCGCTGAGACAAATGCCATAAAATCAATAACCGTATTCAGGATAAATGTAATCTTCGCTCCATGTGCAATTTTCGGCTGTTATA
>JAZSND010000017.1:0-9491 GCA_045536235.1 Acutalibacteraceae bacterium | reverse complement strand
TTTTTCAAACCTAATATCTCTGTTTCATATTGCTTTATGTGTCTATACTCTCTTGGCATGAAAATTCCCCCTATGGTAGTTTCTTTAATTCTACCATAGGGGGAGCTTTTTTTCATTGTCCGTTTTTAACGGACCTGTTCAAAATCAGGAGCTTTATTATTTACATATAAACAGCTTTTCATTTATCCTGATGCTTGCATATCCGCATTAAAGGTATTCCGAAGACTTTTATGGATTACTGTAATATGCTGTATTTTTTCATTAAAAATCAGCTCCGACTATATATTCGGATAGTGAATATTACTCCTCCAAAAGCTCCCAACCGTCTGTCACGACTTCTTCCTCTTCATCAAGGTGAGTAACAACACGGTATACATTTCCGTCACTGCCAGTTGCCGTACCGTCATCAAAGGCATGAATGACTATACCGTTTTCAAGCTGCGCAGTATACATATACCCTTTCTTTTCGTACGAAAGTTCATAGAACATATAAAACCACCGAACAACAATTCATTAATCTCTTCTGAGAGCTTCGATAGGCTGCATTTTTGCTGCTCTGCGTGCAGGGTAAATTCCGAAGAAAATACCTATGGCACTTGAAAAACCGACCGCAAGAAGGATTGTTGAAAACTTGACTTCAATCGGCACGTTTACATATGCCGCAACAGCCAATGCACCTGTTACACCTAAAACCAGGCCTATCGTGCCGCCGATACAGCAAAGAATAACAGATTCTGTTAAAAACTGGAACATGATGGTAGATGTTTTTGCACCGAGCGACTTACGGATACCAATTTCACGTGTACGCTCAGTTACGGAAACTAGCATTATATTCATAACACCTATACCGCCGACAACAAGTGAAATTGCACCGACCGCAGCAATAAACGCCGTAAATACGTTGATAACGGTATCTATAAGCTCAATATATGTTGCCATATTTGTCGCTTTGTACATTCCGGTTCCGCCGTTTGAATGTCTTGCTTCGAGCACATTAACCGCTGTTGCACCTGCGCTGTCAAGGAATTTATCGTCCTTGGCTGTGAGGTAAAGCATCTGATAGCTGCCGCTCTGACCGTAAAACTCATTGAATGTCGTTGACGGAATCATAACAGAAACCATTGTACCCATCATGCTTGACGATTCCATCATGTTTGCCATTGATTCGGTATCAAGGTTTGTCATCGATGTGCTGTCAGCTACACCGATAATTTTAAACGCAACAGTATTACCGTTATAGGTTATATTGATTTTTTCGCCGACACAGTTTTCATAACCAAAAAGCGTATATGCGCTGATATTATCAATACAAGCTACGTAACGTGCTGCCGCACAGTCATCCTCGTTATAAAACCTGCCGTACATCATATTGGAATTAAGGATATACTTCAGGTCTGTTGTACCCGCCATTATCATCGCAATGCCCTCCTCCGATTCAGAAGAGCAGGCAGCCATATTAAAAGCAAGCGGTGTTACTGATTCGATACTGTCAAGCTGTTTTACCGCAGCAACGTCATCATCGGTAATAAAATCGTTTTTTGATGCAATATCGGTTGTAACATTAATGCTTACCATGTTTGAACCCATAGATTCAATCATGCCGACAATATAATCTCTGCCGCCGTTACCTACGGTAACAATAGCTATAACCGATGCTACACCGATAATAATACCGAGCATAGTCAGCAGCGAACGGGTAATATTGGTTTTAATGCTGAAAACGGCAATACGGATATTTTCAATAATATTCATATGCACACTACCTCATTTCCTCAGACTGCTGCCTGAGCTTCATAAGGTGTTGCTGCAACTTTTTTGCCTTCCTGAGCTATTTCCTGAAGAGCTGTTGACTGGTTCTGAACGATCTTTTCGCCAACCTCACAACCGGAAATAATCTGATACTGTGTATCAGAGGCAAGACCGATTTCAACCTCAACACGTGAAACGGTTTCGGTTTCTTCATCATACTTATAAACAAAGCTGCCAGAAGCACTTGTTTCAACAGCTTCAATCGGAACAACAACAGCATCTTCCACAGTATCAACTACAATGTCAATATTGACATCAATGCCGATAATAATGCTCTCATCCGGCTCCTTTATGAGTACCTTTGCGGGGATAGAATTTGAACCGCCGGATGTGCCGCCCATACTGCCGAGCATAGAAGAAATATCAAGAGCTGAAGAATCTGAAGCCACAGGGCTGATATAGATAACCTCACCGGTGAATTCTCTGCCAAGAGAGGTAATTATTGCCTCTTTACCCATCTGAACATCAAGTATATCTGCCTTACCGAGTGCAAACGAAGCGACAAAATTATCGTAATACTCAACAGCCATACCGATGCTTGCAGATTCACCCGAGCCTACAAAGGATGAAATAATACCGGAAAGATCGGCTGAACCGCCGCCGGACAGCAGACCGAGAACAGTATTCATATCCATACCGGAAGAAGATGTTGCAGGAACAAAAGGCTGACCTGCAGCAATATTCAGTTCACTTACAACACCGTCGTTTTCTGCATACCAACCCTTTGCAAGCTTTTCTACCGATGCTTTGGTTGCATCAAGATTTGTCTTGGCGGTATCCATAAGTGATTTGTAAGTGGACTCCAGAACATTTTTAGACTGAGTTTCGAGCATTGTGCGCTGAGCTTTAAGGCTCATCAGGTTGAGCTTTGCACTCATCAGCTGTGTTTCTTCAGCAGTTGTACCCATTACAGAGGTAAAATCAAAGGAAGTAGCGGATTTAAGACTTTCAACTATATCGGATATAGTGGTTCTGTCGTTGCCTCTGGACAGGCGAACAAAGAAGTCACGGATTTCCTCCTGAGAATAGCCAAGCATTTTTGAAAGCGTTGCGTAATCAATGGAATCAATCCATGCAGGAACTTTTTCTTCGGTATTTTCCTGTGCTGACTGTTCAGCTGCTTCTACAGCTGCTGTAAGCTCAGTAATCTGCGCTTCAAGCTCTTTTATCTGCACATCAAGAGCAGGGATTTTTGCAGAAGCCTCATTGGCTGAGCTAACCGAATTCTGATAGTTTATTTTTGCTGTATCGTATTCGCTCTGTACCTTTGAAACGATACTGTTGAGTGATGCGGAATCAAAGGTAGCAAGCAGCTGACCTTTTTCAACCTTATCGCCTAACTTAACATGCACTTCTTCCGGAACAACCCCGTTGTAAATCAGGAACTCCCCTCTGTTCAACGATTCAACGGTACCTGTTGTTGAAAGAGTCTGTGTGATTGTGTCTGTCGAAACGTCCATTATAACAGCCTTGTATTTTTCATTTTCAGTCTTTTGGAAAATGTAAACACAAGCTGCTGCAATAACAGCAACAACAAGAACAAGCGAAATCACTATCTTCGCCGGTTTCTTTTTGTTTTTCATTTACTAAATGCCTCCCTGTAAAAAATTATTTCAAAGCTTCAAGAGCCCTTTTGCCTATATCGCTGCGCTTATGTGCACCCTCAAAATATATTTTTTCTGTTGCGGCATATGCCTTTTCAAGAGCCGCTTCAAGTGTCTGCGCTCTTGCTGTAACGCCGAGAACACGTCCGCCGTTAGTGGCAAATTTATCATCAACATACTTTGTACCTGCATGATAAACGGTAGCACCTTCAACATTACCCTTTGCATCAAGACCTGTTATTTCAACACCTTTATTGTATGAGCCGGGATATCCGCCAGATGCCATAATTACACAAGCGCATGAATCCTTGGAGAATTCAACGTCAGTTTCGCCAAGCTTTTCATCTGCAACAGCTTCAATAATATCCGCAAGCGGTGTTTCAAGCAAAGGCAGAACAACCTGGGTTTCCGGGTCACCAAAACGTGAATTGTATTCGATAACCTTAGGTCCGTCAGGTGTAATCATAAGACCGAAATAAAGACAGCCCTTGAACGGACAGCCTTCTGCTGCCATAGCCTTTACTGTAGGCTCAAAAATTGTTTCCATACAGACTTTTGCAACATCGGATGTATAACAGGGATTTGGGGCAACTGTACCCATACCGCCTGTATTGAGACCCTTATCGCCGTCAAGTGCACGCTTATGGTCCATTGAAGAAACCATGGGAACAACTGTTTTTCCGTCTGTAAAAGAAAGAACAGAAACTTCAGGACCTGTCAGAAATTCTTCAACAACAATGTTGTTGCCGGATGCACCGAAAACTTTATCTTCCATTATGGATTTAACGGCATCTGCTGCCTGCTGCATATCCTCAGCAATAATAACGCCCTTGCCAAGTGCAAGACCGTCTGCCTTAACAACAACCGGGAATTTACCCTGGTTTTCAATATATGCAATAGCCTGAGCTGCATCCGAAAAAACTTCATATGCCGCTGTAGGAATACCATACTTTTTCATAAGGTTTTTAGAAAAGACCTTGCTGCTTTCAATTCTCGCTGCAAGAGCTGAAGGACCGAAGCACTTAAAGCCGTTGGCTTCCATAACATCGACCATACCGAGTGCAAGCGGATCATCGGGAGCGACAAAGACAAAATCGACCTGCTGTTCTTTAGCGAGGCTGAGCATACCGTCAATATCAGTTGCTGCAACATTAAAGCACTCCGCATCGCAGGAAATGCCTGCATTGCCGGGTGCACAGATAACGCTGCTTACTTTATCACTTTCGAGCAGTTTTTTTACAAGTGCGTGTTCACGTCCGCCTGAGCCGACCATAAGTATTTTCATATTTTATCAAACCTTTCCAAACAATACTCCAAAATAATACAGTTGATTATACCACAAAATATTTAAAATAAAAAGATCTTTTTTAAAATTAACAAAATTATATAATCCATAACAAACTTTTGTCAAAAGTAATCACAAATATTCCCGGAAACATATAATGATTACAGCAATAATTAAGGAGTGATTATTTCATGGACAGCTTTGAAAAGAAGATAGAACAGTACAAACAGGAGCTTGTAAAATATGCACAAAAGCACGGAAATGTCTACGGCGGCCAACAGCAGGGCTTTGAACAGGTAAAGCCCGAAAAAGCTGAAGAAAACAAAGCAAAGAAAATTTACAATGCTGCTTTTGTCAGCAACCGACCAATGCCAAACGAATACGACGGCAGCGAAAGCATTGACGCAGTGCCGGCAAACGTAACACCCGGACCCGACACAGATAACCTGAGAAACAGCGGTGAAATTTATAACAGCTACGAGGAATTTGCAGCTGACAATTCAAGCAGCGGTAAGCTCAGGGTTCAGGCGTATGCAGCAAGACAGGTGTTTCCGATACAAAATGCAAAAGTCACAGTTATTAAGGAATTTGTAAACGGAAACCATACCTTCGCCGAGGTATATACAGACATTGACGGCATAGCGCAGAATATTATTCTACCAACAAAAAACAAAGCTCTTTCACAAATAGCAAGCGGTGAAATCCCCTACGCTACCTATACTGTCACAGTCACACACCCGAGATTCATGACACAGATATACGAAAACGTGCCTATATTCGATTCAATCGAATCCATGCAGCCCGTTACCATGCTGCCGCTTAGCAGCATAAACTCTTCACAGATCACCCCCGAGGATGAACCGAGATTTTAAGGAGGTAAGCCATGCCAACACCTACCGTTCCGGAAACAATAACCGTTCATCTCGGCGCACCCTCATCATCGGCGCAAAATGTAACGCTGCCGTTTTCGGAATACATTAAAAATGTTGCTTCGAGTGAGATATATCCGACGTGGCCTGAAAGTGCATTGCGAGCAAATATTTATGCAATTATAAGCTTTGCACTAAACCGCTACTATACCGAGTTTTACAGAAGCAGAGGCTATGAATTTGATATCACATCATCAACTCAATATGACCAAAAATTTATAAACAACAGGGAAATATTTGAAAATATCAGTAAAATTGTTGACGAAATTTTTAACGATTATGTAACTAAGGGTGACCAGATTCAGCCATATTTTACTGCTTACTGCAACGGCACTACGGTAACCTGCGACGGACTTTCGCAATGGGGCACGGTTTCGCTTGCCGAACGCGGTCTGATACCCTATGAAATTCTGCAGTATTATTACGGTAATGATATAAATATCGTTGAAAATGCACCGATAACAGCAAATGTACCGTCATATCCCGGCATTATATTCCGATTAGGTTCAGTCGGAGAAGATGTAAGAACAATACAGCAACAACTCAACAGAATATCCGCAAACTACCCGTCAATACCGAAAATCCCGGAAACAAACGGAGTTTTTGAGGAAACAACACGCAGAGCAGTCGAACAGTTCCAGCGCATATTCAACCTCACTCCCGACGGTCAGGTCGGCAAAGGTACATGGTATAAGCTCAAACAGATTTATAACGGTGTAAAAGATTTGTCAGAGCTGTATTCCGAAGGCATCACAATAACCGAAGCACAGCGGCAATACAGAACCCTTTTACAGCCTGGCAACACCGGAACAGATGTGGCTACACTTCAATATTATCTCGATTTTATTGCTTCGTTTTACGATGCTATCCCCGACATAGCAATAGACTCGGTTTTCGGTGAGCAAACACGAAATGCCGTGCTTGCTTTCCAGAGGCAATTCGGTTTGCCGGAGGACGGAATAGTCGGCAGACAGACATGGTATGCGATTCAGGATCAGTATGACGCTATTTTACGCTCTCTTCCTGACGAATATTCAAGCTATTCATCGCTGCTGTATCCCGGATATTTCATCACTACCGGCGCAACAGGCAAAGTTGTTGAGCAGCTGCAAACCTTCATCAACACAATTGCCCGGTACAATCCGTCAGTACCGAGCGTTACGGTTGACGGCATTTTCGGCAGCGGTACACAGGAAGCGGTAAGAGCAATACAGCGCTTAAGCGGACAAAACCCCAACGGTGCGGTCGGACCGTTGACGTGGAACGCAATTGTCAACCTTTATAACCAATATCGCTGATAACAGAATAATTGAGGATTTACGGGCAAAAATTCAAATGAATATATTAAACGGAAGTGATTTTTTGCCGCAGGATTTTACAAAAAAATTTGACGATAATATTGCATTGATTGACAAAGCACTCAGGGTAGATGCAAGCTTTGATATTGTGTGCAGAAACTTCTTTTTTGCACAGAAAAGAGCAAAACTGTATTTTGTTGACGGACTTGTAAAAGACGACTCTATGGTTAAAGTTATCCAGTCCTTACAAGCCCTGACACCAGAGCAAATGGAGCAGGCAGCGGATGCAAGAAGCTTTGCAAACCACTTTATAAACTACATTGAAACAGATATAACCGGCAGCATTGAAACAGTTACAACCTTTGTGCTCTCAGGTGCGCTTTGCATATTTATTGAAGAATACGAGCAAGCGATAATCATTGATGCCAGAACCTACCCTGCAAGAAGCGTAAGCGAACCCGAAAACGACAAGGTTTTACGTGGTGCGCACGACGGATTCACCGAAACCATGATATTCAACACAGCCCTTATACGAAGGCGCTTGCGCAATCCGCAGCTGACAGTTGAATATATTAACATCGGTACAAATTCACACACCGATGTTACACTTTGCTATCTGGCAGACAAGGTTGACAAAAAGACGCTTCAAACAATTCAAAACAAGCTTAAAAATATCAAAGTTAAAAACCTTGCCATGGGTCAGGCAACACTTGCTGAAGCTATGCTGCAAAAGCAGCATTTCAATCCATTCCCGAAGGTACGGTACACAGAGCGTCCCGATGCGGCAGCAGCAAGCATAAACGAAGGAAATGTCATTGTGCTTGTTGATAACTCACCGTCAGCAATGGTTGTGCCTACAGGTATTTTCGACTTTTTGCAGGATGCGAACGACTTCTATTTTCCGCCTCTTATCGGCTCATATCTGAGAATCATACGCATGGTTATTTTTGCGCTGACCTTACTGCTGACACCAATCTGGCTGCTGCTGATTCAAAATGAGCAGATTATTCCGCCATGGCTCGAATTTATAAAGATTCAGGACGAATATCTGATACCGCCTTTTGCACAGCTGCTGATTGTTGAGATAATTATAGATGCGCTAAAGCTGGCTTCGCTCAACACTCCGTCGGCGTTGAGTAATTCACTCAGCGTAGTCGGCGCATTGGTGCTCGGTGAATTTGCGGTACAATCCGGGTGGCTGTCAGCTGAAGTTGTGCTTTATATGGCGTTTGTCGGTATAACTAACTTCACTCAGCCGAGCTTTGAGCTTGGATATGCGTTCAAGCTGTGCCGCATGATGCTTACCGTGTCAGTCGCCCTGTTTAATCTCTGGGGCTTTATCGCAGGTATGGTTATAATTATTCTGCTGATTTCGTTCAATCCTACAATCACCGGCAGATGCTACCTTTATCCGCTCATTCCGTTTGATTGGAAAAAGCTGTCAAGCCTGCTGATAAGAAAAAAAATAAGCAAAGAAAACAACTGATTCAAAGACTGAACTGCCCCAAATTGTACGGACAGCACAAAAAAGCCCCTATGGTAGGCGATATTAAATTTTAAGCGACATACTGACTTCGTTTTTCAAGCGGGGTCAGTTTTGTTTTTAGTTGAATACGTTAGTTGTTGTAGAAATAGATATATTGGTCTAGGTTGACACCGTGATTATCGGACTTGCCTCATCAAAAAATAGCTCTGTTGTCTTTTGAGATTTTTTCAAGCCTGTTTTCAAAACATAAACCTCCTTTCCAAAAAATTATTTTTTAAAGGCAGCTTTTTTGATAGATTTTTCATAGGTGAACAACTGCGAAAACGAGCTTCATCTGACCGAAATTTTTGAAACGATGAGCTATAAATCGAACACTATCCAATTTCCTTTCTGCATTTTTTACAGTTCTGAAACAAATTTGAGCAAAACAAAAAAGCCGTCACACAGACAGCAGCAATCAGCGGAAGCAACGCTCTCGCTTTTACAAATGATGTCTTATGTAACGGCTTTGAAATTAAAAATAAACCCAAAGGAATACTGTTTTCTAATCCCGCATCACCAGAAGCATTTGCCACGTACAGTATCAGCAAAGGTGAGGAGTGCGATGATTTTCTCTTAGCATATCGCCGGCTTTAGGCGGACTCACATCCGCAATTAATTACAGCATTATTCAATTGTAAATTTTAATTTAACTAACTACATCATGCAGAACATTCGTTTGTCAAGGGCTTTAAGAAAATATAGTTCTCGTAATAAATACCTTACATTAAGTTTGTACGGAATACTCTTTTGCTTTTTCAAAAAGTTCGGTGCGGTTTGCGGTTTCGAGTTTGCGGTATATTGCTGCAGTATGTTTTTTTATTGTGCTTTCAGTTACGAACAGCGTTTCAGCAATAACCTTTCTCTTTTTGTTTTCAAGAATGAAGCGCAACACCTCTTTTTCTCTCAGAGAAAGAGTTTCAACGGCTTTCCAGTTATTCAGAATACTCTCTATTTGTTCACCGCTGAATGATTTAACAGTTTCGGAAGGCACAACATTTTCACTTGCGTTTTGTGAAATCACTACAGATGAATCAGAGA
>JAZSND010000044.1:0-13016 GCA_045536235.1 Acutalibacteraceae bacterium | reverse complement strand
TTCAGCTCGTCAGCCTGTTACGTTCAAACTCACAGCATCTTTAATTTTTATATTGATATTTCTTTTACGCTTTTTAATCTCCGCCGTTGATGTATTTGTTTTTCTTAATAAAACTTTTCAATAAGCGGCATATAAGGTGCGCTTCGCACCGGCATTGTCTGCGGCGACTCGCCGCTAAACTGTAATTTACCATCATCTTCCCGTATTATTTCACATGTTCTTATCCAATACTTAATCTAAATTAAGGGAGGATAAGGGCAAATGCAATTCAACAAGGTTGAGATATGCGGCGTAAACACCGCAAAGCTCAAGGTGCTTAAAGAAGCTGAAAAGCGCAAGCTGCTTGAGCGTGCAAGCAGGGGGGATAAAAGTGCAAGGGAAGAATTGGTGAACGGCAATCTGCGGCTTGTGCTCAGCGTTATACAGCGCTTTGCAAACCGCAGCGAAAACATGGATGACCTTTTTCAGGTTGGCTGTATAGGGCTGATAAAATCAATAGACAACTTCGACATCACGCAGACCGTGCGCTTTTCAACCTATGCCGTGCCGATGATTGCCGGTGAAGTGCGGCGCTATCTGCGTGACAACAACCCCGTGCGTGTCAGCCGCTCAATGCGTGACACCGCATACCACGCAATTCAGGCAAAGGAAAAGCTTGTGAATTCTCTTGGACGTGAACCCACAATCACCGAAATTGCCGATGAAATGGGGCTGAAAAAGGAAGAGGTCGTTATTGCGCTTGAGGCTATAGTTGACCCCGTTTCGCTTTATGAGCCTGTATACAACGACGGTGGCGACACGATATACGTTATGGACCAGGTCGGTGACGGCGGCACGGACGAAGGATGGATTGATGAAATACTCATGCGTCAGTCAATTGAGGATTTGTCAGACCGTGAAAAGCGGATACTTTCGCTGAGATTCATGCGGGGACTGACCCAGATTGAAGTAGCGGAAGAAATCGGGATATCGCAGGCGCAGGTATCACGTCTTGAAAAGGGCGCACTTACAAAAATCAGAAACCATGAATAAAAACGAGGGACTGTCCGTAAAAAGGTCAGTCCCTCAGATTTTTTATTGTTCTGTTTGTTTGCTGTGGCATACATCGCTCATTGCGCAGCCGCCGCACGAACCGCCGCAGGAGCAGGAATGTTTCCCCTTTTTCTTGTTGCGGTAGTGGCTGACAGCAATAAGTACGAGTATTAAAACTATTACAGCAGAAACTATTATTGTTGGCCAATCCATAAGTTAACCTCCGAGTTTGCTGTATTTATTCTTCCTGAATACAAAGTAGAGCAGCATGCTCAGTACAATCAAAGCAGCAACCGTACCGGCGGTAAAGCTGAGCGTTGTAACAAACATACCGAGCTGATAGACAATAAGCGAAACTGCATATGCAAACACCGTCATATACGTAATCGCACCGAGTGTCCATTTCCAGTTATTCATCTCACGTCTGATTGCGCCCATTGCCGCAAAGCAGGGTGCACAAAGGAGATTGAAGATGAGGAAAGAGAAAGCTGAAAATTTGTTGCCGCCGAAAAATTCCTGACCGATAAAGGCATAGTTTTCGCCGCCTGCCATTGAGGAAAGCGAACCGAATACTCCGACAACCTCTTCCTTTGCAACAAGACCAAGTATGGTTGCAACGGCGGACTGCCAATTGCCAAAGCCGAGCGGCGCAAACGCAACGGCAATAACTTCGCCGATTGCGTTGAGTATGGACTTTTCTTCACCGGTAATGTAGTGAAGTCCGCCCGCAAATGAAAGCGAGTTGAGAATCCAGATAATAACACTTGCGGCAAAAATAACCGTACCCGCACGCTTTACAAAGCTCCAGCCACGTTCCCATGTGGCACGGAAAATGTTGCTGGGCAGCGGCGCATGGTATGCCGGAAGCTCCATAACAAAGGGAGCAGGCTTGCCGGCAAACACCTTGGTTTTCTTAAGAATAACGCCTGATATAATAACTGCGGCAACACCGATAAAGTAAGCTGATGTTGCAATAAGCGGACTGCCGCCGAAAAGCGCACCGGCTATCATACCGACAATCGGCATCTTGGCACCGCAGGGTATAAAGCCTGTGGTCATGATTGTGATTTTGCGGTCACGCTCCTGCTCGATGGTGCGGGATGCCATAATGCCGGGAACACCGCAGCCGGAAGCGACAAGCATAGGAATAAAGCTTTTGCCCGAAAGGCCGAATTTTCTGAACAGACGGTCCATAATGAAAGCGACACGGGACATATAGCCTATATCTTCAAGAATTGAAAGCAGCAGGAACAGTACAAACATCTGCGGCACAAAGCCAAGAACAGCGCCGACGCCACCGATAATGCCGTCCTGAATCAGGCTGTAGAGCCAGCTCGCAATAACGGGTGTGCCGTCACCACTGAGCAGGAATCTGTCAAGAAGTTCGGGTACGCTTATCCAGTTTGAAACAACCGGATAACCGAAAAATTCAGGGTCAAGATCCCTGAACGAACCGAAAAGACCGTCGTTCATAAATGTGACTGTCCAGTCACCCAGAGTGCCGATTGAAAGTGTATATACAAGCATCATCACAAGAATGAAAACCGGAAACGCAAGAACACGGTTTGTCACAATTTTGTCAATCTTGTCTGATGTCGAAAGTCTGCTGAGGTTCTTTTTCTTATAGCACAGCTTTGTGATTGCGGTTATGTAGTTGTAGCGTTCGTTTGTGATAATGCTTTCAGCATCGTCATCAAGCTCAGCCTCCGCAGCCTGAATGTCCTCTTCAATATGGCTGAGGGTTTTAGCCGGAAGCTGCAGCTGAGCCAACGCTTTTTCGTCACGCTCAAAAATTTTGATTGCGTACCAGCGCTGCTGTTCTGCCGGCATGTTATGTATCGCAGCCTCTTCGATATGGGCAAGTGCATGCTCAACCGCACCCGAAAAGCTGTGTGACGGAACTTTTTTCTTCAGCTGTGCTGCCGCTATTGCAGCTTCAGCTGCTTCTTCGATACCTGTATTTTTAAGTGCAGAAATTTCAACTACGCGGCAACCGATTTTTTTCTCGAGTATTTCTATGTCAATTTTATCGCCGTTCTTTTTGACTATATCCATCATATTAATAGCGATAACAACAGGAATGCCGATTTCCATAAGCTGAGTTGTGAGGTAAAGGTTACGTTCAAGCGTTGTACCGTCAACAATGTTGAGAATAACATCGGGACGTTCGCCTATAAGGTAATTTCTGGCAACAACCTCCTCAAGCGTGTACGGTGAAAGCGAATATATACCGGGAAGGTCAACAACCGTGACCCCTTCGTACTTTTTAATCTTACCTTCCTTTTTTTCAACCGTAACGCCGGGCCAGTTACCGACAAACTGATTGGAACCTGTAAGGGCATTGAACAGCGTTGTTTTACCGCAGTTCGGGTTACCCGCCAGAGCTATTTTTATGTTCATTAATTCCTGTTCCTCTCTTTCACGCAGCGGTAATGAGCCGCAGCGACTGTTTGTAAAAGCTGATTGAATATATGTTTATTCTACTTCTATCATTTCCGCATCCGCCTTGCGAAGCGAAAGCTCATAGCCACGTACCATAAGCTCCATCGGGTCGCCCAGCGGTGCAACCTTACGAACATAAATCTCCACGCCCTTTGTAATACCCATATCCATAATACGGCGTTTGATCGGACCTTCACCGTGAAGCTTTACAACTCTCGTAGTCTGGCCGATTTTTATATCTCTCAATGTTTTCATAGTGCACAAACCCCCGGATGCTGATGGCTTTGTTTTGCAAGTTAGCCTAAGCTAACTTGCGCTGTAATAATTATATATTATCCGGGCAAAATTTGTCAATAAGGTTTGGTAAACATTTTTAAAATTCAGCACAATGACAGCGGTTAGTTTTTGCTAACTGAAAATAGTTGTGCATTTCGACCAAAAGAAAAAGCAGAGCCTGAATTCAAAGGCTCTGCTTATATTTATTCGCTTCATTCAGTAAATTTTCCTTTGTATTTTCAGCACCGTCCATAACCAGCTCAAGCAGGTAGTGCAGCGTTTGGCCTATTTGTTTTTGCCTTATATCAAGCGCTGACAAGTCGCTTCCGTTAACTGCCAGGCGTGAAAGCGTAAAGCATTCTCCGTTTCCGGTTATTTCATCAATTAGGAATAATATTTTTTCGCTTTCTTCTTCGCTCAAGCTGCCTTGTGCATATAAAAACCGAACAAGCCTTTTGGCTCCGTCATTACCTGATTTGTTAAGCAGCCTTTTAACACACGGCTTTGAATGAGTAACGGGCACATCTTTGTTTTCAATAAGTCTGATTACTGCATTGCTTACGCTGTTGCTGTACTTCATGCGTTTTAAAATATTTTCTGCCGTCTGTGTATTAACGCTGTTCAGCAGAACAGCAAGCCTTATTTCAATTTCTTTCGGTGCATTTTCAATTTTCTTTGCTGTTTCTTCCGTAATGTCAGCCTCAGGCATAAACACCGAAAAAACAGTTCCGAACCGCAAAAGTATATCAGCGCAGTTGCCGAGCAGCAGCTTATCAAGCTCAACCCTTATGCGTTCAACGGAAATATTTTTTAAAAGCTCTTTCTTTGCAAAAACAGCATTTGCCGTGTCTTTTTCAATATCAAAGCCGAGCGTTGCAGCAAAACGCAGCGCACGCATAATACGCAGCGCATCCTCGTCAAACCGCTTTTCCGCCTGACCTACGCAGCGGATAATTTTATTCTGCAGATCCGTTCTGCCGCCGTAAAGGTCAGTAAACTCCCCTGCTTTGTTCAAAGCCATTGCGTTTACTGTAAAATCCCTGCGGCAAAGATCGTTTTCAAGGTTACGGGTAAATTCAACCTCGCTGGGACGGCGGTTATCAAGGTATTCACCGTCAATACGGAAGGTTGTGATTTCAATGGGACTATCAATAATTACGGTAACTGTACCGTGCCTGATTCCCGTAGGCACGGTGCGGAAAGACGAAAAAACATCCATTGTTTCCTGCGGCAGCGCTGAGGTGCATATATCCCAGTCATACGGAGTTTTGCCAAGCAGACTGTCACGCACGCAGCCGCCCACGGCATATGCCTCAAAGCCGCTGTTTTCAAGCAACTCAAGCGCCTTGATAATATTCTGCGGTATTTCGATATTCACTTGAGTCACCTGCCTTTCCAACAAAATATTTTACTATATTGTATCTGCAAAATCAACAATCTTTACTTGTTTGCATAATATGTGGGGAATAATTTTTACAGGAGGAAAACTATGCCAAGTGTATATTTAAGTCCGTCAACCCAGCAGAGCAATCTGTATGTAATAGGCGGCACAGAGGAATACTATATGAATCTTATTGCCGATGCCATGGAGCCGTATCTCGAGGCTTCAGACATAGATTTCGGCAGAAATACTCCCGATATGACTGCTGCAAGCTCAATCCGCCAGGCAAATGCCGGGGATTACGATTTGTACCTTGCCATTCATTCAAACGCATCACCTGAGGGAATGTACGGCGAACTTATGGGCACAGACGTATTCTACTACCCCACAAGCACGTGGGGGAAAAAATTCGCCGAAATAATAGCTAAAAATTTCCGGGATATTTATCCGTATCCCGAACTTGTAGACATACGTGCAACAACGTATCTCGGTGAAGTGCGTCAAAGCAGAGCACCTGCTGTGCTTGTGGAAATTGCATACCATGATAACCGTGAGGATGCAGACTGGATAGTTGACAACATAAACACTATTGCACGTGCACTTGCACTTTCCGTTGCAGAGTATTTCGGTGTACCGTTCATTGAACCGATAAGCGGTGAAACAGGAACGGTTTCCATCAGCAGCGGTTCGCTCAATATCCGCTCTGCGCCGTCACTGAATGCGCCGATTATAGCACGCGCTTACAACGGCGAAAGGGTTCAGATTCTTGGCGAAGACGATAACTGGTACCGTGTCAATTACGGCGGCAGAGAAGGCTGGGCAAATAAGAGGTATGTCGTGCGGTAAATTATAATTTATCGCTCTGTTAATTTTTTTGCCAATAGGCTCACTTGTGTAAAGGGAAGATTCCCCCACAGTGTGGGGAATTTTAAAGTAAAGATATTGTTACTTTTGTCAAGCGTTACAAAAGTAACCAAAAAAACTTTTGGGGTTATATGCACTCCACTACGGCTGACGAGAGCAAATCCGCTCGGCAGACAGAACAAAAAATTGTTTTGTTCTGCTGCCATAACGGCTATAAAAGCAAATCTGACTTTTAAGTTTGCTCTACCGCCTATGGTTCCCTCGCTCGGATAAATGAGTTGAGTTTTATGCTCGTCAGCCTGTTCCGTTCAGATTCACAACATCGTTCAATTTTATGCTGATATTTCTTTTACGCTTTTTAATTTCCGCCGTTGATGCCTTTTATTTCTTAATAAAACTTTTCAATAGGCGGCATTTGCTGTCGGTCTTACCGACAAACTGTAATTTACAAATAGTTGTAGCCTAATGTAATTTCGCGATAAATATTACCGTAATCGTCATAAAGCACACGCACGTAGCGCAGAATAATAAAAGATACAGGCTTACCGCTTATTGACTTTTTGGCAGATAAGGTCAGCTTGCTCTGGAAAATCATTGTGATTTCATCATTACCGTCAACCAACGTTTCAAGCAGCTCTTCATTAAGCTCGGGCAGTTCAAAGCCTTGAAGAAATTTTTCGCCGAGCTCATTCCCCTCACAGCATATAAGGCTTATATCGTGCCGCAAAAGCCACCTTGCCAGATCTTTGCGCAGGCTTTCGGCTGTTTTAAGGCTGTGTTTCAAAGTCAGATTCTCCCAAAAATGAATAGTTTGTTTGTCTTTCTTGCATAAATTTCATGCAAACCTTTATTAAAAATAGCACACAAAGCCGAATTTTGCAACAAAGGCAACAATAAACTTGCAAAAAATAATATGATATAGTATCATAAGCAATAATAGTTTAAAATAAAAGTATTAACTAAAGGTGATAAAATGTCTTTATACAGCAGCCTTTCGGCAGAACAGCTTCGTGCTGAATATGACGAGGTAAAGCAGCAATACGACGATTTCAAGGCAAGAGGCCTTGAACTTAACATGGCAAGAGGTAGGCCCAGCCCTGCACAGCTTGATATGTCGCTGGATATTTTCGACAGCGTAAATGCCCTCAACGGCTACAAAGCTCAGGACGGCACAGACTGCCGTAACTACGGCAACCTCACAGGTCTTGACGAGTGTAAAACGATTTTTGCACAGGCTCTCGGTGTACAGAACGATAATATTATCGTTTGCGGTAACTCCAGCCTTAATATAATGTTTGATTACATTTCACAGTGCATGATTCACGGTGCAGGCGACAAGCCATGGACACAGCAGGGTAAAATCAAATTTGCATGCCCCGTACCGGGTTATGACAGACACTTTTCAATTCTCGAATACTTCGGTATTGAAATGATCAATATTCCCATGCTCGAAACAGGCCCCGATATGGATGTGCTTGAAGAGCTTGTTAAAGACAGCTCAGTCAAGGGTATGTTCTGCGTTCCCAAGTATTCCAATCCGCAGGGCTACACTTTCTCAGACGAAACCGTCCGCCGCATTGCAGCGCTCAAGCCTGCCGCACCCGATTTCAGAATCATCTGGGACAACGCATATTTCGTTCACGATATCACACCGGAAGGCGATTCACTTCTTAACATCTTCCCCGAAGCTGAAAAGAACGGCACGGAGGACATGATAATCGAGGTTGCATCAACCTCCAAAATCAGTTTCCCCGGTGCAGGTATTGCGGTTGTTTCGGCAAGCGAAAACAACGTACGCATGATTAAGCAGCGCATGAATGCACAGATCATCGGCCACGATAAGATCAACCAGCTGCGCCATGCCCGTGTACTCAAGGACGTAAACGGTCTGCGTGAATATATGAAGCGCCATGCCGCTATCCTTAAGCCGAAGTTTGATATTGTTATCCGCACGCTTGACCGTGACCTTATGGGACTCGGCATTGCTGAATGGACTCATCCCAACGGCGGCTATTTTGTAAGCCTTGATGTTATGCACGGCTGCGCAAAGCGTGTTGTTGAGCTTTGCAGACTTGCAGGAGTTGTGCTGACTAATGCCGGCGCAACCTACCCCTACGGACGTGATCCCAAGGACACAAACATCCGTATCGCTCCGTCCTTCCCCTCACTTGACGAGCTCAGAGAAGCCATGAATCTTGTCTGTATCGCTGTCAAGCTTGCAGCGCTTGAAAAGCTCATTGACGAAGCAGAATAAAAGGTACAAATATATAATAAAACAGCACGGGCTGTCTCACCGCTTTAGTGAGACAGCTCATTTACTTTTTATGAAAAGCTGCTACAGTTGAATTCCGGCAGCTTTAGTGATATACTTGTGTTAATTTATACGGAGGTGCAGCTTTGAACAGTAATAAACTTTCAATCAAAAGAATAAATAAAATTTCCGCAGTATTCTTAGCAGCGTTATTTTTACTGTTTAGCGGCTGCACGGATATACCTGAGCAACCACCGGAAGTATCTGCACCTGACCGCTCAGAAGTAACGGCAGTACCGTATACAGATGCTCTGCAGCTCATTGCCGAATATCCGCATAATACCACCTCCTTTACACAGGGGCTGTTTTTCTGTAACGGAGAAATGTATGAGTCCGCAGGCAAATACGGCGAATCGGCACTGTACAAAAACATTGATATTGAAACAGGAAAATGCGAAAGCGAACACCGCTTTGCACAGGATATTTTCGCTGAAGGTTCAACCGTATTTAACGGTAAGCTTTATGTTTTGACATGGAAAGAAAACAGCGTTTTTGTGTTCAATCCGCAAACGCTCAGCCTTGAAAATACGCTGAACTATCCCCGCCAGGGCTGGGGACTGACAACGGACGGCGAGCATCTTATCGCAAGCGACGGCACATCCTCGCTGTATTTTACGGATGAGAACATGGATGTTGTCCGTACCGTAACAGTAACAAAAAACGGTGAAGAAATTGCGAATATCAACGAGCTTGAATATATTAACGGATATATATGGGCAAATGTCTGGTTCAGCAACGAAATTCTGATTATAGATAAAGACAACGGCAAGGTCGTAAAGGCGATAGACTTTACAGGGCTGTATGAATCCGAATCGGCTGACCGAAACGATGTGCTGAACGGTATAGCCTATAACAGCGAAACAGACAGGCTCTACATTACAGGCAAAAGATGGAACAGCCTGTACGAATTCAAAATAAATAAGTAAAAACAGATCAGCGGTCTATTAAAAACAGCTGCCTTGCAATCCGGCAAGACAGCTGCTTTATTTAAAGCTCATCAAAGCTAATTTTAAAGATTTCGGCAAACGAAATTATTTCAATATCAGTCACAGAGCGTTTACCACACTCAATGCGCTGAACTGCATTTTTGTCAATATCTATACCCACAAGCTGCATCATATCAGCAAACTCTCTTTGCGATATTTTTAAATCTGATCTGAATTTTGCAATGTTTTTGCCGCAAAGAAAAAACAGATATCAGGCTTATAGTGCGCTCAACCCCACCTAGTGTGGGGTCATTTTTTATGCAATAAAACTTGACTGTTCTGAAAATCAGAAAACAGTTGTAATTTACAAAAAGGGGTTCGAGTCCCCACACCCCGAAACAAAAAATAACCGACACGCAAAAGCGTATCGGTTATTTTGGCGTGCTGGAAGGGACCGACCGCCTGCAAATGCAGGCTTATGGCTCGCATAAATGCTCGCCGCTCAAAGCTGAAAACAGTCCACCGGACTGTTTTCTTAACGCTTTGACCCTCTCGGCTTCGAGTCCCCACACCCCAAACAAAAAACAAGCAGCACACCTGACGGTGTACTGCTTATTTTGGCGCGCTGGAAGGGACTCGAACCCCTGACCTTTTGGTTCGTAGGGACACTCGTATAGCGGAATGACATTCCATTTCGTGGTAACTTGCAGAATTCTCTGACAAAAGTTCAGTTTGAGTAACCAAAAGGTCAATTTCTGCAAGTGTTGATACACCGTGATTCACACAAAAACCCATTTTTCGTCCGTTTGTTAGAAATTTGTTAGAAAAACAACGCTGTCTTTTTGGCGCAGGATTTCCTGCAGAATATAATTCTCACAAGAAAATTCATTCTTTTTCATATTTGCTATAATAAGCTGCTTCGTTCAGTCAGAACGGAGCAGCTGTTGTTATTTTAACATGTGTTAAATAAAACAAAAAATCCGAACGTGTCACCAATGATGACGATGTTCGGATGATTTGACTTTGTAAGTAATGACTTATTTTAATACAAAATGCGTTTCCTTATGCTGCATCGTTAAAAAGTACAGGGGTACGCATTTCGCATTAGCGCAAGGGCTTACACGTTATTTTTCTTGTCTGAAGCGTCTCATGGCTTTTAGACAATATATATGATTTATCACTATTTTTTCATTGTTGCAAACTGTACGTTGACAGGATATTGATCCGGGTGATATCATAGATATGATTCTGATAACGGAGGGGTTGAGAAACATGCATGAAGTGAAATCAACGCTCAAGCGGCTTGCGCTATACTATCTGCTTCTGGCGGTCAACATTATACCTTGTGCAAGCATCCTTCCCGACCGGTTTCCGACGCGGAACGTTTCATCGATCTATCTGCTGTTCCTATCTGTGTGTTTGGTTTTGTACTATGCTTACAGACTGCCGAGGGCGAGCGGATTGTCGGTCATAATGAAATCGCTTTCATGTATGGCTTTACTTCTTATTCTGCTGCGCGGCATCAAATACAGCGTATTTGCCGGCGTGGACGTGCTGGCGCGCCATACATGGTATCTGTATTATGTGCCGATGCTTCTGATCCCTCTTTTTTTCTTTTATATTGCTCTGCTTATCTCGCCGAAGGATGAGTTGAGGATTTTAAAAAAATGGTATTGGATCGGTGCGGTTACCGTTGTAATGATTCTGCTGGTGCTTACAAATGATCTGCATCAGCAGGTATTCCTCTTTCAGCCGGGATATGCCGGCTGGGACGGGCAATATTCCTACGGATGGCTGATTTATATCATTACCGCATGGCAGTATTCGCTATATCTGGCGGCTGTTTTTGTTCTTGGTTTTAAATGCAGTATAAGCAGCGCGAAAAAGTACGCATGGCTGACCGTTATTCCGTTTGTCATCGGGATTGCCGAGAGCATTCTGCTGGCAACTGAAAAAATGCCAAAGCTCAACGGCACATATATCATCGAGCTGCCGGAAACACTGATTTTTATGGTGGCAGGTATACTGGAATGTTGTATACAGCTTGGTATGATTCCGACTAACAAGGGATACGTAAAGCTGTTTCAGACCTTTCCCATCCGTGCGCAAATCACAGACAGCAAAGGCAAAACGGTCTATGCCTCCGGTTCTGCCATCGAGTTGACCGTGGAGCAGTTCGACGCGCCCGACGGCGCAAGGATCGGTGCGCATACCGTCCTGCACAAAATGGAGCTGCCGGGCGGATTCGGCTTCTGGCAGGATGATTTGACCGAGCTTGACCGATTAAACGAAGAACTCGAAGGGGCAAAGGAAGCCCTTTCGCAGGAAGCGGAGCTGATCCGCCTGCAAAACGAGCTTGCGGAAAAGCAGGCGAAAATCGAACAGCGCACGGCGCTGTATGATACAATTGCCAAGCACACACAGAGGCAGTCCCGTGCAATCTCGCGCCTGGCGGAAGCTGCGCGCGCATCCTCCGACGCGGCAGTTCGGGAGACGTGCTGCCGGCAGATCACCCTGTTCGGCGCGTTCATCAAGCGATACGCGAACCTTATGCTGCTATCTGACAAGTGTCAAACGATCGAGGCGGGCGAACTGGCCGTTTCCTTCTCAGAGGTATTACGCTATTTGAATTTTTCCGGCATACCGGCGGAGCTTATCAACACGTCTGACGGCGAAATTTCCGTCAAATCAGCCCTTGCGGTGTTTGAGACGTTCGGTATGCTTCTTGAAGCAAATATTAAAGTTCTGCGCGGAGTGTTCGTCAACCTTTCATCAAGTGAAACAGCGGTGTGCAAGCTGACGATGGAACATCTGTCAGTTTCTGTTGCCGACGGTATGCGTCTGATATTGAAACGTGCAAACATACAAACCGATATCCTGCAAGAGGATGATGTAACATATATTTGCTTCACTCTGCCCGGAAGGGGGTGCGAAGCATGACGGCATTTTATATGCTTACAGAACTTTCCCGGTCGTTATTTTCGCTTTGGGCGTTGCTGTTGTGCCTGATCTGTATCTTTGGGATCGTACTGGCGATAAGTCACAGGAGATACCGCCTTGCCGCTTTTTCTATGCTTCACTTTATGAGCACATATTTTCTGTGGCAGGTACTGTTCGACATTCACCTTGTCGGCGGCACAAATCAGATTGCCGCCGTCAGCAGAAAGCTTGGCAGCCTTCCGTGGCTGTGCTGGCTGGCGGCGTTTTTCGTTCTCACAGCGGCGGCTGTGATCTTGTTTCTCGTCATTCTGCGCTGCGGAAAACGAAGCATCACACCGGCTGCAGTAAAGCGCCTGCTGGATCAGATGCCTTGCGGCGTATGCTGCTGGCACGACAGCGGACGGGTGCTGTTCTCGAATATCTGCATGAACCGTCTGTGCGTCTGCCTGACGGGCAGTCATCTGCTCAACGGAAATCATTTTTACAACAAAATCAAAGATAAAATCTTGACTGTCGATGGAGAGGTGTGGCGTTTTGTCTGTCGTGACATCGCTTTCGGGGGCGAAACGCTTCACGAAATGATTGCATCAGATATTACTGCGGAGTATGCCAAAACGCAGGCTCTTGAGCAGGATAAGGCGGAGCTTTCACGGCTGAAGGGTGAGTTGCAAGCTTATAGTATGCGCATCGAAGATACGGTTCGGCAACAGGAAATTTTGCAGGCAAAGGTCAGTATCCATGACGAAATGAACCGGCTGATGCTTTCCACCATGGCGGCAGATAAGACGGATGCAGCGGCGCTTGACCGTATTTTCTCGCAATGGGAGCAAAACGCACTGTTTTT
>JAZSND010000033.1:0-11326 GCA_045536235.1 Acutalibacteraceae bacterium | reverse complement strand
AGAGCATTGATAAGCTTTTTGGTCTTTTCAGGATCCTCGTCAGGATGTGTATTATCACCTGTAAGTACAACAAGATCAGGCTTCTCTACATCGCAGGCTTCGGCAATTACCCATATCGATGCATCGAAATGCTTGTCATAGTTAAGATGCGTGTCGGCAATATGCAGAATCTTAAGCTTGCCGTCGGAATTGAATCTGATAGTGGTATCTGTTTTACTCTGCGAATTTGCAGGTTCAAAATTGATATTTGTGTTTTCCGGATCGAGTTCAAAAAAGATTATTCCCGCTGCAAAAATAACAACCGATACCAATAATGCAATTAATATAATTTTTTTTGCCATTTTTACATCTCCTTAAATGATTAAGTTTTATTACTTTAACGTAAATTCAGCATTGTTATCCGAAAAGCCTTTATTGTTGCCGATAGTATCAAGAAGCATACTTCTCAGATCAACTTTGTTACCGTCTTTTTCAAGTTTCGGTTCAACCTTTTTAAGTACAAAAGAAAATCTTTTGAGAATTCCCGATATGAAATTATAAACGGAGGTGCCTTCAGTGTGAACTCCGTCGCCAAGGAAGATTCCGACACCGACTTCACCGATAAGCTCCGTTATTTTTTTGTTCTTAAGAATCTTATCTCTTTTTATGAAGAGCAGACGTTCAACGGTTCCGACGGTGATTTTTTCAAAGCGTTTTCTTCCGAACGCCTTCAAATGCTTGACTATGCCCTCACCGCCGCTGAGTGCGCCACGGACACGGTTTACAATAGCCTCGGCAAAATGATTGTGGAAATATTCCTGTGCGGTAAGACCGTTCAGATCCCATCCGAAATCCTCAACATCAATTGTTTTGATTTTTAATACAGAGCTTTCGTCTATTGTTATTTTTCTGTATTTTGCAGGACTGCCGACAAGACATGATGTGCAGATATCAATCAGTCTGTTTCCCTTTTCGGAATAAAACTCATTTATGCTCTGAATGTGCATATGACCTGTCAATATAAGCTCAACTCCGTTATCTGCAAGGAACGAAGCAACTTCTTTCCATTCCTTGATTTTTGCATCACCGACCAGATCAAAAACAGGTACGGGAGGGATAATCGGATAATGGCATATTGCAAAAACCGAGCAGTCATCTTCTTTTGCTTTGTCAAGCTGCTCTTTTGCCCAAGCCATATGTCTTTCATCCATTGCGCCTTTCGGCTGCCCCTTGCTGTCACAGCATATAGCGAGCATTCTCACTCCTTCGGTAACCTGCGCCATATATGAATGAGTCGGCTCATCAATTGCTATTGCATCTCCGTATCCGAAATCACGGTACATTTCGCACAAATCATCAAAATCCGTGCCTTCAACGGGAACTCGTCCGTCACCCTTTAACACATAAGCCGAATCATTACAATCGTGACCTGCCGTTATAACAAAAATCTTTTTGCCGTTTTCTTTGAGTCTGTGAAGTTCTTTGATAAAACTTTTATGGCTTTCTTTTTCACCGTTTTTTGTAAGGTCACCCGGAATTATAACAATGTCCGTTTCTTTGTCCTCACCGATTCTTTCAAAAACCGATTTAACAATTGCACTGCTTTCCTTTACGAAATATTGCTCAGTAAGCATATTTTTTTCAAATGCAGGACCTCCCGCCTCCAACTCATTCTCAAAATAATGTGTATCAGTTACAAGATAAAAACTAACAGGTTTCATTTCTCTTAATCCTCCATTATTGTACAATGAATATTATACGGTATTTATATACTAACACATAAGCAGAACAATTTGGTACTTATATTTTTAATTTATCAATAAATTCATATCCAACATACTCAAAAAATTCTTATTTGTCGAACTGATCATATCACACATAATCTTTAATTACAATAGGGTGCGGGTGTCCATAAAAAATCAATGCGAAGCATTGTATATCATCAATTCCGCAGAATTGCATATCATCAAAACGAAGTTTTGTATATCATCAAGCCGACAGAAATGCACACCTAAAGGTGTGATGAGATACAAATGCGACTTGTCGCATTTGATGATATACACGCTAAAGCGTGATGATATACCAAGCTTGTCGGCTTGGATAAAAAAACTCCTGTTCTTGCGAACAGGAATTTTTTGGCAGTACGTCTCACTTTAGAACCGGAGTTCGACGAATTGGAATTTATCAGATACGATTACTCGTTCAGAATTAATCGGCGGCGCTTATGCACAGAACCATATCGGTTGCCTGCGGCCTGTCGCCAATGTAATATGTACCAAACCGAGTGGCAGTGAATTCATATTCCTCGGAGTATTCGCCAGTGATAGGGTTGAACCATTGATATGTATAACTTCCGTTCGGAACGAGGTTTCCGACTGTGCCTGTTTTTATTCCGCCGTAATACTTGGTGTTTGCATTCTGAGCAACGGATTCATCGGTAAACGAATAGAAATATATAACGATTTCGCTGTTATCTTCATTACCTGCATAAGCATAATAAACATTGTTTGCAGGCACAAAATATGATTTATTGTCAAACCTCGGAATAAGATTATACCACTTTGTGCTTTCGAGGAAATCACGCATATATCCGACTTGATATGAGCTCTCATATTCAAGTGCGTCCTGCCATGTTGCGTTGATTTTTTCTTGGCTCGTTATTGTGTCAACGCCGTCTGAACTGTCATTTTCTTCGTCATAAACATTAAGGTAGCTCCAAGTGTCATGGCCGCCCCAACCATAGCCGTACATACCGCTCAGATATGCTGTCCAGCCTTGCATTCTGGAACCGAAGTTTTTTGTCCAGAGATAGCAATACTGACCCTCATAATTAATTGCAGGTTTGCCTTGTGAGTTATACCAGCAATCTTTTTCAACGCGAAAATCGCTTTGCTCCGTTTTTGAAGGATGCCATTGAACAGCGTAAAAATTATGCGATTTTATATCTCTGAAACAGGAAGGCTCCGCATCCTTAAAATAAACCTTGCATTCATCCGTTGCTCCCTTGCCGTTGCCGTAAACCGATGTTGCACTAACGTTTTCCATATGAGCAGAAAGCGGATGGTCATACACATCGTGTTTTGCTATATATTCCGCAATAAGCTTGTAAGGGTTGTTTTCTAATCCCCATTCGGGATGGTTTGTTTCACTCCAATAGAAATCGTTGTCAACCTCTTGACCGAGAGTCCATATAACGGGATATGCGCTGTATCTTGCGACCCAGTAACGGCTGACTTTTTCAAGGTAAGCTTTTGCCGAATCAGACGGTTCATTGCCGTTGAAACCGCCGTTGTTTGAAATCAGAGGCTCAATAAAATAGGAGAAGAAAAACTGTGCATTTGCGTGAACAAGACCGTTTTCGGCAATGATGCGGAATTTTTCGTCATAGTCTGCAAGTCCTGACTTATCGTCTTCGGTTATGCCGTTTGTGAAATCAAACTTTGCTCCGATAGGTTCACTCTGATATACTGTAAAGCCCTGCGAAACACGCTTTTCGCATATTGTTTTAACCATATCAACGGTTTCGTCACCGAGGCTCCAATGTGTATCACCAAGATAGAAAAACGGTGTGCCGTCATCATAGGTAAAATACTTATTACCTGCATTTGTTGTGACAAAACCGTGTTTATAGATATCGTATTCGCCGCTGTATTCAGAACAGATGACTTTGCCTGTTCTGCTGTCAAGCGAAGTGTTTTCGGCATCCGTGCAGACAGTTCTGAAATACCAATCACCTTCGGAGGGGCAAGCAAAACGGACTTTCCAGATGTTACCGCCGTCCCAGAAAGCAGGGATTTTATAAAGTCTGCCGTTGCCCCAAAGATGCAGTTCAACATCAACATCATTGAATGGGCTTGCATATGATTTTTCGCTTTCAAAAGCAATTTCATTTGCGACCCAGGTTTCCGCATTTAATGTCTGCTCGGGATTCTCAATCGGCTCGCCTTTATATTCAATCCAAGAATGAGAATTTACCGTTGCAGAGGGGATATCGGTTTCGTCCGTACCTTTGATTTTGTTAATTAACTTCGCAAAGCAGTTTACAACTATACCGGTAATTTCTTCTGCTGTGTTTATTATTACAGGTGTACCCGACTTAATCCCGTTTGAAGCATAAGTGGGGAGTATAGTAAATGAAAACATCAAAGAAAGGCAAAGAAGTAAGGAAATATGTTTTTTAAATTTCATAAACGCCTCCAAAAATTCTTATTTACAAAACTGATTATAGCACACATCATCTGAAATTACAATCGGGTGCGGGTGTCCTTATAAAATGAAATATGTCTATGCCATATGAAATAAAATTCGCCCTTAACATTTGCGAAGCAAATATTTCATACGCGTTAGCGTATTTCACAGCGAAGCTATTTCATTCGCCGTAAGGCGAATTTCATTGAAAAAGAAAGACACGCTGTTGCGTGTCTTTCTTTTTCTGTGTTTACAACTTGTTTTTGTCAAAAATTGAAATCACTCAAAACAGCCCGATAAATTGGAATTTGTCATAAAAATCGCTCTAACATCAATAAACAATATATATCGGCGTATTGCTGACAGTCAGCTTCCTGCCGATTTGTATTTCATTGCCGTACATATCATAAGCGGTGTAATCACCTTCGGGTGCAGCGATTTTAGTTTTATTACCAAGGCTGTAATATACTTCAATTTTATTTCCGATTGACGAATATTCGTCAATCACAAGATTCTTTTCGTTTGAAATATTCTTAACGAAAGCCGCGTGGCCGAGAAAACGGATAACTGTTGCGTAAGTTATTACGGCTTCGTCAGGCTGAAGATATTCGTTGAAAAACGCAAAATCGTTGATATCATTTTCGGATGTAACGGTTTTTCTGAATGCGAACGAAACAAATCCGCTTGCTCCTGTTGAGCGGGTGTAAAGTGCCTTGCATGCGATTGTTGCCGCATCTGTGCCGCCTACACCGCTTTCGCTGTTGAAACCGCCGTTTGAAAGTCCTGCAGATTTTGTAAGCGATAACATCTTGCTTATATAATTATAGTAATTATCGAGTCCGTCGTGATTGTGATAACCGTAATTATCAAGCAGATTTTTATTCATCAGCTCTGCTGATTTCTGATAAAAAACAAGGTTGCTCTCTTTTTCTGCAACTGCAAGTCCGCCCGAATAAACGTATGCTGACGGATTTTCGGCTTTGATAATTGATGCCGTGTTTTCAAGAAGCAAAAAATATTCTTCGGGAGTGCCTGCGAAGAAATACCAGTTCGGTTCGTTCCAGATTTCCCACAGAATGTCGGTATTGTCTGCGTAATGTTCTGCAATCTTGTCTGCAAAACCAGACCAAATATTTTCATCGGGAGGGTAAGTCCAGCCAATTGATTCATCGTAATTTTCTTTATATTTATCTGCGGCAGACCATTTTCCTGCGTTGAAGCCAAGAAGCCAGTTGTATTTCATATTGCGCTGGTTGACCTTACCGACAAGGTAATCCTGCACGGAGAAATTTACTTCGCCGTTAGCTTCGCTCTGCATTGCGCCCCAGCCGACGCTGTCCTCACGAACAAGATTTACACCGAGATATTCAGCTGCATCAAGGATTTTATCCACTGATTCATCTGCAGTATAGTTCGGAATCTGAAAACTCTGACCCCAAGTATAAGCACGGGTTATATACGGCTGAATTCCGTAATAAAAGCTATCACTTGCCTGTGTATTTTTCGGAAGAACACCGATGTTGAAACTGTACACTGTTGTATCAGGAAGCTTGATTGCAACAGTAAAAATGCCGTTTTTATCGGACGAAAAAGTGAAGGAATTATACGGCACATCAAAATTTAACTTAACATATCCTCGCTTATCAAAGCCTGTCTGCTCACTCTTAACGGAGATTTTTGCTCTTGTACCGTTAAGAGATTCATCAAGGCATTCAATAACAACCTTAATTTCATCGTCAGGCTCAAACAGATTATCTTCACCAACAACTCCAAAACGTAAATAATCGCTTTCACCGTCTATATAGTATTCGGTTTCGGTTTCCGTTTGCGTGATAACAAGTTGTTTTTCAGGGAATAATCCAACGAAAAACATATCAATTGCAAACATAACGGATAGCAAAAATGAAATGATTTGTGTCATACGTTTCTCCTTTTATATCTGTTCCGCAAATTCTTATTTGTCGGGCTGATTATAGCACAACAATTGTTATTTTACAAGGGTATGCGTTTGGTAATAAAAAAGATCTATTTTTTAGAAGCTTAACTTCTTTAAAAATAGGTCTTATGTATGGAAATATTCAATTTTTAGTTAATTCCCCAGTTCAAAACCGAGTGGTCTTAAAAAATGGCGATTTTGGTTCTATCGGTAAAAGGTCAAAAAATTGTCCTTAAAAATGCTGAAAACCCTTGAATTCTCAAGGGTTTTCGGGGAGAGGTTCTAAAGTGAGACCTCATCATGGCAGTACGTCTCAGTTTAGAACCACACTTAAATTTACTGTAAATTAACAACAACTCAATAAACTGAAATTTGTCGAATTGAAATTTCAAAAGCAACAACGTGAAAACTGTTGCTTTTTTTGATTTGCATAGGCGGTATAACTTTTTATCAAATAAGAATTTTTCGAGCTGATTATAATACTGTATCGCATGAAAAATTTGCGCTAAAAAACAGGAGCTTGCGCACTTTTTAATGAGTACTTAACCACCATTCGGTGTAGGCATCGGGGTAATTGGTTTTGAATCCGGTTACGCCCAAGTCGCATATCTGCTGCCACCATTCCGGGTAATCGCCAAGATTTGAAAATACTTTGATTCCCATAGACTCAAACATATCCACGTCCTCTTTGGTAAATGCCTCGTTATTGAGACCGACTTCCCAGAGGTCGGAGCGTTTAACGAAATCCATTGTCTTTTCATTGATAAAACGGATATTCGCACCAAAACGCAGCCCCTCCGGCTTACCGACTTTACGGTAATGCTCCTGTATTTCTTCGAGCACCTCCCAATCGCCTGACATAAAAATGTACCTTGAAACATTTGACGATTTTGCAAGAATTTCATCCATACGCGGACACATACCCTTACATTTAAATTCGACCTCAACACTGATGTCGTAATCAACGGTTGATAACCATGCATCAAATTCCGGGAAGGAGATCATATGGGTCACTCTGTCTTCGATGTAATCCGGCGGCGTAATCATACGTCTACCTCCGTAATGCTCTGTCCAAGGATATGGAGGATATTTAAGTTTGAGTGAATTGCGGTATGGTATATCGTATTTCTTAATCTGCTCAGCTGTCATATCTTTGAGAAAAGCATCACGATAACGTTCATGTGTCATATACCCCATATTATCGTTGTGAGTTACAATGATTTCCCCGTCTCCGCACAGCTGGATATCCATCTCAATACCCTCAAAGCCGAGCTCGGCAGCTTTTTTGAATGCTTCCAAAGAATTTTCGGGAGCGAACTGTGTAACACCCGTGTGTGCGAATCTCATAGGTATTCCGCAATACTCTTTTTTCATTATTTTAACCTCCACATATTATTAGTCTGCTAAATAAATCGGAGTTTATTGAGTTGCTTATAACTGTATTAACCTATAACAACTACCGCTTGACCTGCTATTAAATTGAGTGATATTTTTTTGTCTTCAACCGTAACGTCACAGAAATATTCATTGCCGTCTGCGGTGATATTATAAACCTTTGCTTTGTCAAAGTCAGCATCGGGGATATTCCATTCTCCGTCTTTTCCGTTTTCGGAATAGGCAATAAAGATTTTGTTATCTTCCGTCAAAGGCAGAATAACATCATTTTCTTTTTTCAGAACAACACCGTTTTTAGTTATCGAGAGATCCTCTGCCTTTGAAACTACTCCATCCGAGAGATTAACGGTATATTTTTTTTCGTATTCTGCATCGGGATTTTCCGTATATCCAAGTCTATTATAACGATTCAGGTATGTGTAAGGTACATGATATGTGCAGAATTCCTTAATGAATGCGGGAGCCCAATCGGCAGAATCATTTCCGTATTTCCTCCATATATCTTCACCGTGCATTGTACCGTAGAATACAGGCATCAATGCTTTGTCATTAAGATGACCGCTGTAAAGCGACGGCGGAATTTCTATACATTCATTCATACTTACCTGAGAAGTCCACCATGTTGCGGGAATTTTACCGAGAGTCCTGATAGGAACACTCTCCCATGGAATTTCCGTCATATCCTCACCCGCCTCGGCATACATTTCGCGGTTAGGACTTGTTATTGATTCGTTACGGAAATGTGCTTCACGGAAAGTGAATTCACTCGTAATCTCAACACCTTTTTCAAACATATAATCAAGCATTGCATTTCTTGCTTCATCCTGCTCTTCAATATATGTTTTAGGATTCAGACTTTCTGCAAGACAGAAATTATCAAGATGTATAGTGCCTGCCTCTGCAGCGGGAATAACTTCAAGGAAACGGTCAAACAATCTTTTAAAGATACCGCTTTCCCACAACTGCTTATATGATGTTTTGTAACAATTACGGTTATTGAGCATCTGCAAAACAGCAGGTTTACCGTTGATATCTTTACATACAGAATCCGTTGCCACAAGCTCGTGGAAAATGCCGTCTTCCTTTACGGCATCAGAAACATTTACATGCACACTTATAACTGTGTTATATTTTTTTGCTTCCTCATAAAGCCACAAAAAACTGTCATGTGCTGTTTTATCCTCATCACGCTTAAGATATTCATTCACCGTATCCATTTCAGGCCAGCAATCATCGTGACCAAGTCCCTGCCAGCCCACAAGGTAAATAATCTTCTGAATCCCCTGAGTGATTTTATCAACAGCCTTTACGATTTCAAGTGCCTGTTCGAAAGTTACATACACATTTGAACGGTTGTTATCAAAATCAGGGTCGGCAAGATACATTTTCATCCATAACGTCTTGGAATAATCGTATTTGAATTTATACTGATTCATAATTCAGCCTCACTTTATTCATTCGTTTTAACGTTTGCAGATGCAAAAACTGCAGGAGAATCGGATGTTTCAACTTCTTTTTCTCTAACAGAATTAGCCTCGGCTCTTTGTTTGAGCACTTCCATAACATGAGCGTACTTTTCATCACAAATATTATAATATAATAAAACGCACAAATCAATACTGATAAGTGCATTATTTTTGTGAATATTTACTTAATAAACTTCGCTTTTTATTTCAAAAAATCATAGAATTCTTTTGTGTATAGAGGCATATGGAAACTAAGAATGACGGGATATTGTTTCTTAATATTTTCTGTGACCTTGCAAGACTTATGTTTCTGTAGGCGGCGTCTTCTTTTGTCTCAGCCGGATAATGACTGAATTCGTGATTGCCAATATAACTCGCCGTCAGGCGTAACATCACTCACGAAGTGAACATCACTGTCAAAGTCAACATCACTTGCCCGTAAGGGCAAACATCGTTACAAAAAGAAAAGCACTTCCGAAGAAGTGCTTTCTTTTTGGCCGTACGTCTTATTTTAGAACCATCGATATTAATTTCATATCAATATCCGTGGTCAACATGCTTCCAATCGCCACCTGAAGTTCTCACCAATATCCAATTCCAGTTTTTGTAAGTAAAATCAGAATTAAGACCGCTGTTTCCTGCGGGAGAATCTGTATCAAGCGACGACAACAGCACAATTACTTCGTCAGCATTATACCGCTCTGCCCAATCCTGATATTCTGCAGATACATCATCACCTGCATAATATATTTCGGTAAGAGTACAACCATTCCATTCTTTTTTAAATTCTTCCGTGATTGTGCTTATCGCTAAGGAAATATCTTCCTGTGAATATATTTCTGACTCCATAAAAGGCATTTTCACATCAACGATTTTTTCTACATTGCAAGCGCATAAACTAAAAAGCAATAAAACACATAATATAACAGATATGAGTTTTCTCATACTGTTTCAACCCCTTAATATTATTGTTGCAAATTAATTATATCCCACAAGATACGAAATTACAATCGGGGGCGGGTGCTCCGCCTGCAATTTAGTAACACTTAAAATTTTAAAGTTTTTAGTGACATTCTGACCATTCGGTCAGAGTAATATTTTCACTATTGTGAAAGTGATATTGAAACCTGCGGTTTCAGTGATATTTTATTCGCTAATAAACTCGCAAAGCGAATAACACTGTGCGTAGCTCAATAACACTGCGAAGCAATATAACTCGCCATCAGGCGAATAAAACCAAAACGACAATTACCTGTCGAAACTTGTCATTTTTTGGCAGTACGTCTTATTTTATAACCACAGTTCGTTAATTCATCAACAGCTCGACAAATTGGATTTTACACTTTTCTATATTCAAACAATCGATACAGCTTTTTGGAAAAACTTCCTGCATACAGTTTTCCGAAAATATACTTCTCAATACCGGTCAACTCATCTATGTATTTTTGCGGTGTCATTGCATGTTCTATTTCGAAAGCAAATTTTTCGCTTTGATAATCTTGGGGTTCATCTATGCCATAAACCTCGGTTACGCCCACATCATTTATCGGGTTTCTGTGCTTCGACATTTTTGCAGCAAAAGAGGTATAACAATCCACTAAAAGTGCAATCTTTTCAAAATGAGCACACAGACTATCAGTTAGATTTCGCATATCCTCAATAGTCAAATACATACTCACGCCTTCCATAACAACAATGGCACACTTCATTTCGGGAACACTTTTCAGCCAATTGCCATCCCTCACATCCCCTGCAATCATACGATAGTTGGCAGATTCGGAATAGTATCGTTTTCTTTCTTCAATAACTTCAGCAAAATCCACATCATACCACTTTTGATTTATAGTTCCCACTCTCAAAACTCGACTGTCCAAACCGCACCCAATATGAATGACCACGGCATCCTGTGCATCTGACACCTGCTTCTTTATCCATTCGTCAAATACAGCAGAGCGAGCACCCATATAGTAGGCAAGCCACTTCGATTTGGATTTTCCCTTGAGTGCGAATCCCTCCGATTCCCAGATTTCTTCCGCTTTTTTATCGTCAAGAAATATTCCCCTTTTACTAACATACGATTTTCCATACAAAGGGATATATAGTGTTTTATTTACGCTGTTCATATGCTCACCTACAAATTCTTATTTGTCGAGATAATTATATCACACATAAGCTGAATTTACAATCAGGTGCGGGTGTCCCCAAAAATCAATGCGAAGCATTGTATGTAATCCGTCGCAGACGGAATGTAATCATCACAAAGTGATGGATGTAACCCTTTCGAAGAAAGGCATGTAATCAATCCGAAGGAAAATGCACCTGCGGTGATGACATGCGCCTACGGCGATTACATACACGCTAA